>JBDKHQ010000123.1:0-57437 GCA_039797585.1 Pseudomonadota bacterium | reverse complement strand
TATTCCTGAAATTCAATCTCAACCTAAAGGAATAGCCAATATTTTAGTTACCAAAACACAACTCATGGATAACAATGAAAATTGTGTGGGGGTTATTGGTTCTTATGTTGATATAACAGGTTATTTACTTACAAAAAAAGAAGGAAAATTTGATCTAGAAAAGCAACGTTTTTATTTAGGCGAACCATTTTGTAATGAATATCTAACACGACGTGAATTAGAAGTTTTTAGATACATCCTTTATGGTTATACCTTAAAAAAAATTGCTATTCTTTTAAAAATTTCATTATTAACCGCACGTTGGTATGTGCATCATTTAAAAATAAAATTACAATGTCATTCTAAAGCAGAAATTATGTCGGTTGCCATTAAACATGGTTTGACCTATGTATTGGAGGAATATAAAGTATGGAAAAGCTTAACTGTCGATTAAATATCCCTCAAATTTAAAGAATATTTACCTTAAATAAATCGGAGAAAATATGAATTATCATTTCATTAAACTTTTTTCATTAAAAGAATGCTCAAAACCTGTTATTACTCATTTTAACGATTTTTTAAAATCTAAAAAAATAGATAGGGTCACTTATCTAATCGAGCATGGTGCTTACCAAAGTTCCGAAGGAAGAAATAAAGGTTACAATTACCTCTTAAAAATTGCAATAGAGGGTGACGCTGCTAAATTCAAATCGGAAATAGAAAATGAATATATTGAGCTTTTAGAACAATTAAAACCTTCACTTAACGAAGAAGATATTTTTTCAATTGAATATGAACCTTCTACTCAGCTTACTAACCAATCAGTGCCTATTCAATCTTCTGTAAACCATGTAGTCTTCTTACCATTTAAAGATACCTGTAACAGCGTAGAAATTAATAAGTCATTCGAGTTATTAACAAATTTATTTAATGAACTTCCTGGTATATCTTCTTTTGGTTATGGAAAATGTCAAGATTCTATTTCCAATAAAAACTTCGTTTTCGAAATGAATTTCTCAGACGAAGCCAATCGTGATAATTATTTAACGGATAAACAACATGTAGAAGTTGCCCATCGTATTATTCCTTTATTGGAAAAAGGAGCAGATTCAATTATTGCCTTTGATTACTTTACTTCTATGCCCCCAAAGAAATTACTCACGTTATCTAATAGCTCATTTTTTACTCTTAAGCCAGAAGATAATATAGCTGAGAACAATCCAGCACAAAAACCTGCGATGAATTAATATTATTAATCTTGATTAGCCCAAATTAAGCCAATTATTAAAAAATTGGCTTATTTCAAAAGATACATTTATTTATTCTAGCAAATATTTTTATTATCAGATTATTTAATATAATCCTCACATACTGTTTGTGCAGATTCCATTTCTTTAATCAATTGTCGATAAAGTTGATTAGTTTGTCCAATAGGACCATGTTCGCGTATGTAATCATCTATCTGCTTACAAGCTTGTTCCAAACGTTTAGCTCCGCAATAGCTAGCTCCTCCTTGCCTTTTGTGCGCAATCCCACGTATGGCTTGCCAATTAGCAGATTGATGTAATCGTGGCAATTCGACAAGATCTTTTTTTAATCCAATCAGCATTAAATGAATACAATCCTTAATCAATTCTTCATTTTTTAACAAAGCTTTCATTGCTTCTACATCTAATACCGGTCCGGTAACTGGCCTGATATCAGTAAGAGAATAAACTTGATTTATGCATGCATCTGGCACAAAAGTCGTCAATAACTCTAAGGCGGTTTCTTTTTTTAAAGGTTTTGTTATAACGGTATTCATACCTGCATCTAAACAACGCTGTCTATTTTCAAGATCAATGTGAGCCGTTAACCCAATGATAGGTGTAGTGTCAGTTCGTTGCCACTGCTGTAGACGGATACGGTGCGTTAACGCAATTCCATCCATATCCGGCAAACCAATATCCATCAAAATGAGGTGATAATCTTTCTCTTGAACTAATGACAAGGCGGTCTTCGCATCGGGTGCTATGTCAATTACGCAATTTAATTCGGTCAAAATACTTTGTGCGATTTTAGCAGCTAATTTATCATCTTCGACTAATAATATTTTTCTTTGATCAATACTAATATTTTGATGAGCAACTCTCTTGGCAGTAGTCAGGATATCAGGAGTATTTTTATAGAATTTTCTTTCATTAGGAACAGGAAGGTCTTCTACCCCAACATCATCCATAACCAAGGGTTCTTGAAGGGGAATGAGACAGGTAAAGGTGGTTCCTTGCTTTAGTTGACTCTCTACGTAGATCTCCCCTCCCAGATCATCAACAAGCTGTTTTACAATGGATAATCCTAACCCCAGTCCTTTGTAGATACCCTGATGAGCAGGAGTTAAACGAGTAAACCGGGTAAATATCGCATCTTGTTTATCTTTTGATATACCCATCCCAGTATCACGAACTTTTATCTCTATCACATCTTGCTGCGTTTCGCGCTTCTTTAGTTTTACTTCAACATCGATACTTCCTTGTTGTGTAAACCTTAGAGCGTTGGTCACTAGCTCCAAGATAATTCGTTGCAGCCGTACCGGATCCCCTATCAAATAGGGGGGGATTTCTTCATCAATCTCTAGATTTAATGGCAGATTTTTTTTAGCAGCCAGTGATTTATTGAGATCAATAATATCCTGAATGTTTTTCTTAAAATCAAACTTTCTTTTTAAGAGTGGCATTTCTCCCGTAGCCACTTTAATTCCTTCTAAAATCCTATTAAGAAAGTTCAATAGAGACTCACTAGACTGAACAAGATCTCCAGCATATTCTGATACCGTTTCTGAATCGTTCGGTTGCGATTGAATAATCCGTGCACAACCTACAATGCCACTTAGCGGCGTACGAATATCATGTCGCATGTTCTCTAAAAATTCAGTCTTAGCATGACTTGCCGCTTTCGCTTTTTCCAAGGCAATTTGCAATGCGGATTGGGTTTCTTTGAGTTCCGTTATATCAATAGAAACTCCTGCTATACCTATGGTATGTCCTTCCTTATTCAATAAGGGCCGTTTAGTAGATAATTGGATAATTTTTTTACCTGAAGGCAAAATAGCCGTTTCTTCTTTTGTTCTTGCAACCCCTTCGTGGATTACATCCCAATCATTTCTGATAAAAATATCTGCTGTTTCTTTATCAAATAAACTATCGTCGGTTTTCCCTACAATATCATTAATTTTCCATCGAAAACCCATTTTATGTAAACTGTCTGTTCCTGTACGATTCATACCGGAATAAACCAATTTATCACCTACACAACGTTTCCAATAAATATCACCTGGAAGATCATCAATAATATTTTTTAACTGCGAAATCTCCTCTTTTTGATCTTCAACTATTTTTTGTAACTTAGCTATCTCATCATTTATGCCTTTTGTTTGCTCATTCATTTTAAACCCACCCTGTAAAGAATAATAATTTTGGATTAAAACCTTACTTAAAATTTAATTTTGGATGCTCAGAACTTAATGTAGTGTTATTTGGTAAACTTCCTATAATGGAACAAGGTTCATAGGCACCTCCAGAGTTTTTTATTATCCAATCTAGGTTTTGAAAATTTCTAATAATGTCCTGAGAATAACGGACAACCGGCTGAGTTTTCAGCCATTCATTTGCTACAAATTGTTGTGTTTTTGCATCAAGTGCATAAATACCTGTCTTATTTAATAAGGTTTTTTTATTAAAAAATTGAATGGCTTGTACTATGCTTATTAACACTAAAGCTCTCGTTAATTGAATATCTCTTGGGGGAACAGACTCACCAGAATGATCAAAGTTAATGGGAAATCCACCTTTGAGGATACGAATAGTCGCACCTTTATCAGTAATAAATCGAATCTGAGCAAATGGATCCTGGACTAGTTCATTATTTTTTCTTTGTATAGCTTTAAGTAATGGTAAAAATTCTTTATCCTCAGAAGAACAGCTTATTAAAGTTTTGTCTTTTTCGGCATGCATGAAAGGCTCAATAGTTTTTATAGATTCCCGTCCCGTGCAACCAAAAATATAGTCAGAAAATCCAACAAGTTTATGCAATTTATCAGTAAAAGTGACTCCTTCGAGTGGTTTTGAAGACAGAAAATGACGATCGTAAATCATCACTTTATAGTTCATTGATAGAAGTTTAATTGCTATTGCTTTGCCTATAGCGCCGAAACCAATGATTCCGCATGTTATGTCGAGGTTTTTCGGTATTAAAGTGAGAAGCCTACTAACAATTGCTTCTGCAATTAATGGAGATTCTAATATTTTTTTTGCCGCACAATCTGCAACACTAATAAGTGGAAATGGGGGTAATCCTTGGTTATTAAATTTTATTAGCCCAGCTGTCGTTTTTTCCACTGCTACTACTTTATGTTGTTTTAATATAGAGACAGGAATAAAGCTGGTTGCATATCCGCCGTGATCGAGTATGAGTAGTTTCTTTATATCTTTTTCTAAATTATCACTTACTTTTTTCCACAACAAGTTAATATCACGCGTAAAACTATACCTATATTGACCTAATCCTAGCTGTTCTGAACATGGCTGATAATGAACTCCATATCGGGTTATTTGCTCAACAACCGTTTTACACTCTGAGTATTTTTTCCCTAATACAAATATATTTTTTGGCATCGCGCCCAAACGAATCATGCTATCTATTAAATTTACCGATGTTTTCAATGGGTGATGAATGTAAACAATAGCAATATCGCTTAATGAAAATTGCTTTTTCATTAAGACGTGATGGGTTAGCTTTTCTAGGATAGGAAGATAAGTAAGCGTTGGTTTGATGAAAAATTTCTGAGATAAAGAGTGATTTACATACATTTTATTTAACTTATTAATTTAGTTTTTATTTTTAAGGAAGCTAGATTAGCTTATTACATAAGTATCATTATGAGTATTCAAAAAATGATACCGAGTATAACACCAGGTAAAATATTTATGTTACATTGCGCACCCAATTTAGAACCATTTATTAATAAAGTATATAAAAATCAATGCTTAACGAACAATTCTTTAAAGCCATCAGACAATATATGGACCCAGAGCAGCCTGATATCTTTAGCTTTTTAACTAATTTCAACAGAGTAAACGCAGCCCTTCGCCAAGTTAACCACTCTAAAATTGGGAACTATCTATACGAAAAATTTATCTTTTGGCTAAGTCTCTACCTTCAAGAAATAAAAATTCACCCGTATTTACGACATTATTTTTCTTCGGATAAAAGCTTAAATTTCATTTGCAATAATTTTATTGACTATTGCTTTAGCAATAAAATTAAACTGGATCCCAAAAAAACATTACAATCTTTTAAAGCTCATAATCAACTATCCGATAATGCAGTAAAAAACGAGCTATTAAAAATAACATCTAAACGTCATATTAATTTGCTAGGCTTTGGATTAGATGACGGCATCTATGAAAAAGAATTAGCAAATTTTCTAGTTTTACATAAAATTTGTAATACAGTAACTATTTATGGCATGGACCCCTATGCTATAAAAGGCAATGATATTCAGTATATAACCCCCGAGCAACTTAGCATGGATTCCTTAAAATTTGACGTTATTATTGCTCGCTGGTCCCTACATCATGTTAAACTGACCAATAGATGGTCTGATCTTTCAGATTGCATCAGTCGATGTAACTCTAATGCTTCCATCATCTTCATTGAACACGGTTATTTACAGAACATACCCTTTCCTGCCGAAAAAAAACTCTATGAATTGCTGAATGCCCTATTTGACATCATTGCTAATATTGGTCTAAGGCCTACGTACTTTACCGAAACCGCCCCCTCCTTCGGAGAACATTTTTTTATTCATTATCTTGAACCTAACGACTTTATTTCCATTTGCAAAAATTCTTCACAGCGTGTTATATCTCAAAATATTTATGACGTTGGACCCAATTTTCCTAACCAAACTATTTGTTGTTTTCGTACCGCAAACGGTGTGTTGACAAATTAGTGCAAGTTCATGCTTATGAAGGCAAGAAAGCCGTTGTATTACTCCATGTAGAGATACAAAACGCTCGCCAATTACAGTTTTCTCAACGCCTATTTGAGTATTATTGTCGACTCTATTTACGTTATCAACAACCCATTATTGTGTTAGCCATCTTGACAGATGATAGCTCTAATTGGAAACCTGAGAGTTATAAATCGATCGTTTGGGATAAAACGATTATTCAGTTTAATTTTTGTACAAATAAGCTACTGGATTATCCGGATAAAGAGCTAGTTTTGGAAAAAAGTAACAACCCCTTTGGGTAGTATTAGCGCAGTTAGCCGCAATAAAAACCAAGCAGGATCCCAATAGTCGCTCTCAACAAAAATTTAGTCTAGTTCGTCAACTATATGATCATGATTTTAGTCGTGACATGGTGGTTGCTCTGCTTACGTTTATGGACTGGGTGCCAACGCTGCCTGAGTGTTTAGAAATACGTTATAATCAAGAAATTCAGCAATTTGAATTTGAGGAGTAATGCTGATATTAGCTTAGACTTAACATACTATTCGAGTTTAAATAAGGTGAAAATTTATGCGCTATTCGTTGAATTCAGAACTAGAAGCTCAAATGAAACAAGAATGGGAAAAAATAGGTCTATCCAAGGAAATCCAAGATGCATTACTGCAATTTATGCATGCAGCTGCACTGACAGTTTTATCAAAAAAATGTCGAGAAATTGCACTATGTCTCGCTGAGGAAGGTTTGTCTCCAGAAAAAATTGAACGTATCACCGGTTGTTCCATAGCAGAAACATTCTCCACAATTACTTACCATTAGTCATTTTGAGACGCCATATATTCAAGTGCGAAGCGTATAGATTTTTGGAATGAAACTTGACATAATGCCCGCCCATTTAAAACGCTTCTTAAAAGCGAGAGGGAATGTTCAATTTATAACAAGGAATGCCCATGGTTTTACCCCTGACAAAAAAACAAAACGACTATCAATCAATTGTTCAGCTCTACCAATATTTTACCTCCCCGAAAGGCATACCCCAAGATGTTTTCCAAACCAGATTAAATCAATTAAGCACGAAACCATTCGATATTGCTATGGGATTAGCTAGAATCCGTGATAAAGGTATTCTTAATTTAGAAAATTTTTCTCTCATACTCATACATCCCTCGCCGTTTGAAATATCCTCGGCCTTAATTCAACTGCATGATGCAAATCTTTTAAATGCTGAGAATAAAAACGCTTTAGAAAGGCATATTAGCCCCACAGGAATTGCCTTAGTGTTACGTTTACTTCACAGCGTTAACTTATTAACCTCAGAAAACAGAGCCGCTATTCAAAAAAAAAATGATCCACATGCTGTGGCCAGTATACTTTTCAAACTTTATTATGCCGATCTTTTTACACAAAGAAATTTCGATAGCGTTTTAGCTCATCCCCATCTAGTAGCTGCAAACCATCTGCTAAGTGGATTTAATAGACAAAACAGCTTGACGCAAACGATGTTTGAGCAACTCATATGCTCAAAACAAGAAAAAATTTCTTTGTCCGATGTTCCCAAGGAATTAAAAAAATTCACTATTCCACCTAAACGTTCGAATTTATCTATTTATCCTTGCGGTGCAAGCTTCTTTCCAGCGCATAAACGCCGACATGATCAAGAATCCCCTAGCAAAACGGTTGAATTTAATAGGCAAATTTGCAAAAATTAAGCTTATAACTAAATAGGACTTAACATGTATTTAAGACTTCTTAGTATCTTAATCTTAATTTTAATAACGATACAGAAGTCTCAAGCTATTACTGATCATTCTTGGTCTTTAAAAACAGTACAAGACCTCCACGCTATTCATCAACTTATTGCAGAAAATGATCCTGCGACAGCGGGCTATGCAACGCTTGGATTTACTCAATGGTATGAGCCTGGTTTTCAGCAAAGTTTAAAAATGGCCAAAAAAGTAAATTCTTATGCGGGTTATTTCGCAACATTGCGATTTTATACTAATGGATTTAATAGTGAACATTTAAATGTCAATTCATTGATGAAACCGCAATACGCGGATTGGCCTGGTTTTATCGTAGCACGTCGAAATGGTAATTATACGGTAGTCTATCGCCAACATCAGCAGAATGATTTACCTCTTATCAATGATCAATTGTTAAACTGTGATCAATACTCTCCCGATAGTTTAATGAAAACCTACGTTCTACCGTTTACCAGTAATGGTTATGTCAACGTGAAAACCACTTGGGAGTCTTATATTCCTTATTTATTTTTAAATACGCAGAACCCTTGGTATATCCCAGTTAAACAATGTACTTTTTTAGAAAATGGGAAAAATAAAACTTATTCCTTGCATTGGCGAAATATTAATACTGCAAAATTTGAACAACACGCTAGTTCACTTGCTTTTGGACCAACGCCGCCTTTTTCTATTCGCACTTTTGATAAGAGTGTTTGGATAGCTATTCCGACTTTTCAGACGCGCGATATTAAGAACATTGATCCAAATTACTATGCTCTATTAAAAATTATAAAAAGCATGCCTAGTTATCGCAACAAAAAAAGCCTTGTGTTTGATTTACGCGGAAATACCGGCGGATCCGCTTACTATGGTCATGCTATTTTACATAGTCTTTATGGCAATGACTATATTGCCTCACTGGGTAAAAAACACATTTTAAATCAAACTTGGCTAGCCGCTTATAGAGTTTCTCCAGCAAACATTAATTTTTTTCAGAAAAAAGGTGAGAAAAATATTTCCGATCAATTAATTAATGCGGCTAAACAGCATCAATCTATTATCATTCTACCCGTCATGACACCAGCAAAAAAACCACTATTAAAGATAAACAATCCCGTTAAAACCAAAGTGTTTTTGTTAACAGATGGCCGTTGCGATAGTAGTTGTTGGTTATTCGTAAGAGAATTTTTACAAATTCCAAACGTTACACTCATTGGCCATGCAACCCATTTTATGACTCCTTATACTTATGCAAATTCTTTTATTTTAGCGAGTGGGAATGCAATGGTTAATATTCCTACGCAATTTTTTATTCAACCGGCCGATCATTTTGGCCATCCATTTATTCCTAGCTATATTTATCCTGGATATATGGGGGATGATGAAGCATTAAGAAAGTGGGTTTTACAACTTAAATGATGCTCATTCAAATTGAGCGACAACAGACAAAAATTCGAGGGCGAAGAGTAAACTCACAGCCATCGGATGTTTTGCCAAGGCGTCGCGAAGATGAGCAACCGGAGTGTATTACAGATACATGAGGATTGCGAATTGAGCGACAACACAGGCAAAAATTCGAGGGCGAAGAGTAATATTAAAATTTTTTACTGACTTCTGAAAAAACATGTATATCGAATTTTTTTAATTCTGCTAAATAACTTTCTAATGAAATTAAATGCATACAAGGGATCGCTCCAGTTTCGACGATTTCTTCTTGTAATATTCTTTTTGCTAAGAGAATTGCCGGAATGGTGGGAATATAAGGGCCATCGCCACTTTTTGCTACGATAAACCATTTAATGTTCTTATGATTTCCCTTATGATCAGTACCCGACATGAGCATGTGCATACCGCCGGCATCGGTTCCAAACGAGTCAAAGTAATGACTAAATTTTAACAAGGATTCCGCATGGTTTTCTAATTTAATCGGAAACTTCAATCGGACTAACCAAGATAAAAACCATAAACCCAGATGCGCAACATTACTTTCTATTCCCGCGGAAAATCGGATCGATTTAATAGGGAAAAAGCCCGGTAATAAATCTAAATCTGGAACATCACAATTGGCCATCCAACGTTTTCCTAATAGTGGATAATCTTGTCGATAGAGATCTTGCCATCCATACATTTTTTTCGACATACCACGAAAATCTTGTAAACGATGTCCTACATAACTTAAGATGGACTTAAATGTAGCTAATCCTCTTTCGGTTTTTTGGCCTAACGTAATTCCATACACTAAAGAATCTATCGTCTTAAACTCATCTTTATAATAGTTTAAAACTGCCGCTGACAAACAAGGTAAAGTGCTAGCACCAGTAATGGCGATACAGTTATTCTTGATCGCTTGTTCTTCTAGCATTAAAAAATCATTCACATACTCTCTTGCATCGGCTAAATCAATATAATTTACGCCTAAAAGAATACAATTGATTGCTGTAGTAAAATCAGCGGACTGAAAAGGGCCAGAAGCATTGATAACCAATGGCGGCTTAAGCCGTATTAACTCTTGGGATAATCTCTTTTTAAAATCGAAACAAAGGATATCAATACATGTATCCACGGCCACTTTGGAAAGTTGTTTTTTTAAAGCCAATAAGGGTTCTTCATAGCGACCACTAATTATAATGGCGATATTTTTTGCCACTAATCCCCTAGCTATTTTCCTACCAAAAGTTCCAGTAGCACCTAAGATTAAAACTTTATTATCTTCATCCGGTTTCATTTATCATCCCTCTTATTATACTCTTCGCACTTGACATTGTCTGTGTATCGCGCGGATCGCAATCCTCATGTATGATAATACACTCCGGTTGCTTATTCTCGCGGCGCCTTGCCAAAAATCCAATTGCTGTAAGTATATGTTTTTACAAAATTCATCAATTATCTTTTTTTGCTAAAGTTAATAATAATCTTCATAATTTTTCCAATTTTGATTAGCGTCTTGATCATCATTATTAAAATGCTTAAATTGTAACATTATTTTTTTATAATTTTGCTGACTCTAAACGTTTTATTTTTTTAAAAATTTTATTTAATAAAAATGTTCTAGTTTTAGATAAATCTTGGTCGAGCTGCGGAGCCTTAGCTAAGTTTTTATTTTCTGATTTAATAAAATTGATCACCATAAAAAGATTGGTGAACAAGCCTAAGATAAAAGTTAATGGGAAACAAATAGACTTAAACCAATTCTGCTGTATTAGACTCGCAGTGGAATCCATTATGGAATGTGCAAACGCAACCAGAACTCTTGAAAATTCGCTCGTTGACTCAAGATTTTCTAAGTTGTTTTTCAGACGAACCTTTGAATAGCCATTATTATTTTAATAATTATTAAGGAAACCTTAAATGCACGTTTATATTTTTTTGATGAACTAATTTAAATAAATTATAACATACTTATCATTTTTGATAATACACTATAAAAAGTTAAAAAGTTTCGTAGGGTTCTAGGTCGAACAAGCTATATTTATTTCGAATTGAGATTGCTCAATAATTTTCTACCAATACCTATTAAGGTATGGCGCTTGAGAAAAAGCTGCCATCGCGAACCGCCTAATTGACGCCATAACACCGCCGAACGCACGCCGGCTAATAAGGCAGCACGTATTTTGCAGACCGTTTCGGCATGCGCTAAATATTTGCCTTGTCCGATGACATGCAAACGAAAAGGTAATGCACCTAAGGTGGTGACATAGATATCCGCTAAACTATTGATAACAAGCTGGGGTGAAGCTGCAAAATAGTTAGCTTGAGAAATAGCATGCTTAATGCGTCGACTTAAATTTTTTTTGGTTTCTGGAGAACGAACCAGTTTACGTTCGAGGTGCATCAAACCAATTAAATATCGTGTTAACTCGCGATCCTGTCTGATTTTAGTATAACCGAGCAAATTGACTAACTCCTGCAAACCTAAACGTAGGCCGCTAATCGTGCCGCCATAAACTTGTTCCACTGTGCTAACGTCTAGTGTGTAAATACTTTGGATACTGGTATCAAATGCAAGCTGTTCCGTTTTTCCAGTCCTAGCAAGATCGCGAACTAAAGCTGCAGATTGAAAAACACCCGCCAAGGCTAAACTGCGCTCAACATTTTTTTTTTCGTTTTTTTGCATGACATATTAAGATAAGTAAAATGGATGTACTCACAGCAATTGGATTTTTGGCAAGGCGCCGCGATAATGAAGCAACCGGAATGTATTCAAGATACATGAGGATTGCGATCCGCGCGATACACAGACAATGTCAAGTGCGCAGAGTACATCAACGTAATTTCAAAGTGGCTAAACCAAACAATACCAATATAAAGGTAATAATCCAAAACCTTACAATAATTCTCGGTTCTGGCCAACCCTTTAACTCAAAATGATGGTGAATAGGCGCCATACGAAAGATTCTTTTCCCGGTGAGCTTAAAAGAAGCAACCTGCAGGATCACCGAAATAGTCTCTAAAGCAAAAACCCCACCCATGATGAGTAACACAAACTCTTGTCTTACCACAACAGCAATACAACCTAATGCTGCACCCAAACCTAAAGCACCAACATCACCCATAAATACTTGCGCAGGATAGGTATTAAACCATAAAAAACCTAGACCCGCCCCAACTATAGCGCCACAAATGACCACTATTTCGCCGGCACCAGGAACAAAAGGGATCGCTAAATATTTGGCGTAAGTAATGTTTCCAGTGAGATAAGCAAAAATACCTAAACCACTTCCCACTAATACTGTCGGCATAATGGCCAAACCATCTAAGCCATCGGTTAGATTCACGGCATTACTGCTACCCACGATGACAAAATAAACCCAGGGAATGTAAAATATTCCTAAGGGAATCAAGAGATTCTTAAAGAATGGTATCACTAATTGCGTTTCTACCGGCAATTCAGCATTCATATACAGCAGCACACCAATGGTTAAACCTAATAGCGATTGCCATAAATACTTCCAACGTGGAATGAGTCCGCGACTGTTTTTTAGCATCAGTTTTAGGTAATCATCTGCAAAGCCTATCAGGCCAAATCCCACTATGCCCAAGAGCACTATCCAAATCAGATGATTGTTAAGATTGGCCCACAATAAAGTCGTCATAACGATGGCAATTAAAATCAAAGCACCTCCCATCGTCGGCGTCCCAGCCTTGCTTAAGTGAGCTTGTGGCCCGTCACACCGTATGGATTGGCCGATTTGTCGATGACTTAACGTACGTATCATCTTAGGCGCTAGTAAAAGTGAGATAAGAAATGCGGTTAGAGAAGCTAAAATGGCCCTTAATGTTAAATATTGAAAGACATGAAAAGCACGATAATAATTTGATAAAAAGGCCGTTAACCATAACAACATGTGTTCGTTTTCCCGATTAAAAATTTAAGTGCGCGGAATATAGTTTTAGGTGTTATTGTTCACACATCTGTATCCATTAAAGCTGCAGCTACTTTTCCCATTTGCGCACTGCGTGAACCTTTAATTAAAATAGTCACATTCTCTTGCAAGTGCGGTTTCAGTGCTAAAATTAATTCTTGATGATTAGAATAATGTTTTGCGTTTGCACCAAATGCTTTGGCTGTTGCTTTGCTTAAATCACCGCAAGTATAGACGTCATCGATGTTTAATTCTTTAGCTAATTGTCCTATTTGACGATGATAATCTACGGCGTTTTGACCTAATTCTCCCATATCACCCATAACAAAAATTCGTTGTCCAGAATAATGCGCCAATAATTTTAAGGCCACCGCGACTGAACTTGGATTGGCATTATAACTATCATCTATCAGCGTCGCACCTATTTTTGTTTTGCTCACGATGACTCTTCCAGGAACCGGTTGCATTTTTTCTAAACCGGATTTGATAAGAGATAATTCGATACCGACTTGACTTGCAGCGGCTGCCGCGGCTAACGCGTTCAGCACATGATGCTGCCCAGGTAAACTTAAGTTAATCATCATTTCTTTGCCGTTAGGCGCATGTAACAAAAAGCTTGCTTTTCCATCGACATCCATCTGAATATTCGTTGCAAAAAAATCAGTTGCGTCGGATAAACCAAAGCGCACAACACGAAAGGGCACACATTCTTTTTGCAAAGTGTCAGCAAACTTATCGTCGGCATTAATAATGGCCACACCATTTTTGACTAAACCGGAAAAAATCTCTGCCTTAGCCTGAGCAACCCCAGCGATGGATCCAAACCCTTGCAAATGCGCTGGTCCAATATTGGTGATCAAGGCAACATTCGGTTGCGTGATATGCGTTAAATGTTCAATTTCTCCAGCATGATTAGCACCCATTTCAATCACCGCATAACAATGCTGGGCAGTTAAATTCAGTAAGGTTAAGGGTAGACCAATATCATTATTGAAATTTTTAAAATTAGTTAACACTGGGCCCACTTCGGCCAGAATAGATCGAATCATTTCTTTGGTTGTGGTTTTGCCGCAACTACCCGTTAAGGCGATAATAGGAATAGAAAACTCACGACGGTGTTGTTTGGCTAATTCGCCTAAGGATTTTCGAGTGTCCTGTACTACTACCAAAGGCAAGTCAGTCTCTATCGCGTGGTCAACTACAGCACCTGCAGCGCCACGCTGTTTGGCAAGTTCAATAAAATTATGTCCATCAAACTTCTCACCGCGAATAGCGATAAAAAGTTCATGGGGTTTTATGCTGCGGGAATCAATGCTCAATCCGGTATAGTTCACATCCGGACCCAATAGCTTACCTTGGGTATTTCCAGCCAATATAGATAGTTTCACAGATTACCAAAAATTAGACGGTTCATTCTAGACTTAGAGCATTCTATACTATAATCTCAGGCTTTAAATACTAAAATAATAATAATATGCGCATTTTATTTTGCAACTTCCACACGGGTTATGCCGGCGGCCATAATACCTATATTTTGAGCTTGATCGAGGGTTACTTACAGAAAAACCATACTATTTCAGTAGCCTGCCCAGCCTCTTCTCAACTCTATTTGTCTCTAAACCAAACGGTTGCTCGCTACGATATTGATTATCACAGTATTTTAAAAAAATGGTATAGAAATCTTAAGCAACTCTATCTATTAAAAAAATGGATAGCTCAAAACCATTTCGATATCATTCATCTCAATGGTTCTGCTTGTCATCGGGTCATTTTACTCCTTTATCCCTTCTTAAAGCATAAACCTAGGTTGATACTCACTAAACACCATGGCCTAACCCCAAAATTGGGGGCTAAACTCAGGATGCGTTACTTCACCGACGCCATTATTGCGGTCAGTCAACATACCCAACGACAACTACTTCAAGCAGGCGCCTCGAAATCTACTAAACTTATTCCCCATGGGGTGGATACTGATTTTTATCAGCCTGTTTCTTCAGAAAAAAAACGCTTATTACGTCAACAATATAGTATAAACGACGGTGAGTTTGTTTTGGTTTCGAATGCTGGAACAGCTAAGTGTAAAAATTGGGCTTCTCTTATTGCAGCTATCGCCGCGTTATCACCCGAATTAAAAAATAGAATTAAAGTAATTATTGCTGGCCATCACCCTACTGAAGTAGAAATAACTGAAACCGTAAAAAAGTTTAATCTTACGGACCAAGTGCTTTTTCCTGGATTCATCACTGACGTCAGAACAATTATTGGTATGGGTGATATAGGTTTTGTATTATCCAATGCATCAGAAACTATCTCCTTTGCTTGTCGAGAAATGATAGCGATGGGACTTCCGGTGATAGTATCAAATTTTGGCGGTCTTCCTGAAAATATAACGGTTGAACAGGATGGTTGGATAGTCCCAATTAATGATATTCCTAGCTTGACCCACCTGCTAATAACTATTTTAACGCAACTGACGCAAAAAGATCTCACGCAAATGTCACAGCAGGCAAGGACTAAAGCGATACAACAGTTCGACAAAAAATATTTTATTGATGCAACGTTACAAGCTTACGAAGATGCTTTAGGAATAAAGAAGTAAAAACTAGATCATTCTTCTTTTAGAAAACGTTGCACTTCGCTGGCATCATCAAAGGGATATTTTACGCCTTTAATTAATTGATAGGCTTCGTGTCCTTTGCCAGCCACTAAAATTACATCAGACGGCTGAGCAGTTGCTAAAGCATAGGCAATCGCAGCTCGTCTATCCGGTTCACGATATACAGATTTTTTACCTGTGAAACCTTGTTGAATATCTTGCAAAATTTGCAGTGGATCTTCATGACGCGGGTTATCACTGGTTAATATGATGCGATCGGCTTCCTGCTCGGCAATCTTGGCCATTATTGGCCGTTTTCCTTTATCTCGGTCGCCCCCACAACCAAATACACAAAACAGCTCGCCTTTGCAATGTGGGCGTAAAGCACGCAACACTTGCTGCAAGGCATCTGGTGTATGCGCATAATCAACGACAACTAAAGGCTTTCCCGGGGTATGAAAAGCTTGCATGCGTCCTTTTACGCCTTTTAATTTTGATATCACTTGTGAAATTTCTGCTAAAGAAAAATGTAAACTTTTTAATAGCGTCAATACCAACAACAAATTACTTAAATTAAACCGGCCCATTAAAAATGGATTTTCAATAAACACTTCACCCCAAGGAGTATCGATTTCTGCACTTAAACCTTGTTGATTAAAATTGAATTTTTTTACTGTAATGTGTGGAATATGTGACCAGGCCGCTTTGGGCTTATGTAAAGAATACGCATACACCGGTAATTGTTCGGCCAGTTCGGTTAACCAATGTTGTGCATAAGCATCATCGGCATTTAATATCGCCTGCTGCACACCGGGTAAATCAAAAAAAGAACGTTTGGCCTGCGCATAAGCTTCCATGCTGCCATGATAATCTAGATGATCGCGCGTCAAATTGGTAAATGCGGCAACAGAAAATTCTGTTCCATTTAAACGCTGTTGGGCTAAACGATGTGAAGATACCTCCATCACTACCGCTTGTGCTTGTTTATCGCGAAAATCTGCCAGTAATTGTTGTAATTCGATAGCATCGGGTGTGGTTAATTGACCCGGTTTTAAATCGCCATAAAAACCATTGCCTAAGGTGCCGATAACGCCACAAGGTTTTTGTAATTGCTGCAAACTATCCGCTAAAAAATGCGTGCAGGAAGTTTTGCCATTGGTGCCGGTAATGCCTAGTACGGGCATATAACGACTTGGATAATCATAAAAGCGGGCAGCAATCGGCCCTAATTGTGATGTTAAATGACGAATAGGTAATAGTGGAATGGGTGTTGAGTTCGGATCAATCGAACCTATGCCATCTGGTTCAAATAAAATAGCTGCTGCTCCTTTAGCTATCGCTTCCTGTATAAATTGACGCCCATCACTACCCAACCCTGGATAAGCAAAGAATAAATCTCCAGTTCGCAGTTGGCGACTATCTTGGCAAATTCCGTTAATGACCGCGTCCTGCGTTATCTCAATGTCTAACCCTATTAATAATTGACTTAATTGCATACAAAATACACACCCAATGGTTTTATTTTATGATCCACTAAGGGTTGCTTCGTCACTAAAAAACCTCTATTATAAATAGTAATGATTCTCATTTAAAATATTTATGAGCGCTATACCACTCACGCAATTGCGATCCGGACAATCTGCTACGGTACGGGGATTCAGTCCTGATATTGCACCTCAATGTCGCAAACTGTTACAACATTTAGGCATTACCCGACAAAGCACTATTACCTTAATTCGCCGTGCTCCGCTGGGTGACCCCTTACAATTACAAATATTAGGCAGCCAATTTAGTTTACGTTCCAGTGAAGCCTGTCATATTTACGTAGAATATTCAAACTAAACTAAAAACTCATGCAAAAAAACAAGATTATTGCCATAGCAGGCAATCCAAATTGTGGTAAAACCGTCATTTTTAACGCTCTCACCGGCAGCCGGCAAAAAGTCGGTAACTGGGCAGGCGTCACTGTTGAGCAAAAAAGCGGCTATTTTAATGTCGGCGCAACAAGCTATGAAATCGTTGATCTTCCTGGTACTTATTCCTTAAGCGTAGTCGCTAATAATTGTGCCATGGATGAATGCATAGCCTGCAATTACCTGGTCAGCAATCGTCCCGATGTGGTTATTAATGTCTTAGATGCTAGCAATCTAGAACGTCAACTGTATTTGACTACACAACTCTTAGAAATGCAGATACCGGTTATTATCGCACTTAATATGATGGATATTGCTAAACGACGCGGTATTCACATCGATATTCAGAAACTGAGTCGATCGTTAAAGTGCCCTATCATTCCGCTAACCGCCATTCGCGGCATGGGTATTCAAGAATTACGCCAGGCCTTATCGTCAGCTATTTCAACCCACGCTACCCATGCTAGTTTCCCTTATTCGTTTGAACCTTTATTAGAAAGCGCTGTGCAAACACTCTCCGAAAAATTGTCCCCAAAAAAGATGCCATGCAATTGGTTAGCCTGTCGACTATTGGAAGATGATGCGCTTGCTCGCAATTATGTCACAGCAGAAGAACTTAACTTTGCACAATCCTTGATTGAGATACTCAAAACACAATACGGTGAAGAAATTGATTTACTGATAGCCGATGCGCGCTATGCTTGGATACAATCCATACTAAAACAAAGCTTAATCACACATATACCGGGCACAACTTTCACTGCACGCATCGATCGTATTATTTTGAATCGTTGGTTAGGTATTCCTATTTTCCTTTTAGTGATGTACTCACTTTTTTTATTTGCTATTAATGTCGGTGGCGCTTTCCAAGATTTTTTTGATATCGGTAGTACCGCATTGTTTATTCATGGCAGTATTAATGTATTAATGCAATTCCATTTACCCGTTTGGTTGATTGCATTAGTTGCCAATGGTTTAGGTAAAGGTATTAATACCACGATTAGCTTTATACCTGTCATTGGCGCAATGTTTTTATTTTTATCGTTATTAGAAGACTCAGGTTATATGGCGCGCGCTGCCTTTGTGGTCGATAAATTAATGGGGGCCATCGGCTTACCGGGAAAGGCATTTGTTCCGTTAATTGTTGGCTTTGGTTGTAATGTTCCTACGGTAATGGCCACGCGTACGTTGGCTTCACCACGGGATAGAATTTTAACCGTGATGATGGCGCCTTTTATGTCTTGCGGCGCACGTCTTACCGTCTATACCTTATTTGTCGCCGCTTTTTTTCCACAAGGCGGTGCGCTGATTATTTTCGCGTTATATGGCATAGGCATACTAACAGCAATTTTCACTGGATTATTATTGCGTTCGACAAGCTTAAAAGCAGAAACAACACCCATGATTTTAGAACTGCCGAGCTATCATTGGCCACATTGGCGTACTATTTTTCGAAGTACCTGGCAACGTTTGAAATTATTTTTATTTAAAGCCGGTCGTTTCATTATTCCAATTTGTATGTTGATAGGATGCTTCAATACGATTAGCATCCATGGCAAACTTATCAGCGGTGAAGCCAATCAGCATTCGTTACTATCCAGTATTGGAAAAACCATCACTCCGGTATTTGCCCCGATGGGTATACAAAGCGATAATTGGCCCGCCACTGTCGGTTTAGCAACCGGTTTATTAGCCAAAGAAGTGGTTGTAGGAACCTTAAATACTTTATATTCACAAGTCGGCCAGCTGACAGAACAAGCCGAACAATCCACACTACGCGATGAATTAAAAACCGCTGTATTATCTATTCCTAAAAATTTACACGATCTCGGTAAAACTCTAAGCAATCCGATGGCGCTCAAAGCACAGGCACCTGAAGTGACACAAGGGGTTTATGGTGTGATGTCGCATTATTTCGCTGGCAAAATAGGTGCTTTTACTTATTTGTTATTTATTTTATTGTACTTTCCCTGCATTTCGACCATGGCAGTGATGCAACGCGAAATCGGCAGAGGCTGGGCTTATTTCTCTATGGCATGGAGTACCGGAATTGCCTATGCCGTCGCTACTTTATTTTATCAAACCGCCACGTTTAGCCAACATCCTTTAGCGACCATCGGTTGGTATCTCATCGTCGTCATTGCGCTTATTGCAACGCGTATGTTCTTGTCTTCCAAAACAACCACACTAACCGAATTACCTGTTCCACTTTCATCCAGTCGAGGCAACTGTCATGATTAGTCTACTCGCTCTAAAAAAATTTATTGCTGAAAAAAAATGTGTTAATCTAGCGCTTATTCTACAAACTTTTGGAGTTAAGCAAGAAGAAACCTTAGCCATTTTGGAACTACTAATACACAAAGGTTGTGTAAAAAAATGTTTTAAAACGCCGAGTTGCGCGACACGCTGTTTTAAGTGCACACCCGAGTCTTTTGCTTTGTATCAGTGGGTAGAACCAGCTAACCATTTATCGGTTTCTTCCTAATTTAGATACTCGGAACTATTTCTTGCAACACTTCCTTTATCTTCAATGGATTACCCACCTGTAAGATTTCACTTAACTTTTGTCGCCAACGTCTACCGCCCGCGACGCCATGAAATAAACCAAACAAAGGTTGTATTAAATGAGTCAAGTTTTCACCCAACATAAAGGCTTCTTCTAGATAAGGCAAGTAATGTAAAACGATAGACAGTCGATTAGGAATGATTGATGTATCCAATGGACTGATAAGTTTATCGAGCTCAGCAAATAGATAAGGGTTATACCAAGCCGCACGGCCTATCATGACACCATCAACCTGTTGCAAATGTTCCTGCGCGGTGTTTAAACAAGTTATCCCGCCATTTATAACGATATTTAAATGAGGAAAATCGTGTTTAATGCGATACACCCAATTATAATTTAATGGCGGAATTTCACGGTTTTCTTTGGGGCTCAATCCTGATAACCAAGCCTTACGCGCATGAATAATAAACGTTTGGCATCCAGCCAAACTGACTTGTTGGATAAATTGGGCTAGATAATCATAGCTTTCGCAATCATCGACACCAATTCGGGTTTTAACGGTAATCGGTAATTTAACCGCCGCACACATCTCAGCAATGCAATCAGCAACGCGGGTCGGATCTTTAAGTAATACTGCACCGAAACAACCTGACTGCACTCTATCGCTAGGACAACCGACATTCAGATTAATTTCTGAATAACCATAGGGTTCGACTATTTTGGCCGCGCGTGCGAGATCGGAGGCAATACCACCGCCCAATTGTATGGCCAGCGCTTTTTCACTGGGATCAAAACTTAATAAGCGATCCCGCTGTGGACTATTTAAAATAGCGCCTGTGGTCAGCATTTCAGTATAAAGCAATGCTTTTTTGCAAATAAGGCGGAAAAAATAACGGTAATGACGGGTGGTCCAACCCATCATTGGTGCTATCATATATGAATTAATCGACTGTTTCTGCGACTTTAGCATGATTTATTTCTAGTAAGGGAGCTTCCATGCTGGTTTTTTACTGGTATGATAGCCCCACTAGCTTTGTTACACAAAGCCTGTTTTATAATAATAACAATTTGGAGTCCTCGTCATGAAATTGAAACAAGCTCTCATCATCGGTTTAAGCAGCGCGATTTTAGCCATTCCTGCTATCGCGGCTGAATCAGCGACTAATCTTAATAGCTTACCTGCTGCTAATGTAAAACAATTCGCAGTAGTAACACCTGCCAAAAAGGAAGCTGTTCATCATAGAAAAGGACACAAAAAAGTTTCACTGGAAAGAAAAACAGATGAACAAGCAAAACAAAATGCTAAACTGGACGAGTTGAATACGCTTAACTCCGCAGCAGAAAAAGACCAAACAGAAAAAAACTCAATTAAGTCTTAATTTACACACTTAATTTTGTTAAATATAAAGGCCGATCATCTCGGCCTTTTTTATACTCTTCGCACTTGAATTTTTGCCTGCGTTGTCGCTCAATTCGCAATCCTCATGTATGCCAATACACTCCGGTTGCTTCATTCTCGCGACGCCTTGCCAAAAATCCAATTGCTGTGAGTATATTAAATTTTATATAACCTCTAAATTCTCAATAATTAACTGCAAAGTTTTGCGACCTTGATAATAGTTTACGCCTAAACGGTAGCGCGCATTGATGCGTTCGGCACGATGATTAGGCCAATAACTTAGATTGACATTAAATGCAATGGCATCGATTTGTTTGCCAACTTCTTGACTAGCTAAAGTCATTTTTAAATGCTTATCACCCACCAGCCGTTGTGCAAGTAAACGAAAACCACCTTCAAACAAAGGTTCTGGAAAATCTTGACCCCATGGGCCTGCCTTATAACGTAACAGTTCAGCCAGCTCTAAAACTAGCTCTTGTTGTGTTAATTCGCCATCGGTATAACAAGTAGCCTGTAAAATATCAGGTCGTAATTGTTGCTCACATTCAAGCTGAAAAATCTTAGCAAACTCGACAAATGATTCTTTTTTCAAACTCAATCCTGCTGCCATCGCATGTCCGCCAAATTTAGTAATCAAATGCGGATGACGCATTGCAATAGTTTCCAATAGATCCCGAATATGCAAGCCAGTGATAGAACGGGCTGAGCCTTTTAATTCATCGGCTTGATGACCCTCAGCAAAAATAATCGTCGGTCTATGTAAACGCTCGGTTAATCGCGAAGCCAACAAACCGATCACACCTTGATGCCAACGACTATCGTATAAACAAATTCCTTTTTCTAAAGGTTCTTTCTCGATTAATTTTTCTAAAATAATAAAAGCCTCTTGCTTCATAGTATTTTCTATCGAACGACGTTCTTCATTCAATTGACTAAGCTGTAATCCAAATTCATGCGCACGATTTTGATCCGTCTCTAACAAACAAGCAATCCCTAAAGACATATCGGCCAAACGACCGGCAGCATTTAAACGCGGCGCGATACTAAATGATAAATCGCTGGCAACCAGATATTCCACGTCGCGTTTCGCCAATTTGAGTAAGGCATAAATCCCTGGCCGCGCTTTACCGGCTTTGATCCATTGCAAACCTTGAGAAACTAATAAACGATTATTTCGATCTAAGCTCACCAAATCAGCTACCGTTCCTAATGCCACCAAATCTAAAAACTGCAACATATTCGGTACAGAAATGTTAATTTTTTCAAACCAAGCTTGGCTACGCAAATAGTGTCTAAGTGCCAACATCACATAAAAAATAACACCCACGCCCGCTAAATTCTTACTCGGGAATTGATCACCATTTTGCTGGGGATTAACTAGCGCATCCGCAGCAGGCAATGTGGCGGGTGGCAAATGATGATCGGTAATTACCACTTTTAATCCGGCAGCTTTTGCGGCGATGACGCCATCATGACTAGAGATACCATTATCTACGGTTACAATGACATCCGGTTTTTTCGTGCGTAAAGCCAGTTCAACGATTTCCGGTGTTAAGCCATAGCCATACTCAAAACGATTCGGCACTAAGAAATCCACCTGCTGCGCGCCAAAAGCACGTAAGGCACTGACTGCTAAAGCACTACTGGTTGCTCCATCACTATCAAAATCACCGACTATCAATAAACGCTGTTGCTGCATCACTGCACTACCCAAACACTCCGCCGCTGTTTCGATGCCGGTCAATGATTGATAATGCAGTAAATTTTGCAAAGCATAATCCAATTCCTCTACGGATTGGATACCGCGTGCCGCATACACACGCTGTAAAACGGGATGCAAATGATTTAAATGTTCAATTAATTTGAATTCACGACGTATGATAGTTTTATTCATGAAACAGCTCAGTCCCTAAGCTTTATGCTGCTATAAGTGTGTTTGCAATCCCTAGAGTCAAAAAAGTTATTCACTTTTTTCAGTGGTTGCTTTAAGCATTTTCATTACATTTTCAACCGAGTCATAACGACAATCAGGACGTAAACGATCAATATACAGTTCTGCATTTAAATGACCGACTTCATGCTGTATCAATCTGGCTAAAAATCCATGTGCTACCGCACTAATTTGCTTACCTTCGGGTGTGTAGGCTGTGTAATGAATTTCATTATAACGATAGACTTCACCCATTTTGCCTGGCACTGAAAAACACCCTTCCCAATCTTTACTCTCGCCAGCCGTCTCTATGGGTGTATACGAAGGATTGATTAAAACCGTAGGTGGTACTGCATCATAAACGTCCTTACGCCGTGCCTTAGCCGATTCGGGTATTTGAATAATAATAATTCGGAGTCCATAACCCACTTGTGGCGCTGCTAATCCCGCTGGACTGCCTAAAGGACTCTTCAGATCGTGAAAAAAACTTTGTAAATTCTGAATAAATTGTTGTGTCTCAACATCGAGAGGAAATGTAACCGTTTTAGCCGGCATTCTTAAAACGCTATGCTCAGGGCTATCCAGTGTAACCAATTGCAGTGACTGACCGGGTCGTAATTCATTGTTTAAGTTATTTGACATTATTTCAGCACTCGCATGGCTAGGAAGTAGGAAGTAACTCACGCTTAAACAAGCAATGAGTATAATTATTTTTGTCATAATGTATAATTTAACGTAAATATTTTTAACTTGATAGTCCATTATGGAATTAAACCTCGATACTAACGAAGGGCGTTATCAGATTCGTGCTTATGCCAAAGATTATATTCAAGTTAATGACGAAAAAATCCGACATAGCATCATTGTCATGCCAAATCAGCTGGTTGATCCTTGGCCACCGCGGCGCATCGCTGATTTAACCACTGACTTTTTGCAAACAATTATCGACCTACGCCCTAGTATCGTATTACTCGGCAGTGGCGAAGACTTAGCTTTTCCAGACGCTGCGTTATTAAACGTTTTTTATCAGCAAAAAATTGGCATAGAAGTCATGAATAACGGTGCTGCCTGTCGCACTTATACGGTATTAATGTCTGAAGGACGCAATGTAGCCGCTGCTTTGTTGATTAATTAAATAATTTAACGAAAAAACTCCCGCGAATGCAATGATTGCCGCACACCTTCGGTGCTCGCAATGACGAAAAATACATTAGTACAGACTTAATCAATAATTAGCTGCTGAATAGAAATAATCTAATCATGAATTCCAAAAACCTCTACCGTAAACGACGAGAGACAGAAAGCTTTTCATCCAAATTATCGCTGTCATTTTCAGTAAATATAGGCACAGGTGGTAATAATAAAAGAATGACCAGAGGTAAAGTAAGTATGGGTAGCAATTTTGCTATTATCATGCCCCATCCATCCGATTTAGCTTTTTTATCCTGTGCATCGCAAGAATCATGCTCGCTACACTCAGCATCAGGTGCCTGGATATTAAGCTTTGCCTGCATAGTTTCCGTGGATTTTTTCATAATAGCTACCTTTTATCATTATTATAGAAACAATCAATCAATATTTCTTATCAATTCTTACTAATCATACAACAAATATAACTAAAATAAAATTTTTTAACTCAAAAAAACCCCTTGTGGCAGGCCACTTTTGGCCAAAGGAAGTAAGCAAATTGAATTTGCTATCCATCACAGTGATGGAACAACTAATGCCAGTCATTCGCTGTCAGCTAATTACTGAATTTACTTGTAAGGGTTTGCATTCTGATATAGGTTCCGCTTGATCGGCTAAAGGGAAATTTTCTGAAAACATTGGTCCATATTTATTAAAATAATTATTATTATTTTCAGAATAAATCCCCGAATTTTTGGCAGAATTTGTTTCCAACTGGAAGTCGTTAGTATCCTTAGCTGTTACAAAATTGTTATCCACACCTACTTGAAGTTTACTCTGAATTTTTTCATCTAATTGGCTATCTTGCTTGTCTAATTTCTTTAATTCAGCAATAGTTTTTTCCAGCTGAGCATATTCCTTATTCTCAGCCTTAATTGCCGCAGAGCTAAACAAATTACGTGCAAACAAATAGCTAACATGCAAGAAACTACTCACAGCTACAGGTCCTACTACCAATAATGCAAGAATAGACTCAGTAACGACTAAGACTGGAAAGACCGGACCCGACAGTATAGTAACAGGGGCCGCTGCCAGCATAACAAAACCAATAAAAAAAATCGATACTGCAATGAGAGAAAACATTCCTGAATATTGCATAACTTTTCCCCAATTTTTTTTATCCTTTTGTATTCTACTATAAGTTGAATAATTTTTCTTTTTTTGCTCCAACCGTTGTATTTGATCCCTTAAGTCGAGTTGCACAAAATCAGCTATTCCTTGAGTAGAAATAGCAGATGGAAAGCGCTTAATCGCATAATTAAGTTTGATGTATATTTTTTCAGATAAATAGTTTTTTTCAGCCGCTAATTCTTTTAATTCAAGCAGATTTTTTTGACATTGATCATAATGTTTATCTTGATTTTTTATTTTCTCAGAACTAAATAAATCACGTGTCCATAAGTAAATGTTATAAACCGGCCAAGCACTAAAACCAATGGCAAGCGATAATAATAACCCAGATTCCACAATGATTAATGCTAAAAGCGTTCCTGACACGGCGACTGCTAACCACCCCCCTGTGCCACAAATAACGATTCCAACTAAAGCGCTGAAAGCAAAAACCGTAAAAAAAGTCTCCCAATTTTTTTTATCTTTTTTTCTTCGAGCATAAGCAGGAAGTGTTGTAATTGCATGCCGTAAATTCTTTATTTTTTTAGCTAAATTTTTTTCAAGCTCAGTGATTTTTTGCTGTGCAAATTTTTCCATAAAACCTCAATAGCATGAGAGAAAGTCCATTCATTAAAGCTTAACACAGATTATTCAATTTTATTAAACATGCTTCAACCACCGTTTTAATTTAAGTTTTTTAAGCCTCCAATAAGATTTCCTTAAGTTTCTTCTTGTATAAGTTAATTCTCATTTTACTAATTTCAACACTTAAGGATAGCTTATTCGAATTCACAGAACATAGCGGATATTTGCTCTATCGAATTCCAGAGAATAAATTTAGCCAAGCTGTTTTTGATCAAATCATTGAACTTTCACAACAAAAGGATTCGATAAGACAAATAAATCACTATATTGATCAGTTGTTGGCATCCCATTCCACACTATTTCAGCCATCTGCAGTGCAAACATCAAACGATACTATACCACCGAGACTATCACGCTGAGTTTATGTATTTATTGCTAAGAACCTATCTCATTAGATAGGTTCTGGCAGATCATTGGCTAATTGTTCTTTGTTAGCGGGAAGCGCTGGGTCGCGACCATACACATCATCCCAAAAGTGTACTACCTCTTTTTTATCCACCCAGGCGGTAATATAAGTTAAATGGATGGGAATCGGTGTTTTTAAATTAATCACCGTGGTACGTCCCGACTCTAAAGCTGCTTCGATGCGTGACGCTGCTTGTTGCAAGCTAGGATCGAGCTCTTCTAAGGCTTCAAGAAATTCGAACGGATCTTCTAAACGCACACAACCGGAACTAAACAGACGTCTTTCCGCATCAAATAAGGCTTTTGATGGCGTATCATGCAAATACACTAAATGCGGATTAGCAAATTCAAACTTTATTTGTCCCAATGAATTATGCGGCCCTGGATCCTGGCGTAAAATATAACGTCCAGGATTTTTTTTCACGGCTAACCAATCCACTGCACTGGGATCTAATTCTTTATTGGGTTGATTGATAGCATATATGCGGATGTGACTACGACTCAAATAATTAGGATCTCGCATCGCCTTAGGAATGACATCTCTACGCGCAATTCCAGGGGGCACGGTCCAATAAGGATTTAGTATGATACGCGTAACTTCGGAATTAATCTCAGGTGTGGGTCGCGATGGTTTACCCACAATAACTCGAGCCGTTAAAATCGCATGATGATCTTTAACTAAACGTAAACGATGATCCGGTACATTAATCCAAATGTAAGCAGGATTAGCTAAGGCAATCAATCGTGACCAACGTTGTAAATTAAATTCAATCTGATGCAAACGTTGTGCCGCTGAAACATTCAATGCTAGGCGTGTCGTCGCGCCCACCACACCATCATCGTTTAATCCATGCCGCTCTTGAAACAAAGCGACTGCATCTTCGACTTGCTCATCAAAATTATTCGGATTAGTCATATTAGTACAAGCACTTTTCGCCAAATCCTCAGTCGCACATAAACGTTGACGCAACACAGCAACCATTGGATCTTGCATGCCTATCGATAACACTTCGTTAGTCTGTAAACGCGGCCAAGGGCGTTGTGCTGCTTGTTGATAAAACGCTAACTTTTTTTCGAGACGTGAATAAGCAGGAATCATCACCGATGGAGTTTGTGCCGACACTGAGTTAAGTGTAACTAAAGAAAATAAAGCCAATAACACACTCGCTCGAAACTGATTAACTTTGCGCTGAAACATCTTGTTCTCTTTTTGCATAATGACTCTCCACATATTCCTCTACAATCACTTGAAATTGTTGAACGATATTATCACCACGTAACGTGGCCACTTTATGTCCATCAGCAAATACCGGTGCAATCGGATGTTCGCCGGTACCCGGTAAACTAATACCAATATTGGCATGTTTACTCTCGCCCGGCCCATTGACTATACATCCCATCACTGCCAAGGATAAATTCTCTACACCCGTATAATGTTGTGACCAAGTCGGCATACGTTCTTTTATATAGCCTTCTACTTGCTTGGCCAATTCTTGGAAATAACTACTGGTGGTGCGTCCGCAGCCAGGGCATGCTGATACCGAAGGCATAAAGGCGCGCAACCCCATAGACTGTAAAATTTGCTGACAGACAACCACTTCGCGACTTCTATCCCCACCCGGTTCCGGTGTTAATGAAGCCCGAATCGTGTCACCGATGCCTTCTTGTAGTAAAACCGCTAGAGCCGCTGTGGTCGCCACTATCCCTTTTGAACCCATCCCTGCTTCGGTTAAACCCAAATGAATGGCATACGTACAGCGTGCTGCCAGATTACGATGGATAGCAATCAAATCTTGCACACGACTTACCTTACAGGATAAGACGATCATACTCGCTGGCATACCAATTTTTTCAGCCAGTTCAGCACTCAATAAAGCCGATAATACTAAGGTTTCCTGCAGCACTTCCGCGGCAGAACGTGGATGCGCCAACGCTGCATTTTTATCCATTTCACGCGCGCTCAGGTCTTGATCCAAACTACCCCAATTCACACCTATCCGCACCGGCTTACTATATTTGAGTGCGACCTCTATCATCTGCGTAAATTGGATATCGCGTTTTTCGCCATAACCCACATTACCCGGGTTTATACGGTATTTATCTAGGGCCTCGGCACAGGCCGGATAAGCCTGTAAAAGCCGGTGGCCATTGTAATGAAAATCGCCGACGATCGGCACTGAATAACCCGCCTCACGGACTTTATCGCGAATAAAAGGCACTTGCTGCGCCGCTTGTTCGGTATTGACAGTAATTCGAACTAATTCTGAACCGGATTGAGCTAATTCTATGATCTGCTGAGTCGTGGCCTCTGCATCTTCGGTATCGGTATTGGTCATCGATTGAACAATAATAGGTGCTCCGCCGCCCAGCTGGACCGAACCTACTTGAACGGGGGTGCTGATGCGGCGTACGATGGAGGAAGGCTCAGATTCGCTCATAGAAAATTTTCCTTTATTTTTAAATGCGGATGAAAATAGGAATCTATTGCGGTATACTCTAGCACATTATGAAGTCAAGTGAACCTACTAAAACAAGTCTAAGACAACGGAGATAGTCATGAATACTCACTTACAAACACTTTATCAATCACTACCCATCAACAGCACCGACGCCTATATTGCGCGGTTAAAACAAATCCCCGTATTAAGCGCTGAAGAAGAAACCGAACTCGCTGAACGCTATTATCAACACCAAGATTTAGTCGCCGCCAAAAGACTTATTATTGCTAACCTACGCTTCGTCGTACATATTGCACAGACTTATATGGGTTATGGTCTGGCACTCGCCGATCTGATTCAAGAAGGTAACATTGGTTTAATGAAAGCGGTGAAACGTTTTGACCCTAAAGTAGGCGTGCGTTTGATTTCATTTGCCGTGCATTGGATCAAAGCCGAAATTCAAGAATTTATCTTACGTAACTGGCGCATTGTCAAAATAGCCACTACCAAAGCACAACGTAAACTATTTTTTAATTTACGTAAAATGAAAACTCATTTAGGTTGGTTTAACCAAAAAGAGATCGAAGCCGTTGCGCGTGATCTCGGTGTCAAACCAGAAACCGTACGTGAGATGGAATCTCGTTTGGCCTCTAACGATATGAGTTTGGATATCAGTGATGAAAACAGCGATTCCAAATCCACTAGCTATCCATTGCTTGATATGCATTTTGAAGATAATCGTTACGATCCCGCACGTTTACTCGAAGCCAGTGACACCACCGAATCCAGCCAAGATCATTTACATAAAGCGTTGGCCAAATTAGACGAACGAGAACAAACCATCATCAGGGATCGTTGGTTAACTGAACCTAAAATTACATTGCAAGAATTAGCCAATCGCTATCAAGTATCGGCTGAACGCGTTCGTCAACTCGAGCAAAAAGCAATTAAAGAGCTACGTAACGCTATCGAACAACAAGCGGCATGAAAACTATAAAAAACAAACTTAACCCAGATAGAAACTTTGTCAGTGACATTGATCAATTTCTTGCCGCTTTTGATAAGCGCCATCCTGAGAAATCAGCTTCGCAAGAACAAGAAATCGAGCAATACCAAGCATTGATGGAAAAACGCGATGTAAAAACTGGTGCACAATCTTAAACATGTTTCTTGAAATTGAACTAAAACTCAGCATCAGCCCCGAAGATGTTAATCTATTACACCAACATCCTTTATTAAAGCTCCCCAGCACGCAAATTATCTCTGTAGAACAACTCATCAGCCGCTATTTTGATACCTCTGACCTTGCTTTATGGCAGCAAGGACTGTCGATGCGAGTACGCGAAGCCGGCGGCCGTACCATACAAACCTTAAAAACCGCGGGCGAACAAATAGGTGACCTACAACATCGACATGAATGGGATCAACCCGTGACACAAAACATCCCAAATATCGAACAATTTACCGACCCCAGCTTAATAGCCAAACTAAAAACTATCCTTGGAAATAAACGTTTGTTCGAGTTATTTCATACTGACTTTCAACGCAGCTCATGGAACTTAAATACAGAGAATGGAACGCAAATCGAATTAGTTTTAGACCAAGGCCTGGTTAAAACCGCAACCCATCAAGCCGCGCTGCATGAAATCGAGCTGGAATTAAAGCAAGGCGACAGTCAAGAACTGTATAAAATAGCCGATTTTTTGAAGTCAACGATTCCGCTTAACGTAGAAACACGCAGTAAGGCAGAACGAGGCTATTTACTCTATAATGACAATAAAATGTCATCTAATTATGTATAGTTAATCACCAAAAATTAGAGTAATATCACCCAACTTAACAAAAACTTGTAATCTATGTTAGAAAATACAGTCGCACACAAAAGCCAAAGAGAAAAGCTCATTCTAATCGAAGGAGTCACCGAAACTGGCGAAAAATTCAGACCCAGTGACTGGGCTGAGCGTATGTGTGGTTGTTTGGCTAGCTTTACTAATCGGCGCATGGTGTATTCTCCACAGTTACGACCGATGATCGACCAGGAAAGTCGTACCAAATGTCTGGTCCTCGACCCCAAACTCAAAGAAACCAATCCGGATGTTTTTGACTGTATTATGAAATTTGCCGGTGAAAATCGTTTAAAAATCCACGAATCCTATACAGAATCTGAAGAATAAGCTAAACCTTAGATTTTTGTTTTGAAAAGCAATCCTGGGCGAGTTGGCAAGAGTGGCAAACCGGTTTAGTTTTCCGGCAATGTTGTTTAGCATGGATTACGATCAAAGCATGGTACTGTTTATACAGATCCACACTTTTTGGTAGCTGGGTTTCAAATAGCTGTCGACAATATTCATATTTTTCCTGACCTTGGATCAAACCTAAGCGTTGCAATAAACGTCGCGTATACGCATCAATCACAAACACTGGCCGATTAAACGCATACAGTAAGATATCATCCGCTGTTTCGGGACCAATGCCCTTCACGCTGAGTAATTGCTCACGCAGATCGGTTGTGCTTAATTGATCTAAGCCTTTGTAACTACCCTGTGCTACATACCAACGGCAATAATTTTGTAAGCGCTGGGTTTTAATCCGAAAATAACCACTCGGTTTCAAACAGATTTCTAAGTCAGCGCTTGATAAGCTTAGTAACGCCTCGGGTGTTAAACTCACTTGTCCTTTTAAAAAAGCCAACGCTTTTTCTACATTCGACCAATTGGTATTTTGCGTGAGTATCGCGCCGATCATAACCTCGAAAGGGCTGTCTGCCGGCCACCATTGCTGGCGGCCGTACATATTCAGCAGGCACTCATAGATATTAAGCAGTTTTTGTTGGCTAACCGACATCGCTTGAAAAAGTAGCTATTGTATGCCTAAGACTGTAAATAAGCGATAGTCCCTCTAAAGCAAAATTTAAAGATCAGTTTAAAGAGCACGATGAATTACCATTTTCATTTACAAAAATTCCCATCTCCCGCAACTCTTGCTCTGTAGGAGGAACTGGGAAATCAGGTTTTGGTTTAAATATAGAAGAAAAAGGGTTAAACATGGAAGAACGATTTTTAAAAACCATCTGATTTCTATCAGTAAAGCTTGTTACTAACGGAATTTGTTGTTCTTCCTGGATAGTTACACCCGTTGCATGATTTGCGACCAGATCGGGAGTTATTTGTGGCAGAGGTCGAATTGATCTTAAGCTAGTTAATATTGTAGTAACATCTTCCCATAGTAATTGAATTTTAGGGCTCTTTAATAGTTTAGTTAATTTTTTCTGTATTTCGACTAAAACATTCTCAAAATCTTTAAATACTTTTTCATATTCTTGTCGATTTACTACTTGTTCATCTTTGCTAATTTCTTCTAGTAATGTTGTAATATTAGCTGTTGCTGATTCGATATCTTCATCAAAATTTAATTTATACGCTTGATTATTGATGTTCTTCTTGATTTTTTTCACTACATGCTGCCAATTTTTTTCTATATTCTTTAAGATTTCTAGATCAGAAGAGGTAGCCGCATTTTCCGAATTTACCGGAAAAAATTTCCCAATCACTTTTTGTGTAACCCATTCGCCTGCTTGGAAAAAAACCCCACCTAAAATCATGCTTAGCATCGGCCATAGCACTAACGAAAAAATTTCTGCTTGAATACCTTCAAACACAAGATGCCCCAACAAACTAGGATTAGTAAAAAATAGGTTAAATAAACTTTGCAAGAAATATTTACTATAGATATTTTGAATATTTTGGGTTGCTTTTTTTCCAAATTGATTGGATAGCATTCCTAAATAATTCAATCCTAGGTAATAACAAAAGACCAAGGTCGCTTCAGAACTGATATAAGAAATCCTTCGGTACAATAAAATATTCATGATGGCAGTAGTCATCGCCATAGATATGGGTTTTAATGCATAAAAAATAATATTTTCTAAGTGAGGGAAATTTTCTGCAATCCGATCCCAAAATTTAGATATGGATCCTTTTATTGTCTCAATTATCGGTATAGTCGAGCCGATAACTACGAGATATTTTTTAGGAGAATAGGAAATGAGTCCAGTTTCATTATTTTCAGTCGATTTTTTCAAATTTTGAATTTGGTTATCAAATATATTTTTAATCTTTATCCAATTATCACAATTTTTCGACATGCTATAAGCAGTAGTATTGCGATCATCGATAAAATTAGGTAAAGCTCCAAAATTACATAATTTTTGTATGGCTAATTCCGAACAATTTTTACCATGGGTATAAAGAGCGTAATGTAAAGGGGTTTCCAAACCCCTTTCAGGATCTTGATAATTTACAATGTCAGCAGAATAATTTGTAGATTTTAATATTTCGATTATTGCGGAAACATTTTTATCTTGAATTCGGTGCATTACACGCAAATAATCATTATAAAAATTGGGTCTAGCAGCGGTAGTTCTTGATGTTATTTGCGGCATTGATTTTCTCGGTGAACGATGAGAGGTAGTTGTAATAAAAGGATTTTTTAATTCAGCAGGTAGATAATCTTTTAAAAAAATACTTGGACAATTTTCTATGCTTAATTCTTTTGGCGCAGATTTACAGACTTGTTCTAAATAAGGCAACCAATTAACAAAATGATCCTTATCTTGATTTAAAATAGGTATCCATTTTTCTTTAAAATCATTTTTACCTAAGCGTAAAAGATCTGGGTAAAAAGAGGGGTATTCCTGAATAAAATAATTATTGTATAACCAGGAAGTAGAATATCCGATATATTCATTTTTTAATAAAGTTTCTAAACTCGGTGCTGTAGTATTACTAAAATCTTGAGAACGATAATCTGGCGCGCAAGCTCCGCCAGCAAATAATACCGCTAAACCTTCATTAAAATTTCGATTGATAAGAGACGTAATATCAGCGTTTGACTTCTGCGCTTCAAGCTGCAATCTAAAATTCTTATGATGTACTTCTTCATGCCGAGCTACGTCGATAAATTGATGTTTATCGTTAAAATAACTATAGGCTATGCCATTTACGGTATTATTCTTAACTTCACCGGTAAGATAAAACCCTCCTGCCCTCGGCGATTCGCCATAAGCATAAGTAAATGAATATTTTTCATAACTATCCCCTACTCGAAAAATATAACGACTTTTAATTGTAGGATAAAATCCTAACGATGCCTGCCATTGTTCATAGGATTTCGACGAACAAGCAATCGCCTGACAAGCAATCTCCGGAATACCCGTATTTAAATGGTTATATTCTATAATAACCTTATTATCAGCAGACAAATAATCCCGACAATCTATGCTCTTCGGTAGCGCAACATAATCAAATTTAATATAGTGAGATAAATACCGATCTGTTTTTAAAGCATCTAATTGCGTGGGATTTTCTTTATAAATAGGCTTAAAAAATTGCACATACAAATAATGTTGTAATAATGGTTTATTTAGCTCACCATGCAGATCTAAATTATTAAAAAAATATTGCTGTAAATCTATCGCTTGTTGTTTTAAGTTATATGTAGCTTTTTTTGATAACTGCTCGGTAATATTAAATCTAGGATCATTTTTATAATAATCCAGTAATTGCCCTTGATAGCCTAATACATAAAAAAATTGCGTCGCGACAACATGCACATCAATTTTTTTATTTAAAAAACAAACCTTTGCTAAAGGAAGAATATTTAAACCCGCTTCATAGTTTACTAATAATTCCGGCACATCAAAACTAAGCCTTAACAACGAAATATATTGGTGAATTAAATCGGCATTGATCGATGCGCTATTATTTTTCAGCATTACGGCAATTGCTTGTATATCAGTACTATTCAATTTAATTTCGAATTTGGCAAATATACTTCGATGTTCATGCTCCATCAGTTGACGCAAAAAAGCCAGATAATTGCTAATAATTCCTTGTTGTGATTCATCTAATCCAGTAGTGTGTTTAATAATTCTTTCTTGCAACGTCATGCATACTTGATTAAATTCTCGCAAAATATCCGAATTAATTGTTTTTAATTCTTCGCAGTTTAATCTTTCTTTTACATAAGCTTTTAAAAAATCGAACAATATATTAATTGAATAATCTGAAGTGAAAAAATTATGATTTTTAATTTGATATGCTAGTTTTTCAAATACTTCCTTAATCCTGTGCGATTCAAAAAAATAATTCCATTGTTTTGACTCTGTGTTTAAAACATCCTGTAAAACTTTTGCTAATTGCTTCCCTACCGCTTTTTTTATTATTGCTGGCATTGATTTCTCTCTACGGAATAAAAATTACAGGACTTGAGTGTCCATGGATCATAGGTAGCGAATCTTAAGGATTTCTTAAGATTCAGCCATGTATTAAATTAATTGATAATAAAATTACTTTTAATAATTTATTTTAATATTACCTTAATATTACCCTCTTAAAATCGCAAGAATTGGGATTCTCAAGGAAACGACTCCCAGCGGTTTTTTAATTAAAATTTTTTTTGTAGGGTGTAATATGCCAGCTATAAATACTTATACAGCCTTAGAATCTGCAAAAGCACATCTTAATTTGCAGAGAGAATTAGCGATAATATTGAAAAATGATCCGGTTACCTATCTTAAAAAATCAGGCATTATCCTTGCAAATTTTATACAATATTTAAAAGATCACATCGCCCATTATGGAACACCTGTATGCAGTTTAGAGCAGTTAGATAAGCTTAAGGGCCCTTTTTCAGTATCAGGAGATACTAAGGATTACTTCACTTTTCTATCCAGTTTAAAAAATAATACGCTCAACACTACCTCATTAGATTGTCCAAGCGATATCCCAAGTATCGATGCGCGCCTGGCTAATATAACCAGTGAGCTCAGTCATAATAGACCCATTGTTTCTATTCCAACGCTTTTTAATACCACTATTAGCGACGATATAAGCAATGAGGTTATTCTTACTGGGAATACTCATTTTTCATTTACAGCTAAATTAAGCACTGCATTTGGGTTTGGATTGGTAATCGCGGGAGTATTAGATACTGCAAGTCAAATAGCATTGCATATCGCTAAAAGATATGGCTGTTCTCCTCGCACGCTTGGACTGTTAACCATTACATTGGCTTTAGCCACTACAGTTGGCGTCTCCGCCCTTCCGTTGATTTATTCTATTGTAACCACGCTAGATATTGATCAAATAGATCCGCAGGTTAATTCTGAAAATGTACAAAAACTAACGTTCGTCTTTATGGCAACCTTAGCTTTGCATGTGCTAAAAAATACGCCTCGCTATCTTGGGCGTTTAGCTGATTTTTTAAACACAAGCCCAATCCTTAAATTATGTTTCCAAAATTTACCGCTATTCGGCTGTTTATTCATAGCAGCCTACGGAAACGAAGGTTTCCTAGAAGGTTTATCCATTGCTGTCGTTACTTTATTAGGTGCAGCTATTCCTAGTAATGCAACACGGAAAATACTCAGTTGTTTCCCTGTGCCATCCACTGCGGTGAGCAATGCAAACGCACTAAATGATGGGATGAAAATGGATATCCTAGCTAAGACGAAAGAATTCGAAATTATCATAGTAGATGATTCAACCGCAACTATAGATAATCCTGCCCCGAAGGAAGCAAACGGATATTTACCGTTTAACACCGCAAAATATAGCAGCATGCTTTTTAAGCCCAGCACTTCTAACTCGGACAATATTCCTAGTTCATCCGCGGCAGCCGCGCAACTATCACGCAATTAACTAATACTGAGGTATACCATGACAACTATAAATCCAAACATTGGAACCAATTCAATCGCTTTTTTCCAAGATACATTAAAAGGGCTATTAGCAAATAAATCATTAAGCGGTAAGACTGAAAGTCAGCTCAGCACAATTATGGAATATATTACCAATAATATAAGAGTGCATACGTTATCAGAAGATACTTTAGAAAAGCTAATTGCACTTCGGGCTAATTTTTTATCCGTGCTCTGCCCTATAAACGTTGAGAATAGTAGTAATAATCAAACAACGTCCAATACTGATTCTTACTTTACTAAGTTTTCCAACGCGCTGCATGGTCTGGAAAGTTTTTTCTATCCTCAAGCAAATAATAATCAATCTAGCCTAAAAGAAAGTTGTGAAACAGCATTAAACAGCGTTACTAATATACCATTTAGCTTAGCCTCTAAAATACTCGCTGCAGTTGGCCACGGTGCTGTCATTGGCACATCTAATGGCCTCACTGCCATTGCTTTAGAATCTGCTAAGAGTAAGGGCTACACACCGGCACAACTTAGATTACTCAAAGCAGGAGCGACTGTTTTTAATTCACTGGTAATTGCTTCCCATGCATCGATAGTTTCAGCTATGGAAAATTCGCATGAGTCAGATGAGGCGAGAATAGAAAAGATATGGCAATCCTTTGCAATATCTTTAGCTAGCAGCACTAGTACCTATGCTGTGGTCAATGGCATAAATTACCTTGCAAAATCCATAGAAAATAAACTCGTTAAAGGTTTGTTAAATGCTTTGCCACTGGCAGCGAATGTTTGGTTATTAGCCCAAAGCGGAGACGGTTTGGCAGAAAGTGCAACAATTGTAGGCACTGACATTGCCACCGCTGGACTCTTTACCACTGCGATACAAACTGGGTGGAATCTTTCGAAACGGCGTCATACTGAGGAAAATACCGATATTGAGTTAGGCTTACGTTCTAACATGGCAGAAACCACTTCCTCATCGTCATCCACAGATGAAACAGCATTTTATAATAATGGTGCTATCTCATCAAATAATGCGGCATCTGTTTATGAAGAGATTAATGAAGTATCCAAAGATGGGTATTTGATTCCTAATCAACTAAGCTCATCCGTTATCGATCCGACTCCTGGGCCTGCTCTTCCCGACAGAAACCGCGACGCTTATGAAAATCATGGGTTCTTTGTTCTAAACAAAGGAAAAGGAATATTAGTAAGCAATGCTTGTAGCGATGACATTTCTAATTTGACGCGACCAGTCGTTTGAGAGGTTTTAAGAATAATTAATCTTACTCATCATGGCGAGCGCGTGGCAATCCAGGCATTCGCTCGCCATGATGGTTTTGTTTTATACTTTTTTCCATACCTGTTTAATTCAATTTGCGAAACTCCAGTTAATTTTTTCTTAAATCAAAAATATTTATTATATTTTATATTTATATATAAAAAGTAAATCTATTTTTTTGTTAAGGATTCCTTAAGCTTCGCCACCTACGATGAAGATCATTTTTTAATTTTTTTTGTAGGTGTTTAATGCCAACTGATTCTCCCCTAAAAAGCTCCGATGATATTCTTAAAGACGTCCTTGATGGAAAAAAATACCCAGAATTATTCAGTAAAGCTAATTTTCAAGCGGTTCTAAATCAATTTATTATCGATTTAGAATGTGATGAATCTAAAAAAACTACTTTTATTATCGATTCTGCATGCGCCACCCCTGAAGGAAAAAATTTATTTATACATGTATTTTTAAAGGGAGCTTTAGAACAAAATAATCTAAATAATGCTTTTGATTTCTTTACTAAATATATATTAGACAATAAAAATACTTTACCCGATGAAGATATAAAGAAATTGATTACCTTAGGCACTCATTACACCACTATGTATGAAGCTAAAATAAACGATGCAAATGCTATATTGACTAAAAATGATGTCATTACGACTACTAGCTTTATAAGTTTTTTAAGTAGTTTATTCAATATCCATAACATAACCGAATTTGAAAGCCGTGGACTTATCCACCAAAAGGTAGAAGGTTCTTTGCCCAACATTACATTCGGTGATCCACAAAAGATCGATACACTTGTCAAAGATACCATCAAACTGAGTGAAGATCTAACTCAAAGATTGGATTTCAAAAGATATAGTTATGAAAAAGTTAGTGCACAAAATTTTCTTGGAAGTTTAGGCAGATTAGGCTTTGAACTTAAACTTAAAGAGGAATTTCAAGATGATAATCATAGGATTCCAGCAATTGCCCGGAATATTCTTTCGTCAACAAACTCAACAAGTTTTAGTAAAGAAGATAGAGGAGAGGCGGCTTATACTTTTCTCTCTGAATTTAATGATAAAAATGAAAAGAAAATAAAAGATGATTGTGCAGATTTAGGCCTTGAAGACTGCCCTCGACCCGTTACGGCAAGCACTCGATTGTTTCAACAAATCGCACGAGGGAATTACACTAATCAAAAACCATCTTTTGCCGATTATGCACAAGTTGAAAGTGAAATAAAAGCTAATATCCATACACTGGACCGAGAACAATATACCCATATTTTAACTTTCTTAAAAAATGCTTTAAAAACCAGTAATGGATCAGAAAATACATTTAACTTTAAAAATTTATACCGATTTGCTTTTAATAGTGTAGATAATTTAAGTACGGATCTGCAGCAAAAAAATAGGCTTGATGAGAGTTTTGCTCAAGCTGCAGAAAGTTTATCTTTTTTTCTATTTAACATAGTAAAAAATAATGTTAACAATCAAGATTTACTGGATCAAGTTCACATCATTACCCAATTTAGCTATTTATTTGAAAACATTATTCGCCAAGCACCGCATTTAAATAGCCTCTTGGATACCATGGGCAATCATTTATTTAGTATTTTAGCGCGAAATATTGATAGTATAGAAGCCTTGCAAACCGGTCATCGCGAATTTATCAAAATAATAAAAGATTTAAACCAGGTTTGCAGAGAAAATCGCGATGCTTGTAATCTTTCAAAAATATTAGCGGGATCATTTAAAAGCTTGGGTAGCATGTCTCGTAAATCAAGTGGTTATACTCTCAATGCGACTAAAGAAGCTAAAGCGCTCATCGAGACAAGTAGAACCCATCTAAGTCCTGAGCAATTAAGTGACTCAGTATCATTTTTTTTCAAAGCAAATATTACCAAGAACGAATTAATCAGACAATGTAAACAAAAATTCAATTTAACGGGTTGCCGCCCAGCAAGCAAAATTAATCTCGATGATTTAGCTGACGGTGGCACTGCAGCAATAGAAACTAGTCGTAATGATACTGCTTTATCTAATTCCGAAATACAAATTGGCGCACCAGCTGGGTATGGTGCAGGAATGGGTGCTTATAACGCGATCATGCGACATTTTTATCCAAACTCCGTCATGCTCAATATCGTTGGTAATGCTGCATTCGCGGCTAGTTTTCCTCTGATGTTGTTTGGATTGCAAGAATATATGGGATCAGATACTCAGGATCAAAATCAGCTCACATGGCTCGATATGGCTTGGCAAATCCCGACTAACTTCGGCCATGCAATGGTTTGGAACACAGGCTTATATTTAGTCAATGTTGCAGCTAATGATATATCATCTTTAGTATCCAACAGCACCAGATTACAATTTGCGACTAAACACATTGCAACTAACACACTACCTTTTGTTGCTACCGTTGCCAGTGTCATAAAAAAACCTATCGAAACTGGTGTGCAAATGGGAGCATCAATGGCGAGTAGTTCAATTACTTCTGGTTTATTAAATCGTTTTTTTCCTAGAAAAAAAATCAAAACTTCAGATATAGAAGCGGGAGAAAAAAAAGATGTTGAAATGCAAAAATTAGCGTCACCTAGTGAAACTACTTCGGATACTAGCAAGCAAAATAATACAGAAAATTTTCCTCATGGAAAAAAATTAATGTATTTTATTCAGGAACAACAGATAGAAAATATACAAACAAAACTAAACGATATTAAACTAAATTTAGAACATATGATTAATATATATAACCCAGTTAATGAAAAGCTTCAAAGTAATATACAAAATCTAAATAAAACTGCAAAGGAAACAAATACAGAAAAAGTAACTACTGCCTGTCTTGAAGAAATTTCTACGCTCAATAATATAATTAATGATAATGATGCTAAGTTAAAATTAATTAATTCACAAAAATCTATTTTAGATCGATACATTGATTTTTTTTCAGACAGCAGACATTTACAAGCTTGTGAAGGGTTTAGCAGTGCAGAAAAACTCTTAGCAAATGAACATGTTAAAAGTTTATGGGGTCTTATAAGAACAACAATGGACAACAATGTTTTAGGTAAGTTAGAAAAAGACTTATGTAAAATAACTGGTACAGATCCGACAAAATTAATAACTGGCCCAGATTCCTCAAAAAACATAGAAAAACTGGGAAATTATATTTCTGTTATTAGGTTTTCTTCATCTCAAGCGGAATCTATTTTAAAAGGAGCTCTTAGAATATATGAGTCAAAAGAGCAAGGTGTTACCGCTGCTAAAAAATTGGGGGGACAAAATACTGAGAATGAAGTAAATCTCAATATGGTTCATGGTACTGCTACTCTCCGTAAAAAAACCAACGGAATTCTAACCAACCGTGCATATAGTATGTATAGTGATCGAACACGTTCCTCTGAATCGGATACATCTAATACATCAGGTAACAGTGAATTTGACCCATTAGTTCAACAACAGGAACGCGAACTGATCCGTATTAAAATTTAAGCAAGTAGTGTGTTGTCGCACTGAACCCAAAAAGCCTGCTTTCGCAGGCTTTTTTTTCGTCTATCGTTTAACCTTGTAAAATATTCCGATAATCGATGGCAAGTTTATTCAGATCGAGTTGATTAAAAAATAGCGAATAACACATCCAACAACTTAATGCGGCTAAATCGCGAAATTGATGTGGTATGTAATGCGGTTTTACCAGTAATCCCTCTTCGAATAAATGCGCTAATAAACGTTGATCTTCTAAACTAGTTTTACCGACAAATAACAACTCAATTCTATCCACTAAGCCTTGTTCGACGGCTAAACGTAGATAATTATAGATTAAAATAAAACCTTTACTGTAAACCAAGTCTTTCGTAAACGGTCCCAAATTCGGTAAACTCCCACGAAAAATGCGTACACTACTTTTATAACTTTCTTCCGGTGTATGATCTTGCTCAAGAAAAAAATTAAATACTTGCAGAAAATCAGCGCCCTCTTCTGCCATAGCAATACCGGTAACACGATCGGTCAATTTTCGAATGCGTAACGGCGAGGAAACGAAATGAAAAAATTCCATAATAATTGCCAGACCTTCCTGATTGGCAATCGCCGAAGGCGGACCTTTGCTGAGAAAAGTACAGATCGGTTGCTGCATGCCATTCAATGTTGTGCCCATATGCACCCAACCTTCATGCACTTCTAAAATACGTAAATCACGTTCACTAAATAAAGCATCTTTGCGTATCTTGATCCATTCCGCACCCGCTGCCGCATCAGCAACAATACCATCGCTAACTTTCACCCATTTTTTGGCTTTACCTGAGTGTTTAAAATATAGTGATAAACGGTGATTCAAGATTTCAGTCGCTTGCTCACTATCATAGCGTTTTTCATCGAGTTCACTCAGTGTTTTATCTTTAATATTCGCCAGCGCTTGCGAAACAATCGGTACTAAATCTTTCAAACGCGGCGCATTCACATAAAAAGCATCATCCGCACTACCATACAATTCTTGCGACAAAGAACTGAATTCCGGCTTGCCGCGCGCGCTTAACAAGCGTAAAACATCCTGATATTCGCGACACATACGCAACATGATGCTACCAATCGAACTTAATTGACCGACTTCGCGACTAATATCACGTTCTAAGCTCTGAAATTCTTCGCGTTTTTTGTCTATATCAAATGTCAAACTATTTTTTTTATAATAATCGGCATCTACTTTGGGTAATTGTTTACATTTTTTTTTAAAAAAATCTTCTTGTATTTCCGGTCCCCATTTAATGCTATCTAAAATTTTTATCGTTGCTTGTGCTTGCACGATACGATCGGATAATTCACGTAATCGTGTGCGATAAGCCTTTTCATAACTTTTCATGCATCGCTACTCCATTAGCGGCGGTTATGTAACATTGACCGCCTATCCAACATTTAGCTTAAATTAGCTTAATTATCCTGCTTTACTTCCAGCTAAGCTTGAATTATGTGCATAATTTTGCTCTAAGCACAAAACTTAAGTGTTTATTAAATACCAGTCCATCATGAAAATTGATATTAATTTATATTTTTATGAAAAAAATATAAAAATTTAATCTTGCCTTAAGCTTATAAAACTACAATCAAGCTGTGCAAAAAGAATACAAGGACTAAACAAGCCCAGGGACCTGATCAGCTAAGCATAAATTTTCAGCCCTGCCCTGCGAAAATTTCTAGCGATTTTAAACGCTTTTTTTAATTTAAATTTTCGTAGGTGAATTATGTCAGCTATCCAAAATTCGACGACATTAGGAAATATTCCAGCGGATATAGATACATCTACTCATGAGATAAGCTCTGGTGAGCTAATCACAGCTGCAGATAACACTAATGCGACTGATGTCATAGAAACCAGCAGTGAAGAAATATTAAGCATTAGCGCCGAAATTCCGCCTAGCATGAGTAACGATACCGCTAGCGCTGAGATAGAGGTCGATTTAGATATTGGAAATGGTATGAGCATAACAGAGGCTCCTACGCTTTATAATGTAACCGATGCTATTGATGGCCTCCGTACCGGACGTAATTTGGATTTTTTCCCAAATTTATTAGCATCCATTATAAAGAATGATCCGGTCGCTTATATTGAGCGATATAAACTGAGAATTAATACGTTTGCCGATGAAATGCGTAAGCATCAACAGCGGTATGGCCTATCCGAAAATCTATTCGAACCATTATGCAAAGTCGGAGAAGCTTTTGCAGTATTTTATGGCCAAAATCTTCAGAAACAAGCTTGGGTAGATCGTTATTTTAAATTTCTTTCCAACCTCACAAATTCCAGTGACAACACCCCGGTTAATTGTTCTGATACTACCCATTGGAATATACCAACGACTACTCCAACTGAATATGTTACGCCAAGCGTAAACACGACTTTATCATCTGACTCCACCACAGATACTCTGCAATCCATAAACTCAACGACTCTGGCTCCTAATTTGAATACAACGCAAAACAATAGCCATGATAAAACCGTGCCAACAGGATCTTTAACTAATTTATTCTCTTTAGGATTGGTTTCTGCGACACATGGCGCGGTGGCGAGTGTAGTACATGCGTTTACTGGAAGCATTTACAACTACTATGAAGCAAGAGGTCGCTTAAATGGCTGGCGTAAACCCGTGGCCCGGGCAGGCGTTATGTTGGCTAATGCAACTACTATTGCTACGCTGCCAGGGATATTATGGACAACTGAAGATAAGTCCAAACAATCTTCCATAGAGGTATTAGAGGCAACCGCTTATTCTTTAGGTTATAGTTTAATTTTAAATGGTGTAAATTATGCTGCGCAATGGGGTTACGGTTATTTTAACAAAAAACCTATGGATAAAGACTCTATAGCCAATAAAGCTTTAGATGCGTTACCACTGCTTGCCAATGCCGGTTTACTGATTAATGGTGGATATAACTTAAATGAAGCAGCAGTTATCGTTGGGGCTAACACCGCAGCAGCGAGTTCATCCTATGCTTTAACACAAAGCGCAATAAATTACTTTTCTAATTCAGCCAAAAAAAATAATGAACCTGATGTTGAAAAAGGTCTTGAACGCGACAACAATAACATCGAAATGACGGTTAATGGAGCAACAAATACTTTTTCTCTTGAACAAGATGAGTTTAACCTCGATAGTCAATTTCAAGCATTGGCAACCCAAGCTTTTTTTAATGCTAAGGACACATCAACATTAGATAAATTTCTTGCTGATCTGGATGATATAGAATATTTCCAAATTGAAAAGATATGTACCAAAGATTTAGTAGAAGCATCGGAAAAGACTCTACAAGAAGCTAAAGTTAAAGCTGAAACTATAGACAAAGAATTAAAGCTAGTGGAAGACGAAGCTTTCGAAAAAGCATTGCAAGAAACAAAAGAGAAAATTGTAGCCTTACTGTCATCGAAGACCTTAAGCAAGGAAGATAAAAAATCCTTGCAAGAAGCAGATAACCAAACTACAAAAGCCTTAAAATATTTCGCAGAGTTAAAAACTGTAAAAGAAGAATCCGACGCAACTGATGCCAAAATTAAAGTCGCTCGCAAAACTTTGATGGATATCAACGCTTTAAAAAGCCAACAGCAAAATAGAAAAATTTATAATGAAATATCACAATACCAAACTATCAAAAAAACAAAAAAAGTAGGGGTCAAAGTTACAACTGAAGCCTTGAATGAAAGCGTCAGCGCAATAGAAGAAGCCTTGAAAGCGGCTAATGTCTCAGTTCATCCTGTGCTTGGATCTTTTTTGGAAAAAGCTAAAAATCTCGAATCAGAGATAACTGCTCTTACAGTCGTGTCCTCAGCTGTAAATAATGCTAAATCCAAGGCCGAAAAAGCTACCAAAAATGCTGAAACGGATGCAAAAGATGCTAAGGAAAAAGATGCGAAAATGAGTAAGATTCAAGCCTTTTTCTTGAAAAATTTAATGCTGATAGCTATGCAAAATCCAGAAATAGCAGTGCAAGCTTACGATCATTTGCTAATGCAGAGAAGATTGCTGCCTACTAAAGAAAATTTTGAAACAGGCTGCTCACTGGTTCCCTACACAACCATTGAAACTAAAAGTTACGAAACGCAAGCGGATAGTAAATCTATCCCTGATACAAATAAAATACTTAAAAAATTGCTGGGAAGTTTTACTTCCGGCTTAGAATTAAATACTAAGGATTTTAAATTTGAATCGAATATTTTTAAAACGCCGGATAATAATTACTTTTTCGAGAGAATAAATATTAAATATGGAACTAACAAGTTTTTGAGTATTTTTACCCCCGATGCAAGCAAACCAGATACCACTAACAGTGAACTTTTATTTACAGCAATAAACAAATTGCTAGAAAATTTATCAAAAACAAAATCCACTGATATGGATATGTTTTTTAATTTTTTATTTGTATTGCCTAGCGAAACAAGCACTGCTGTGGTTGAAATTGTGACTTATCCAGCCGCTAAGCAAAAGAATAAGATATCAATTTATAATCCAGATAATTTATTTAAAAATAAACTAAAAAACCTCACTAATTATGCAAAAAAATCTGGCTATGTTGCTAACAATAGCCCCAAGATAAATTCTTCACATGCTGAATTTAAACAGCATAAACCATTTTCTGTTTATTATTTTATAAAGAATTCTGTTAAAGATTATTTGAAAGACTGTGTATTACCAAATAATACTCCTACTCTTATTGAAACAACCCCATTGCTGACGAATCAATCAGGCTTGCCTCAAGCTGTAGCCAATGAAATACAGATTAATTTAGGTTTGGCAAGCTCTACGCTAGAAATACTCACCTGGAATGGTGTTAGATTTGATGAGTGGCCAAACTTATTTTCTACTAATAAGGTAACTTTATCTCAGACGGAAACAGTAAACTATTATTATTTGATAAAATTTCCTGCAGATTCTATGTTTAAGACAGATAAAATGGCTGTATTTGCTAAACAAGAAAATGGTGAACATGCTTTGCTTTCAGATATCAGACACTTCTTAGTTTTTGAAATGTCCAATGAACTGGATAAAAATAAAGTAGATAAAATAGTTAAAAATTCATTACGCATGGGTGATTTACGGGAATTGTTCTCCCAATTTGCGAAAAAAACAGAAACCAATCAAGAAACCAAACTTTATTCAACTAATCGCTCTAGTTTCTTTACTGTACCAAACTCGACAGTAGTTGCACCTGATCCGCGGAATCATTTAGCGCTGGGATATAAGTAAAAGTTTCGCCGCCGGCTTTTAAAAATAGCTCTCGATAACGTTTAGAAATCTCTTCCAAGGTTTCTAAACAATCGACAGCAAATCCAGGACAGATGACCGTGACATTTTTTATGCCGCGTGTTGGAAGCGCTTGTAACACTACATCGCAATACGGTTGTAACCACTTCGCTGCGCCAAAACGCGACTGAAATACTATTTGATATTCATCTAATGACAGCTGCAAGCGTTCTGCCACTAAGCTCGCGCTGGTAAAACATTGTTGTTGATAAGGTTCGCCTAATTCAATGTTGCGTTGCGGTAAACCATGAAAAGAAAACAATAAATAATTGTTTTTGCCTTGTTCTATTCGATATTCTTTAATCTGATTAGCAAGTGCTTGAATATACAGTGGATGATCAAAATAGCATGCAATAAAATTCAGATTAGGAATAACGCGTGAATGCCGTAGTAATTGACTGATTTTATCCAAACAACTGGCGGTAGTGGCCGCAGAATACTGGGGATATAACGGTAAAATTGTGATAGATGATACTCCAGCGGCAAGTAATTCTTTGATTCCCGCTTGAATACTCGGTCTGCCATAACGCATAGCGAGAACCACTCTAAAATTGTCTGACAAATTGGCTTGTACTTTTTCAGCTAAACGCTGCGTATACACAGCTAATGGCGAACCTGCATCCATCCAAATGCTTTGATAAAGTTTTGCTGTGCGTCGCGCACGTATCGGCAAGATAACTAACTTAAGCAATGGCTGCCATAGCCAAGCTGGTAATTCCACTACGCGTCTATCACTTAAAAATTCAGCTAAATAATCACGCACGGCGCGCGTGCTTGGCGCTTGCGGAGTACCTAAATTAATCAGTAATACGCCGGATTTCACGTACGGATGCCTTTCCCGCGGTGCAGTAAATACAGATTAATAAAAAATAACACCACACAACTTAAAAATATGATGCTTAAAGCGGAGACTACCGGAATATCGCTAATACCTAATAAACCATAGCGAAAACTATTCACTATATATAAAATCGGATTAAATAAGGATATATGGCGCCAAAAACTCGGTAGTAGATCGATCGAATAAAATATTCCACCTAAGTAAGTTAAAGGTGTGAGCACAAACGTCGGAACTATCGATACATCATCAAAGGTCTTAGCAAACAAGGCGTTAGTAAAGCCAGCCAGCGAAAATAAGATCGTGGTCATCGGTACGATGGCCAACAATACAAAAATATTGTAAACATGTAATTGCGTAAAAAATAAGGCTAAGATCGTTACTAATACACCTACCAATAAGCCCCTCGCTACACCTCCGGCGACAAATCCAGCTAAGAGTAAATAATTCGGCAACGGCGCGACTACCAGTTCCTCGATACTGCGTTGAAAACGCATGCCAAAAAAAGAGGTAACGACATTGGTATACGCTGCTGTAATGACTGACATCATGATTAAGCCAGGTGCAATATATTGCATATAGCTATAACCTTCGATATTCCCTAGGCGTTGACCGATCAAGTTACCAAAGATTAAAAAATATAAGGTCATGGTCACCAAAGGCGGCAATAAGGTTTGCACCCAAATCCGCAAAAAACGTTTAATTTCTTTGCGCAACAAACTAATAAACGCGATCCAGTAGACTTTTGCTTGCATGGTTAGTTAATCTTTTTTAATCTCAGTTATCAACATTAGTTTCAGCTATTAGCCAATTTTTTTCGAAGCAACGTTCATTTGTTTTTATTCGCTGCAATCAAATTAAGAAATAATTCTTCTAAACGATTGCTTTTATTACGTAGACTCGTCACTTCAATATGATGACCTTCTAAAAATCCAAACAAATTATTCAGTGATTGTTCTTTAGCGACATCGACTTCTAGCGTCACATTATCTAATAAACGCATCGCAAACGGCGATTGCGGCAGATCGACTAATGGTTGCTTTAAATCAAACACGAAGGTTTCCATATTTAAGGTCGCTAATAAATGCTTCATGCTGGTATTTTCTATAATGCTGCCTTTATCAATGATGGCAATGTTTTTACACAGATATTCCGCTTCTTCTAAATAATGAGTGGTTAAAATGATGGTAATACCTTGTTGATTAATGCTGCGCAAAAATTCCCACATCGAACGACGAATTTCGATATCGACGCCTGCGGTAGGCTCGTCTAATATGAGTAATTTCGGTTGATGTACCAAGGCGCGCGCTATCATCAAGCGGCGTTTCATACCACCGGACAGTTGCATGGAAATTTGATTACGTTTATCCCACAGATCGAGTTTTTTTAAATAGATTTCTGCACGTTGTTTCGCCAAACGTCTCGGTACACCATAATAACCGGCTTGATACACAATAACGTCGATCACTTTTTCGAAGATACTAAAATTAAGCTCTTGTGGCACAATGCCGATACAAGATTTAGCCGCTTCTAATTCGCTATCGAGACTATGTCCAAACACTTTAACCGTTCCGGCCGTCTTATTGATTAAGGAAGCGACGATGCCGATGGTGGTTGATTTTCCGGCGCCATTAGGACCTAACAGTGCAAAAAAATCACCCTGCTTTACATTGAGGTCAATGTTTTTCAGGGCGATAACACCATTTTTATAGATTTTACTCAGGCCTTGGATGCTCAACGCTTGCATAAGTTTAATGGCACTTTAAAATGAATAAGCTTAAACCAAGAGTATAACATGACAATGACCATACCATTCCCTAGTGATCGACTTGCTAAGCTGTTGTTACCCGGCCCTAGCGGGCAGCTTGAAGTAATGACCACCTCGTCGTCAGAAACACCACGCAAGCCACCTGCGATTGCCGTTATTTGTCATCCACATCCATTGTTTGGTGGCACCATGCATAATAAGGTTATCTATACCTTGGCGCGCTGTTTCAATGACATAGGAGTTGCTACGGTTCGCTTCAATTTTCGTGGTGTCGGTCTAAGTCAGGGCGAATATGCTAATGGCATCGGAGAAACCGACGATCTATTGGCGATACTCACCTGGTTAAAAGCAAGCTGTCCTGAATCCGTCATTTACCTGGCAGGTTTTTCCTTTGGTGCTTATGTGGCGGCTCGCGCTGCAAAAGTTTGGCCGGCAAAGCAATTGATTTGTGTTGCACCTCCTATAGAAAATTTTCCTTTTAAAGAACTTCCACCTTTTCCTTGCCCTTGGATACTGGTACAAGGTGATGAAGATGAAGTTGTATCACCTGCGGCGGTATTTTCCTGGGCGAATTCCTTGGAGCATCCTCCAGAAGTAATTAAAATTCATGGGGCAAGCCATTTTTTTCATGGCAAGCTAATAGAAATGCGCGATTGCCTAACAACAACATTCAATAAAGATCTTTCATGACACCCTTAGCCGCTTATCAACAACAAGTATTACATCAATCCTTGCGTAACGATGCACAACAAGCTTTAGCCATGCAAGAATTTCAAGCCGTGTATGATGAATTAATCACACCAAAAAAATGGTTAGCAACCAAAAAAATCGGTAAAGGATTGTATGTTTGGGGGTCTGTCGGTCGTGGTAAAACCTATTTAATGGACTTGTTTTACAATCACCTACCGGTGGCTAAATCGCGTTATCACTTTCATCAATTTATGCATCATATCCATGCAGAGCTCGCTCAACTACAGGGAACATCGAATCCACTGTTGCGAATTGCTCAACGTCTGCGTAAAGAAGTCGAAGTTATTTGTTTAGATGAGTTTTTGGTGCATGAAATCGGCGATGCCATGTTGCTAGCACAATTATTAAAAGCATTATTTGCAGAAGGTATTGTATTGGTCACTACTGCAAATACACCTCCTGAAGATTTGTATGCGAATGGTTTGCAACGTGGACTTTTCTTACCTGCGATTACTTTAATCAAACAACATTTACGTATCTTTCATTTAGATAGTGCGATAGATTATCGGCGTGAGCATTCAATCAATGCTGAAAATGAGTTAGTTTGCATGATGAGTCCATCACAAGTACAAACTTTATTCGATAAATTAAGCAAAAATACCAAGATTAGTTATCAAGCGTTAACGATTAATGATCGCCTAATCTCACATTTAGGCTGTACCGAACAGCTCGTATGGTTTGACTTTAGTTCAATTTGCGCGATCCCACGCAGTCAATTAGATTATTTAGTCATTGCGCAGCGCTTTTCGACTATTTTAATCAGCGACGTCAAGCCCATCGGCGAATATGAAGATAATTTAGCCCGGTTATTCATCCACTTAATTGACATTCTTTATGATGCACACAGCCAACTGATCCTTACCTCGACACATCCTATCGAAAATATTTATCCTAAAGGCCGACTCAGCGTTGAATTTGAGCGCACCAAAAGTCGCTTAGCCGCTTTTAAAGAAAAATGGCGGAGAAGTCATTAGGATTGCGAATTGAGCGGGAACACAGTCAAAAATTCAAATGCGAAGAGTAAAGAGAAAAAGGCGCTGAACGCGCCTTTTTTATGAAACAAATCAAACTGCTGCTTTCAGTTTTTTCAATGGTTTTATTTTTACCACTTTTCGCGCAGGTTTTGCTTTGAAAGTAGTCGGTTCACCCGTAAACGGATTGATACCCTTACGCGCTTTAGTCGCTGGTTTTTTTACAACCGTAATTTTATACATGCCTGGATGTGCAAAAGCACAGCCGGCTTTTACATGCGCATGCATAATCATCTGCAAGGTTTCTAAAACCTCAGCAACTTTTTTCTTAGGTAATTCAGTGCTTTCTACTAAACATTGGAGCAATTCAGTTTTAGTAAAAGACTTTTTCACAGCGGCTAGTTTTTTACTAGCTGATGTTACTTTAGCTTTTTTACGCGCTTTAGCTACCGGAGACTTTTTTTTAGCTAACTTTTTAGCCATGGTTCATATTCCTCTAAATTATATAAGGAGTAAACAGAAGGTTAGGATTCTATAAAATAGCATATTTCTAGTTTTTTGCTAGAGGTCGTTATAAATATTTTAGGTTTATTTTTTATTTGCCTACACATACTATTAGACATGTTGTAAAATTTGCACCACTATCTCAATAAAAATTAATAAAATGATCACAAATTCTAGGATGCTGGAATAACGATGTTGTAGCTGACTATTTAACATTTCTAAAATTTCATGCGCTACATCCAGTTTATGATTCAAAGCCGCTACTCTTTTTGGAATGTCTAAAAATTTTTCAGTCATTGCATAATAGGATTCGAGATTCGAATAACGCCAGAAGTACTCTGGAACATCTAAATATTCGCTACTGAGATTGACCGAACTTCGTGTCAAGAAAATTTCACCAATACGTTTAGAAATTTCCGAGCGGGATAGCGAAATTTTCCCAAAACGCGCTAATTCTTTAGGAAAATGACTATTCGCGAGAACGGTTTTGTTCACCGATTCCTCATAGGATTCAAGTTTTATCGATTGCGCTAAACCATAAGAGATAGCCAGTTTAATTTGTACATTATCTGATTCGTCGTTTTCTAAAGTAATCACATCAACATTAAAGCGTTGATGCGGGAAAAGCCGGGTTTCTTTGTCAAGATAGTAAATGAAGCGATCCATTTCGATTTTTTCTAAAGGATCAATAGAATAAGGCTTAATATCCTCGATTATTTTTTTTTCTTGTTTTTTACTGAGATTCCAGGTCACAAAACAACCATGATTAAAGAAAAAGATATCAATAGGCTTATCCTGCTTAGTGACATACAGCACATTGCGGAACAATTTAGCTATATAACGTTTAGTGCGAAAAAATTCCGCGAGTAGACTTAATTTATAATTAGCTGCTGTACAAAAAGAAACACAACGCATAAAGGTTCACTGTCATATAAAAGGGTTTGGGTTTAATGCCAAAGCGATCAAGTCGATTTTTTGTTTTTTCGATGAGCATGAGATACAACATGCTTTACAGAAGTCTCAGGATATCCGACTACTTGTGGTATTCCATTTTCTCGTAAACTAATGCGCTCGACCGATTGCCACTGAATTTTAGCAGCTTTTGAGGTATTTGCTTGAATAAGCTTTTCCATCGATAAACGATTAAATAATAACTGTTTTTGCAATGGTACGTGTGCCTCTAAAAAAAGTCTATGTTTTTCCCAGCCGAATTTATAAGGCAAATCAATAATCGTGACTTTTTCTTTTCGTGCCACTTCTGCAAATAAACTTTCTATATCTTCTGGAAATAAACGAATACATCCGGCACTACTACGCCGTCCCACACCTTGTGAATCATTCGTACCATGAATTAAGTAGGTAGCTTGTTTAAGCCGCATGGCATAACCACCCAAAGGATTATCCGGACCTGGCGGAACTTTTACCGGTAAGTGTACACCATCTTTAGCGCGATCTTTACGGATAGATTCCGGTACTGTCCAGATAGGATTACGCATTTTTTCCGCAATCCATGAAGGCCCTAAAGGTGTATCCCATCCTTCTCGACCTATTCCTACGGGATAAGTAATCACCACATGGCGATGCGGTGGGTAATAATAAATACGTAATTCTGCTAAGTTAATAATTAAACCATGTCGCTTAGGTGGTAAAATAAAACGACTGGGAATAACGATAATGCTTCCCGGTTGCGGATGATCTGGATTTATTGTTGGATTTGCTTCTACCAATTCAAAATAGCCCATATCATAACGCCGGCCAATTTTATTGAACGTATCGCCAGGTAATGCTTGCGTCCATTGCACCTGACCGACGATATCATCGCCATGCGCAGGTAATACAAACGTTAATGCACTAGCGGGTGTAACAACACTGCAGTAGAAAAAAAACCCTATTGTCAAACGCATTACTCGTTTTTTAAAACGTTCAATCATTGCAATAGAAGATAGTATAGACATAATTAGCAATAAAAAAGCAGCTTTTCTCAAAATTGGGTATTGTACATCGAATCAGTGATTACGCAACCGCAGCACCTTGCCAAAAATCGAGGATTGCGAATCGAGCGGCAACGCGGTCAAAAATTCAAGTGCGAAGAGTATAGCGTAAGTCAGCGGATTTTATTCTATACTACAGCTATTTACTTCACTAGGCTGCGATTATGTTCGCGATTAGCAAACCGCGTCGACGATTTTCATTACAAAAAATACAGCAATTTTTTCGAGTCGATAAACCTCTGTTAATCGGTTTACTCAGTCTGGTCTGTCTAGGTTTGATTATACTTTATAGTGCAAGCAACCAAAGCTTAGTCATTATTAGTAAACAAGCATTACGCATGCTGATTGCTTTTTCTGTCATGCTGCTGCTTGCGCAAGTCTCCCCTTCTGTTTATCGTGCCTGGGCGCCTTGGGTATTCATTTTTAGTTTTACGTTGCTACTTGCGGTATTAATTTTAGGCGTTGTTGGCAAAGGTGCTCAACGCTGGTTGAATTTGGGACTATTAAAATTCCAACCTTCCGAATTAATGAAATTATCAGTGCCCATGATGTTAGCCTGGTATTTACATGACAAATCATTACCACCCTCCTTGTTTAATTTATTCATCGCACTGATCATAGTCGCTGTACCGACGTTATTAGTAATTAAACAACCAGATTTAGGCACAGCCTTATTAATTGTTGCTTCGGGTTTTAGTGTGATTTTACTAGCCGGCGTGAGTGGCCGTTGGCTACTACTAGGTGGCTTATGCATGCTCGTCATCGCACCAGTAGGTTGGCATTTTATGCACGACTATCAGAAATTGCGTGTACTGACCTTCTTAAATCCAGAAAGAGATCCACTCGGTGCCGGTTATCATATCATTCAATCCAAAATTGCGATTGGTGCCGGTGGATTTTTTGGTAAAGGTTGGCTACATGGCACGCAATCGCATTTACAATTTCTTCCTGAACATACCACAGATTTTATCTTTGCTGTTTGCGGTGAAGAGTTTGGCCTACTGGGTGGTATCGTGCTATTAAGTCTTTATCTATGGATCGCTGCACGCGGACTTTATATCAGCATGAAAGCACAAGACACTTTTTCGCGTCTACTCGGCGGAGGGTTAAGTTTAAGTTTTTTTATCGCCGCTTTTGTAAATATCGGTATGGTGAGCGGATTATTACCTGTAGTGGGTATACCATTACCTTTAATCAGTTACGGTGGAACTTCATTAATTACTTTAATCGCGGGTTTTGGTATTCTAATGTCTATCCAAACACATAGAAAATTAGTCGGTAACTAAGGAAAGCAACATGATGAAGAACAAAAGCTTAGCAGCTAGCTTACGCGCATTGCTGTTATTAATTACACTTTGTCTGGCTTCATGTACCGCCTATGCGGATAAACCGGAAGTACGCATATTTATCGATAGGATGGTAGAAAAGTATCATTTTGATCGTAAACAACTGCAACAACTTTTCAATACGGTTAAATCGAACCGCTCGATTATTAGCTCTTTCATTACACCTAAAGAACGTTTAACCTGGTCAGAGTATCAACCTATTTTTGTCACTGACAAACGCGCGCGGCTCGGCGTAAAATTTTGGGATGCGCACGCTAAGACATTAGCTGAAGCAGAAAAACGTTATGGTGTTCCAAGCTCGATCATTGTGGCTATTTTAGGCGTCGAGACTCGTTATGGTGAGATTACCGGTAAATATCGTGTCATTGATTCTTTAAGCACTTTAAGTTTCAACCGCACGCGTCGATCGGATTTTTTCAAACAAGAATTGGAACAGTTTTTATTACTCAGCCGAGAAAACCCTGCTATAAATCCAAAAACTACTAAAGGTTCTTATGCTGGAGCTATCGGAAAAGTACAATTTATGCCTAGCAATTACCGTCACCTGTCGGTAGACGCAACGCATAAAGGTTATAGTGATCTCATCAATAACTCCGATGACGCTATTCTCAGTATTGCCAATTATTTACACTCGTTTGGCTGGTCCAAATCGGGTCCGGTTGCCATACCCGCACGTTTTTCACCCCAAGCACTATTACATTTACCTAAATCTCAAGAGAATTTCACTGTTAAAGATTTTGAAAAATATCGTATCCTTCCTAAAAAACATGTATCTTCACAACTCAAAACCTTCCTGATTGTGCTACCACTCAAGCATGGCAATGAATACTGGTTAGGATTTAATGACTTCCAAACTATTAAACACTATAATTCCAGCTCATTGTATGCAATGGCAGTTTTTCAATTAAGCGAATTAATCAATCATCTTCACCAACAAGAGCATCAACCTCATGTCAAGAAAAAATAATGCTAAGCAAGGAAGCTTATTTTTTAGAATTATTTCTGGATTTACTGTATGTGTACTTACACTAAGTCTAGGAGCCTGCTCCTCCACCTCCAGTACTAATTATCGTTACCACCTACGGCAAGATAAAGCACCTCGTTTTAGAGTCAACGCTAATCGGATTCCTAATGCGGTCCCTAAAGCAGAACCTTTAAGCAAACACGGCAACCCGAAATCCTATGTGGTTTTTGGACATCGTTACTATGTGATGAAAAGCGCTAGAGGGTATCATGCTCGAGGCATTGCCTCATGGTATGGTATGAAGTTTCATGATTTTAAAACCTCGAATGGTGAAATTTATAATGTAGCCGGCATGACTGCAGCCCATAAAACGCTGCCACTCCCTACTTATTTACAAGTAACTAATCTACGTAATGGAAAAAAAATTATCGTTAAAGTCAATGACAGAGGTCCTTTTGTTAACAATCGTTTGATCGATCTTTCTTATGCCGCTGCAAAAAAACTGGATATGACCGGTACTGGCACAGCGCCGGTTTCCGTGGTCGCCATTACACCTGGCATTACACGCCTAGCTTCCAACAATACTTCCATACGTAAAGAAAGCTATCATGGTTACCAGCAAACTAAACATGTCCCTTATATTCAATTAGGCTTGTTTAAACAACGTGCAGCCGCACAAAAACTCGCTTTATTAGTTAAACAATGGACTCGATCCCCGGTCAATGTAAAAACCACCTCCATTCATAAACGCTATTATTATCAAGTAGTCGTTGGGCCATTACCCAATAATAAGAGTTCTCAACAACTCACACATAAACTACAACTTGCTGGCTTAAGTCATCGCTGTACGTATAGAAGCTGATTTTTTATATGTCATTTAAAAAAATCTCTCATTCTTTACTTTTGCTGAGTTTCGTCATTCTACTTGCGATAATATTAAGCCTTAATTTTGTTTACCCACTGACGCTAGGAAAAACTAATATTCTGTATAGTGACTTTGGAAAATTTTATCACTCACAGCAAATGTTTATCCAAGGGAAAAACATCTATACGCCGATTTATTTTGTCAAAAATAAACTGAATACCTCTTCGCATACTAAGCCTGCTAAACCGACACACTCCAAAGTCCTTAAATTAGGGAGTAATTTAAATCCCCCTTTTTTTACACTGATAAGCTTTCCATTAGCCTATCTTAGTTATCCGCATGCATTATTCTTGTGGACTTTGCTTTCGCTATTGGCCGGAGCCTTAGGAATTTTATTAATACAACAAAAACTTGATCAACAGACTTTTTCAGCGTCCTGCGCAGTGTTGTTGTTAATTGCCTTATTCAGTT
>JBDKHQ010000122.1:0-7725 GCA_039797585.1 Pseudomonadota bacterium | reverse complement strand
AGAATGGGCCAGTGCGTGGCGGACGCCGGACGAATCGGGGCTTAATATAAGTCGCGTGATGCGAACAAATTTTGGGGACACGACGGCCAAAATTTTTCGTGAGCATAGCGACTCGCTTGTCAAACCCAAAAATTATAGATTAAATATAAAAAAAATGCAAGATATCTTTTTTTGATAAAAAAATTTTTTAGAAAAATTACAAATGATTTTATTTTTTAATTTAATATGGTTAGAAAATTAAATTTTTATAATTAGATAGACAACGGTCAAAAATTCAGATAAATTTTATCGATTGTGTGCAGGTATGCACATAAACAACCGAGCATGAATTGAGTTGTTGTCTACTTGAAAACTTAGCTTGCATCTTAAATGCTTAATATCAAGGGCTGTTTGGTTTAAGGAGGACACTATGCGAGAGGAACAGGCCACCCCACTGGATTTAATGTCACTAGCGAATAAATTTTCTGGATACAGGATCGATCCGAAGTATTTTCCTTTGATGTTTGCCTCTCCACTTATTATAGAAGCTTTAAATCATATTTATATTTTGTGCCGTAATCGAAAACTTAGCGTAGAGGATACTCAGCAGATAAAACAAGTTTTTCAAGAAAATTTTATTTTTTTTGCTGAACCTTATAATAAAGCCTCTAAAAAAAAATATAGTAAAAAATATTTGGTTTTATCACTGGTATTTTTTAGCTTATTAATTTTCTCAGGAGCTGGTTGTGTTTATTTGCCAATTATTTTTGTGCCTTTAGTTTTTATTTTTGCTACTAGTTTGAGTGCCTGTGCATGTTTAATAAATATTAAAACTTATCCTAATGAAATAACAGAAATCCACAATAATTTTAAACATGAGTTTTTTGCCTTAAAATATAATTTGAATGAATTGAAAAATGCATTAGCTGATAAATATCAACTTAAAAACACGCATGGTTTTTTTGATCGCATCGCTAGATTATTAGGTGTAAATCAGCCCGGAAATTCGCAGAAGAAAAAAAAATCAGTTTCGTTTGCTCCTAAGCTAAATGATCTAAATATGTTTTTTATAGAAAGTCCGGAGACGAGATCTCGGGCGAATAGTTACGAGAGCAATGGAAACTTACAACCTAAAGCATAAAAAAATAATATTTTTATGCTGCATTTTTGTTGTTTTGTAGGACCACCATGCTTTTTAATAGATTTAATGCTTCAAATAATTGGTAATCATCTTTCACTAAATCATTGTTATTGATAGTTGCAGGAGAAAAAATAGTTTTTTCTGTCGCATTACCATTTTTTAAATGTCCTTTTAATTCCGATTCATGCAGATAAATAGGTTCAGAAGGATTTTCGCTCAAGGAATTTATCTTCAATTCATCCAAGGTGATATCAGGAGAAATACCTGAAGCTTGGATAGAGCGACCCGAAGGTGTGTAATATAACGCGGTGGTTAATTTTAGTGCGGTCGTTTCATCCAACGGAATAACGGTTTGTACCGATCCTTTACCAAAACTTTTGGTTCCTAAAATGACGGCGCGTTTGTTATCTTGTAGTGCACCGGCCACGATTTCGGCTCCGGAAGCGCTACCCTGATTGATCAAAACGATCAATGTACCGGCGTAAACTTGATCATCCGCTTTGGCAGTGATTTTCATATTAGCTTCTGATGATTGACCTTGTGTCGTGACGAGCACTTGATTGAATAGCATTTTCTTAGTATCAAGAAAAGCATTGGTGACGTCTGCGGCAGAGGTTAATAATCCTCCAGGATTATTTCTTAAATCCAGCACTAAACCCTTAATCGGTGTTTTTTGTTGGTGTTGTAATTTTGCGATCATTTGATCTAAGTCATGACGTGTGCTGGACTGAAAACTATTAATACGGATATAAGCATAGTCAGGTTCTAACATGCGTCCTTTAACACTTTGGATACGGATAACGCCACGTTTTAAATTAACTAAGAGTGGTTTATGCAGACCCTGTCTTATTACCGTCAATTGTATGGAACTGCCTTTTTCGCCACGCATTTTTCTTACTGCTTCGCGTAAATTCAAGCCTTGAATAGACGCGTTATTAATCCGTATGATCAAATCACCTGACTTAATGCCGGCTTTTTGTGCAGGCCCATCATCAATCGGTGTTACGACACGTAACAAACCTTCTTCCATGCCCACTTCGAGTCCTAAACCACTGAATTCTCCGGTTGTGGCTGTTTGTAAATCTTTTAAATCGTCGGCATTTAAAAAACTTGAATGTGGATCGAGTCCACTCGCCATGCCTTGCATGGCATTTTGTAATAGTTCATGTTCGGAAGTTTTTTGCACATACTCATTTTTGATAATGTCTAGCTCGCGATTGAAACGTAATACATCTTGTGAAAGTTTATCCTCTGGAGAAGGCGCTGTTTTAGCTTGGCCTGAAAAAGGTGAGGGACTAAAACCTAATAAAGAACAGGTAAGGAAGAAGAAAAATAGCATTTTTAATTTTTTCATACGGGTTTATCCTTTTATTTACTATTTGCACAAAATTACTCTTCCGAAAATCCGCAGGGTGCAGGTTGAATGTGCCACTTTTTTTTGGCTACTCTATTTATAGTGTAATTGACTTTAATGGATTTGCGAGGTGAGGCACCGAAAAATGCTAATTTATTGACCAATAAACGCAGGGTTGAGAGCTGAGTTATTCTAGCGTGAGTAAGCTTTGACCAGTCATTTCTTTGGGTTTAGGTAAATTTAACAAGCTTAAAAGAGTAGGGGCGATATCAGCCAAGCTAGCGTGTTTGACTGGATTTATTTTTGCAGGGCGGCCGATATAGATAAATGGGACGGGTTCATTGGTATGCGCGGTATGCGCTTGTTGAGTTTTTTCATCAAACATACATTCAGCATTACCATGATCGGCAGTAATGATGGCTTCACCACCAAATTCTTGCAGGCAAGCGATGATTTTTCCAATACAGTCATCAATACAGCGAATACCTAGTAAAGTTGCGGCTAAATTTCCGGTATGACCGAGCATATCAGGATTCGCAAAGTTACAAATGATAACATCATATTTTTTTTCTTTAATGTCTTGTAGCAAATGTTGCGTAATTTCGATAGCACTCATATTAGGTGTTAGATCATACGTGCTGACTTTCTTTGAAGGTATTAAGACACGCGTTTCATTAGGTGCAGGGACTTCGTTCCCGCCATTAAAAAAGAACGTGACATGCGCATATTTTTCAGTTTCTGCAATGCGTAATTGTGTCAAATGATGCTGGGCTAGATATTCACCTAAACCATTACGTAAAGTTTGTTGTGGAAAAGCAATTTGACTTGGAATGTTGTTTGCATATTCTGTTAAGGAGATAAATCCAGCTAAGTGTGCTTGTGTGTGTCGATCAAAACCAGAAAACTGCGTATCAAGAAAAGCATGGCTCAATTGACGCGCGCGATCAGCACGAAAATTCATAAAAATAACCAGATCGCCATCTTCAATTTTTACCGCTGGTTTATTTACACCGTGTATGGTAGTGGGAGAGACGAATTCATCGCTTTCACCTCGATCATAGGCCGATTGCAAGCCTAGTAAAGCCGTTGCCGCAGTGTAGCGTGCCTCACCTAAGGTTAAACAATCATACGCAGCTTGCGTACGCTCCCAACGTTTATCTCTATCCATCGCGTAATAACGACCGATTAGACTGACAATTTTGCCAAGACCTAGTTGGCTGCATTTTTTTTCTAGATTTTCTAGGTAGCTGGTTGCACTTTTCGGTGGAGTATCACGACCATCGAGAAAAGGATGTAAATAACAAGCTTGAATTCCTTGCTGAGCAGCGAATTCAAGTAAGGCGTACCAATGTTGTTCATGACTGTGGATACCGCCAGGCGATAATAGTCCTAGAATATGGACCGATTTTTGACTGGCTTTGATTTTTTTAAATCCGGCGAGCAAACAAGGATTTTTAAAAAATTCTCCGGTTTCTATTTCTTTATTAATGCGACTCAAATCTTGATAAAGCACACGGCCGGCGCCCATAGTCAGATGACCGACTTCTGAATTACCCATTTGACCGGCGGGTAATCCTACGGCTAAACCGGATGCATCCAGCAGTGTGTGTGGGCAGGTCTGCATCAGCTGGTCCCAATGCAGTGTATTAGCCATGGCAATGGCATTGTGTTCTTTTCCTGTTCGATGACCCCAGCCATCTAATATGAGTAATAGAATAGGACGTGGATTGAGTTTAGACTTATGCATAGTTTAAAACCTTCTTCTTAATATGGTTTGCTGATTGTTGGGCTCAAAAAGATATTCTTTTACTTTGCGACGGTATTGCCATACCAATAAAAATATACCGATGATTTCAGCTAAGATTGTAGCCCACCAAATACCGTAACCGCCAAAACCATAAGATAACGCGATAGCACCTAAGGGTAAAGCGATGATCCAAAATATTAAAACCGAAGTAAACAGTGTAAATCGCGTATCCTTTAAACCGCGTAAGGCACCAAATAGCGCAAAGCGTGGTGCTTCAAAGAGTTGCACTAACGCCGCAAGCGCTAAAAATTCTTTTGCTAGACGCACAATGGTGGCATTTTTAATATCGTGGAGATTAAAGTCGATAGCAATCAGTTTTTCTGGAAATCCCCAGTACAGTAGGGTAACCAATAACATAAACGCACTCGCATAAAACATACCCACATATGTCGCGTTATTCACCGCTTTTTTATTATTCTGACCAACACTATGACCTACGCGAATGGTAATACCCTGAGCAAGTGCAAACGTTACTATCGAAAATAGCCAGAAAAATTGTAATGCAATTTGATTAGCACTCAGTGTATCAGCGCTAATGCGACCCATGAGTATACTCATGGCTAGAAAGAAACCGACTTCGAAAAAATAGGTTAAACCTAAAGGCAAGCCGACTTGAAAAATTTCATGCAATTGCGGAATTATTTTTCTCCAGCGCGGAAATTTAAAATAAATTCGATAACTTTTATTTAAGCAAAAATATAAACTAAATCCTAAGGTGATGATCCAAAAAGTCATGGCAGCACCCCAACCAATTCCAGCAATACCTAAATTAGGGAACCCGAATTTTCCAAACATTAAACTATAGTTGAAAAAAATACTTAGCGGAACAAATAGCAAACTAAACGTCAAATTGGTTTTGGTTCGGCCTAAGCCCGCAACAAATTGTAATAATACGGTAATAATAAAATCAGGAATAATCGCCCAAGTAAGACCATGGAGATAAAATTGGGCTAATTTAACCGTCGCAGGTGCTTGACCGAAAAATAAAAATATCGGTGAAAGATTCCATAATAATAGCATGGCCGGCAGCATTAAAACGATAGCGAGTGATAGACCGGCGTAAAATACATAAGATATCTCGTCATTTTTTTTTGCGCCGTAATATCGGGCCACTAAAGTGGTAATCGACGAAAGCGTTCCCCAAATAATCACCATTAATGTGGTAAATACCCAGTTCACTAAGGCTCCAGCAGCGAGACTGGTTGCTCCGAGATGAGCAAGAAATATATTTGAAAAAAATCCGACTGAGGTTTCAATAATGCCGCTCATAATCAGCGGAATGGCTAAAACTAATAGAATTTTGCTTTCAGAAAAAAAAGTTTTGTAATAATGAACTACGGGCATGACATGAAAAATTTACGTTTTGATGAATATTTCTACCATTTTGGCTAGATTTAAACCTAAAGTCTAGGAATCAATCGATAAACAAAAAAACTATCTGATAGTTAATCAATGTCGCGGTATAAATTTTGTATGGGAATAAGGGTTATTAAATGGAAGACCTTAGTGAACGAGGATGTTCACTAAGAGCTACATGGATGTATTAATGCGTGTCTGAAATTCAATAAACCCTTATTCTACAAATTTGTTCTATCTTTTCGCGAAACTTCGTAATATTAGATAGTTTAAGTGTTAAGCTTTGTTGCTAGGTATTTTGTACAATAAAAATACACCAAACAAGATCATCGGAATAGAAAGTAATTGGCCCATGGTTAACCAATTCCATGCAAGGAAGCCTAATTGTGCATCCGGTTGGCGGAAAAATTCGAGAATAAAACGGAAGATACCATATAAAATGGCAAACCAGGCTGAAACGGCCATGCGAGGTCTTTTTTTACTCGAATAAATCCAGAGAATAACGAATAGTACCACTCCCTCAAAAAAGAACTCATACAGTTGCGAAGGATGCCTTGGTAGACCTCCGGCATGTGGAAAGACCATGGCCCAAGGGACATCGGTGATTCGACCCCATAATTCTCCATTGATAAAGTTACCAATTCGGCCGGCCGCAAGTCCCACAGGTACCAGAGGAGCACCAAAATCGGTAATATCAAAAAAATGTTTTCCGGTTTTTCGGCTAAACAAATAGAAAGCGACTAAAACGCCTAGGAGACCTCCATGAAACGACATGCCGCCCTGCCAAACTTGAAAAATAATCCAGGGATGGCTTAAGAAGTTGCCTAAGTCATAAAACAACATGTAACCCACACGCCCACCTAAAATAACGCCAAGCGCGGAATAAAAAAGCAGATCACTGACTTCGTCAGTAGTCCAACCACTATTTGGTTTTTTAGCACGATAGGTAGCGAGTAACCAAGCGCCTATAAATCCAAGTGCATACATAAGCCCATACCAATGAACCTTAAGTGGTCCAAGGCTAAATGCAATCGGATTCATCGTAGGGTAGATCAACATAATTTAATCCCGATGGTGAGCAAGGTATAAATATTGCTTACTATAATGCGCATTGTGAAGTATCCAGTCAGCGGTGACTTTGCTAATTCCTTGGTAAGAGGGTAAAAAAACCACAATGCCGATTAATAATAACAGGGAAGGAGCTATACTTTCAAAATGTATACGCTTCGCACTTTGCTGTGAGTATAATTCAAAATTCTTTGTTAAACGATAACGCAGCCAAAATATTAAGCTGGTTAAGCCAATCAGGACAAGAAAATAAAGTGAGGAGCCAAGAAATATGCGCAGCATATTCGCCGTATTGATTTGATTACTATCAAATAAACTGATTGGAATATTACTCAAAAAAATGCAAGCCATTAAAATTATCGGCAACGCGATAGGGTAAATCCCTTTTTTGGCAAATTGCCATAGAATTAATATCGGAATACTCAGCAAAGGGAAATAATATATCCAACCTAAAGGTGATAGTAATAACATACCTAGGATAATGGCTGAGAAATCAAGATCCACTTTTTGTCCCGCTAGCATATTAACCGAGGGTCGCAAAAATCGAATAATTGCTAGAAAAAAAACTCCAGCAAGCAGTGGATATACATAGGTGATGAGTCCAGGAATGGGTAACACAGCCATATTACTTTCTATGCCGCCGAATAAACGTAATAAAAAGCCATAAATTGAGACATTCCAACTTGAAGCAGCCCACTTTATTTGTTGACAGGCCTGATAATAGTCAGCGTAGCTGTCTAGGCCTAAAAACCAGGCAGCGATCAAGGCACAACTGAGAAGAGTTGCAAAAAATGCGCATAAGCCACGCCATTCTTTGCGCATAAGAAAATAAAATAAAAATAAACCGATAAAAGGTTTTAAACTTGTCGCTATCCCTAAAAAAATCGCAGCGCGGATAGTTTTTTCATCACGTGCTGCACGCCATCCTAATGCCAGTAACGGCAGCAGAAATAAACTAACTTGACCAAATTGTAAGGTCGCAAAAGTAGGGAAATAACTGAATAAGGCAATTAACAACAA
>JBDKHQ010000121.1:0-4031 GCA_039797585.1 Pseudomonadota bacterium | reverse complement strand
TCATTTTCTTCCCCAAAAAATAAGGCCGTTCCGAAGAACAGCCTCATTTTAAACTTAAGTTTCTGTCAATTAAACAACAACTACTTTTTCGCAGCACCTTCAATTTGTCGAGTAATCACCCATTGTTGAATAATCGACAAAGTATTATTGACGACCCAGTACAACACTAAACCTGAAGGAAACCACAGCATAAATACCGTAAAAATCACAGGCATTAACTTCATGACTTTCGCTTGCATCGGATCTGTCGGTTGCGGATTTAATAATTGTTGGATATACATCGTTAAACCCATAATCAACGGTAAAACAAAATATTGATCCATTGCTGCTAAATCGGTAATCCACAATAACCACGGCGCATGACGTAATTCGACGCTTTCCATTAATGTCCAATATAATGCCAAGAAAACAGGCATTTGCACTAACATCGGTAAACAGCCCGAAATCGGATTAATTTTTTCCTTTTTATATAAATCCATCATCGCTTGCGACATTTTTGCGCGATCAGTACCGTATTGTTCTTTAATACGCTGCATTTCAGGTGTAACACGGCGCATATTCGCCATAGATTTATAACTAGTGGCCGATAAATGGAAAAATGCCATTTTCACAATCACGGTTAAACCAACAATCGCCCAACCCCAATTACCTAATACACCATGAATTGCTTTTAATAACCAAAATAAGAACTGGGCAATAAACCATAACCAACCATAATCCACTGTTAATTCTAAACCAGGTGATAATACTTTGAGGTGATCTTGAATTTTAGGACCTGCATATAAAGTAGCATGAATACTATTTTGCATTCCCGCTGCAACTGTTAAATCAGGTGTGGTAAACCCAATAAAGTATTCACCTTTTTCTTTATTAGCACGGCTGGTTAAATGATTGGTTGTTTTGGCATCAGGAATCCACGCCGCAACAAAATAATGTTGCACGATTGCCGTCCAACCACCTTTCGCTGTTTCTTTGACTGCCTCTTCACTAAAATCAGTAAATTCAACTTTATTATAGGTTTTTTCGCCCGCACCCCAAGCTCCCCCTAAAAAGGTTGCCATGCCCATGCCCTGATGGCTGGCGCTTGGATCTTCACTACCGTCACGTTTTAATTGTGCAAACATTAAACCCTGCCACGGTGTTGGGCTATGGTTAATAATGTTGTAGCGCAAAGCAATATCATATTTACCTTTAGTAAAAGTAAATATTTTCTGAATTTCAACACCGTTTTTATCGGTAAAATATAACGGGACCTCTAAGGTTTTTTCATTCGCTGTTAATTGATAGTTTGTTTTTAAACTACGATAAACAGGGCGACCTTCAGGATTCGCATCCGCACCATTCGCACCAATTAAGCCTGACTGAGCAATAAATACACGTTGGCGATCATTTTGCAGTAAGTTAAATGATTCTTTACTGTTAACGGTTTTGGTATACGTTGGTAAAGCTAAACTAACGACATCACCACCTGTTGGATCAATCTGTAAATCTAAAACGTCGGTTTTAATATGTATTAAACCCGTTGATGATTGAACAGGAGCTGACACAGGTAAATCTGCTTTAGTAACCACAGCGGGAATATCCGCGTTAGCGGCAACTGCTGGAGCAGACGGTAAATCCGTTGCTTTTGCCACTTCAGCACTATTGTTGCTGACGGCATTTGTCGTTGTTGAGTGAGTTGATGTATTACCATAGTCTTGTTGCCAAGCTAAAATCATCAAATAACTGACGATCGCTAAGCCGACTAAAATTAGGTTACGAGCCCATTGCATAGTCATTTTTCCACTGCTGACCAAGAGAAAGATTCTGGCACAGGGTCAAAACCACTGCTGCCCCAAGGATGACAACGTAAAATACGTCGAGAAGCCAAATATCCGCCTTTGAGCGCGCCATGCTTAATTATGGCTTCTTCGGCATAAGCAGAACAGGTGGGAAAGTAGCGACAACGACCCGCCATTAACGGACTAAGGGCGTATCGGTAAACGCGAATGGGTATTAAGAGCAGGATTTTCATGGCTTGCCTTGAGGGCGGCAGAGTATCGACGATTCAATTGTTGCCATGTTTTTTTTAGCGCGTTGTCTAAATCAACATTGTTCAAATCGTCTAAACCTTGCCGTGCAATAAATACCACATCAACGGCGGGTAAATCGTATTGGTGTAAACGAAAACTGTTTCTCACCAAACGTTTAATACGATTGCGTTGCACTGCAAATCGTACTTTTTTTCGGGCAATCACAAAACCGATTCTGGCTTTTGCTTCCGTATTACCGCGAACTAATACTAAATACTGTGGCTGAGCCACTTTACACTGGCTACTATCAAAAACGGCCTGAAAACCTGCGCTATTGCGTATTCGTTGCTCAGGCCGAAAAAGATAGGGGCGAACTAGGTTCACACTGTCAAACGCTTACGGCCTTTAGCACGACGACGGGCCAATACTGCACGGCCATTTTTGTCAGCCATACGAGCGCGGAAACCGTGAGTGCGTTTGCGTTTGATTTCGCTAGGTTGGAAGGTACGCTTCATGATTTTTACTCAGTTATTTGGCCAAAAATGGCCTTTTCGAAAAGGCGGCCATTTTATGTAGCTCTCATCTTTATGTCAATTGATAAATGCGTTTTCTTCTATATGCCTATTAAGTTCTATTTTTGATGAAATTCCTTCTTTCTGTCTTTGACTTGCATAGTTATCCACAACATTTATCAACACTCACTATAAATTCCTTATTCTCTTATAGAAATTTAAATTTAGAATTTATAGTGAGAGAATCGATTTTCTGTGCATAAGTCAATTTTATTATTAAAAATCAATATATTATCCTGTGGATAACATTGCGGATAGATTGTGGATAACTTCTTGAGAAAAGTTATCCACAATTCAGTCCGCAAATTATATAAACTTATCCACAATACTTATCCACATACTTATCCATAGTTATTCGTGTTTTTTTAGCTGACAAGACGTGCTTCCTTGCGTACAATGACGAGCCTTTTTGATGGCACTGGAGGTGTAAGATGATCTGGGCGCTTTGTCTTGACCGTCTGCAAGACGAGATGCCAGCAAACTTGTTTGGCATGTGGATACGTCCTCTTCAGGTGGAAGAAAACGACACAACAATACGTCTGCTCGCTCCCAATCCTTTTTTTCGAAAACATATTGCTGAAAAGTATTTAGACAGAATTAAGCTGTTAGCGGCCGATTTTAGCCAAGGGCGTGTTTCTGAAGTGTCGTTGGAAGTGGGTACTACTTTCGTTCGTTTGGAAGAACCAAAACGAATTACCCCCCCTCCCCTCCCGTCTCTGATAGTGGAACAACCGAAAAATTCGCTCAATGAAGGCAGTACGTTTGCTAATTTTGTGCAAGGTAAAGCCAATCAAATGGCTTACGCTGCTTGTCAGCATGTCGTCAGTAATTTAGGTGATACTGGCCATAATCCTTTGTTTCTTTATGGTGCAACGGGTTTAGGCAAAACGCATTTAATGCAAGCCATTGGCCATGCTTTATTAGAAGTAAAACCGACTGCGCGGGTCTTATATATGACCTCTGAGCGTTTTGTTGGTGGTTTTGTCTCGGCCTTACAACGAGGTGCGATTGATGACTTCAAAAAATCTTGTCGTTCTTTAGATTTATTGTTAATTGATGATATTCATTTTTTAGCAGGTAAAGGCGCTAGTTTAGAAGAGTTTTTTTATACCTTTAATTCTTTATTAGAAAGTAAAAGTCAGATTGTTTTAACCTCTGATCGTTATCCTAAAGAAATTCCTGATTTAGATGACCAATTGAAGTCTCGGTTTTCTTGGGGTTTAGCCGTTGAATTAGAACCGCCTGATTTAGAAACGCGTGTCAGTATTTTGCGAAAAAAAGCAGAATTAAAAAACATGGAGTTACCTAAATCATCAGCGTTATTTATTGCTCAACATATTCAGGCGAATGTCCGTGAATTAGAAGGTGCATTAAATAAAGTTATTGCGATGGCTAATTTTCAGCGTAAAGCCATTGATATTGATATGGTGAAAAACGCGCTAAAAGA
>JBDKHQ010000120.1:0-24171 GCA_039797585.1 Pseudomonadota bacterium | reverse complement strand
CTTCATTTTAAAACTAATAAATCATTTTAATCATTATCCCATATCACATCTTTCAGCAATAAAATTTGCTAATTTTACGTAATCACTAACATCCAGTTGTTCTGGTCGTAATGTCGGATTGATTTTTAACTCTGCAAATTCTTGTTCTTGTAACCAGTTAGCTAAATTATTACGTAGCATTTTACGCCGATGATTAAATGCATTTTTTACTATTTCAGCAAATAGCAAGGGCTCATTGGCTTTATAAGGTAATACTCTATAAGGAATAAGCCGAATCACTGCCGAATCTACCTTTGGAGGTGGTTGGAAAGCGCCTGATTTCACATTAAATAGTTTTTCTACCTGACAATAATACTGAATCATCACGCTTAAACGACCGTAATTAGCTTGTCCTGGATGTGCGTTTATTCTATCCACTACTTCCTTCTGCAACATAAAATGCATATCTTGAATAATACTGGCTTGCTCAAGGCAATGAAACAATAAAGGTGTCGAAATATTGTAAGGAAGATTTCCCACTAAACGCCAAACTTGCTCAGTCTTGCTCAAACTATGAAAATCAACTTTTAACACATCTCCTTGATAAACAATTAATTCTCCTAGTGTTGCACACTTTTCTTGTAATAGTGGAATGAGATCTTTATCTAGCTCTATCACGGTTAAGCTTTTAAGATGCGGTAGCAAGCGTTCGGTTAGCGCGCCCAAACCCGGACCAATCTCAAGCATATGATCGGTTTTTTTAGGCGAGATGGCTTGCACGATTTTCTCAATAACAAAACTTTCATGCAGAAAATGTTGGCCAAAGCGCTTACGTGGAGGTAGTGGTAGCATTATTTACATTACGCTGCTTGTAAATCAATAATTAATGCCGATAAAAATCGCGCCGCCTCGCCACCGGTAATTACACGGTGATCCACAGTTAAAGATAAAGGCAATTGTTTATGTACACTTACTTTTCCTGCTTCAACAACAACTTTCTCATTAATCCGTCCAACGGCCAAAATCGCAACCATAGGTGGCATAACAATAGGTGTTGCATAACGGCCCGCAAAAACACCCACATTGGATAATACAAAAGTTGCATCTAGTAAATCATCAGGTGAAATACTACGATTTTTTACTTCAAGTTTAAATTTATCGATTGCTTTCCTTAAATTGACTGCGCTCTCTTGCGCAACATTTTTTAAAACCGGGACAAATAAGCCTTCGGATGCATCCATAGCAATACCTAAATCAATCCGACTATGTTGACATACGGCTAACTGTGATTCATCAAACCAAGCATTAAGTCGTGGCTCACGCTGACAAGCGGCCATAATCGCACGAATCAGACGTAAGGTAATATCTGTTTTTTCCGGCCAAGCATGAATATCCGCATCATCGACCAATGTTACAGGCACGATAGATTGCTGCGCTTGTTTCATTGTGCTGACCATTACCCGACGAACGCCGCGTAATGGTTCATAACCTGCGGGAAGTGGGGATAAGGAATTCGATTTAGATATTTCTTCCTTGCTGGATTTTTGCTGTAACATTTTTTCGATATCGGCTACCAGAATTTGTCCATCAGGACCCGTTCCATTACAATTCTTTATATTAATTTGGAATTTTTTTGCTAATGCTCGAATGGCCGGTGTTGCTTTAATCCCATTCTGATGTGGTGCCGAGTTTTGCTTAGGTTGTATCCCTAAAGGAGATTCCTCAAGAATAGCATCACCTAATTTCAAATTACCAACCAATGTTGCTAGATCAAAGTTTATTTTCGTAGGATTTTCCCCTTCAATATCTATCAAAGCAGTCCGTGTTTAGAGGATAACACCTGCTTTACCATAGAGTTTAGTTACTTTACCGCTAAAAGGCGCAGGAATATCTACTAAGGCTTTTGCGGTTTCCATTGCAACCATAGGCTGATCAACTTTAATAACGTCATTTAGCTGGATGTACCATTCTCGAATTTCTGCATCTGGCAAGCCTTCACCTAGATCAGGTAAGTTAAACGTCGTCATGTAAACTCCAATGTTTGCTCAATCACATTGTAAATTCTGGTGACACTGGGTAAATATTGTTTTTCTAATTGCGCATAAGGAACCGTTACGTCATAACCAGTAACACGCTGTAGTGGTGCCTGTAAAAAAAGAAATGCTTTTTCACTCAATTGAGCAACAATTTCTGCACCAACGCCACAATAACGAGCTGCTTCATGGATAATGATGCAGCGTCCAGTCTTTTCTACGGAGGTTAAAAGCGTGTTAATATCTAAAGGCTTAATCGTTGCGACATCAATGACTTCAGCATATAAACCTTTTTCTTGTAATAACTTATCAGCAGCTAATGAAGTTTCATGCAGCATCGAACCCCAGCTAATCAAAGTAATATCGTTCCCTTCTCTTAAAATAAAACTTTTATCTAACGGCAAAGCTTCGCCTGTATCAGCTACTTTTTGTTTGTTTAAACGATAAAGGCGTGTTGGTTCTAAAAAAATAACTGGATCGGGATTACGGATCGAGGCCAGCAATAAACCATAAGCGCGTGCCGGTGAGGAAGGAATCACCACACGCAACCCTGGAATATGCGCAAAAAGAGCTTCGGTGCTTTCAGAATGGTGCTCAGGTGCATGGATCCCTGCACCATATGGCATGCGAAACACTAAAGGACAATGCAAACGTCCACGAGTACGATTACGAAAACGCGCCGCATGATTAATAATTTGATCGAGTGCCGGATAACTAAACCCCATAAATTGAAACTCAGCCACCGGTTTTAAGCCTTGTGTCGCCATACCAATCGTAAGGCCGGCTATCATGGACTCTGCTAAGGGTGTATCTAAAACACGATCGGCACCAAATTTTTTAAATAATTCTGTTGTTGCTCGGAATACACCGCCGTTAATACCTATATCTTCACCTAGTAAAACAACTTCCTTATCCACCGACATTTCGTAGGCTAATGCTTGTGTAATCGCTTCTATCAATGTTATTTCAAGCATTGGCAAGATCCTTGCTTAACATGAACAATGCTTCAGCTTCGATACGTTGTTCAATTAAATCATGTGGTAATTCTGCAAAATGATAATCAAATATATCAGTCACTCCAGGTTTAGCTAAGGAAAGATATTCTGTCACAGCGATTTCGATCTTTTTTTCACATTCTTTTTTAAAATTTTCCTCTGCTTCATCCGACCAACTTTTCTGCTTAATTAAATAATTTTTTAAACGTCTTAAAGGTTCTTCTTGCCATGCTTGCTGCAATTCTTCCTCACGACGATAACGGCTCGCATCATCGGCAGTGGTATGATCACATAACCGATAGCTTAAGGCCTCTATGAGACTCGGGCCATGTCCATCCCGTGCTTTAGCAATCGCCTTATCCACCACAAATTTCGTAGCAATAACATCATTTCCGTCAACCTGTTCACCATGAATTCCTGCAGCAATAGCCTTTTGTGCTAAAGTTTGTGCATGAGATTGGTTTTTACGCGGCACAGAAATTGCCCATTGATTATTATCAATGACAAATACAATAGGTAATTTCCAAACACCCGCGATATTTAAGGCTTCATAGAAATCACCTTCAGAGGTGGCGCCATCGCCGCAGGTTGCTACAACCACTCTTGCTTGTTTACGAAGTTTAAATGCCGTAGCAACACCTGCTGCATGTAAAAGCTGAGTGGCTATGGGCACGCAGATAGGAAAATCTAGAGGACACTCCCTAAAATGATTACCCCATTCATTCCCTTTCCAATAACTAAGAATCTCACTCATTTTTACACCGCGCATCAATTGCGCAGCATAATCACGGTAAAAAGGACATAAGACATCTTCCCTTTGCATACTCGCACCTATGCCAACGGAAATGGCTTCTTGTCCGAGTGTCGAAGCATAGGTATTGAGCATACCTGTTCTCTGTAAGGCCACCGCTTTGTAATCGAAAAGACGCGTGCACATCATTTGCTGATATAGTTTTAATAATTCGTGAACATTTTGCGTAAATGCTGGCAAATCCTGTTGAATTTCGCCCTTAGGATCCAGAAAACGAGTATACTCAATAGAGAATCTCGCAACCTCGCTCATATTTAACCTCTTTTAAAAAGTGCTACCCGATCGAAATATTTTTTTAAATACTATTTAATCGTGACTCAGCCAAGCTATCAGCAACCATACTGGGGGGTTTATTTTCCTCATGCGCGCACTTAAATATTTCTAAGAGTGTACTATAAATTGTTGATATATGTTGCACCACATGTTCTCGGTTTAAGCGATTTTGATATTCGGCGTAAGCATAAATCAAGCCTCCAGCATTAATAACATAATCGGGAGCATATAAAATCCCTTTTTGATGTAATACCTCTGCATGTCGTGGTTCAGCTAACTGATTATTAGCTGAACCTGCTACAATCGCCGCATGGAGCTGAGAAATAGATTCATCATTCAGAATCGCCCCTAATGCACAAGGCGAAAAAACATCACATTCAACTGCATAAATTTCCTCAGGTTTCACAATTTTGGCCTGTAAATCTTTTGCATAACGTTGGATCAGTTCGCTATTATTATCGCAAACCGTTAATTGGGCACCTTTTTTTTGCAATGCATTGGCTAAAGCAAAGCCTACATGCCCCATACCTTGGATGGCAACATGCACGCCTTCTAAATGATCAAGATGGAGTTTAAATTTAACCGCCGCTTCAATGCCACATAACACACTTAACGCGGTATAAGGTGCAGGATTACCTTTATGCTTAGAAGTAGTCACGACATAGGGAGTTTCGAGCGCAATACTATCCATATCTTCAATCACCACGCCACTATCCATCGCAATAATATAACGTCCCTTTAGCTCATTCACAAAACGACCCAATGCGCGAAAGTAAGCGCTGCGATCTTCTAGTTCTTTAGGACGCATTAATACAGTTTTTCCACCACCCAAAGGTAAATTAGCTAAAGCTGCCTTATAACTCATGCCCTGAGCTAAACGTAAGGCATCATGAATAGCAAGATCCACAGACGTATATTCAATAAAGCGACATCCGCCTAAGGCGGGACCTAAGCGTGTGCTATGTATCGCTACAATCGCACAAAGTTGATTAACCTGATCTATTTTAAAAAAAAGTTCGCCAAACCCAAGTTTTTTTGCATAGTTTAGTAGCTCATCACTTAACATAAATAAATGTTGGGTCCTTAAAATAACAACCTATTCTTTAAGTAATACCTGACTCATCGCATTGTATATACGAACTTACTCTATACACAAAATTCGCCTCATCGATGAAGGCGATTGCAGTGAGAGCACATTCTAAGAGACTCTGCTATCGCTTGCAACGATTTCTATTCGCAAAAAAAGAAGAACTGAGCTCATATGTTAAATAGATCATTTTTTCTGGATGGCCACAGGCTCATTAATTTTTACAAGATGGGAATTATATATTTTCTTTGAGAAACTCAATCAGTTTAGGTGATGTCCGTTTAAGCTCATTCGATCCACGCGTTATTTTAGCAATGCTCACCTGCAGATCTTTAGCCATGTCTCGCTGTGTCTTTTTCTGCTTAAGCAATTCTTTTATTATCAAATAGCGTAGGGCTATACTCTCTTTTTCTTCCTGAGTTAAAATAAAATCGAATAAAGAAGATAATACCTTTTCATTGTCGGTCTTCAAGCACAATTTAATAAAATCGCGCCAACCTGCTTGATTCATATAATAGGCCTATAATTTAATACTCTATTATCACAAAAGCATAGATGTATATCAATTATTGTACTGGCTTAGCATATAGGTTTTGTGCGAGCCCCGATAAAATCGACGGACTTGCCCCTTCTTCCAGTGCCTTAACAAATAACGATCCTACAACAACCCCATCAGCATACTGTAACACACGAGATACTGTTTCCTGATTTGAAATGCCAAACCCAACAATAACAGGTAAATCCACAATTGATTTGACGGCATTAATTTTTTCTTGAAAATCTTCGGGTAATTCACTACGTAAACCTGTAGTGCCTTTCTGGCAAGCATAATATAAAAATCCCTGCGCATACACATTGATTTTCTTAATGCGTGCCAATGGAGTGCTTGGTGCAATTACATAAATAAGCGCTATGTCATTTTTGATACACTGTTGATGAATAAAACCTGTTACTTCTAAAGGACAATCAACCAGTAATAGACCATCAATACCTGCATTTTTTGCTGCGGGTAAAAAATCAGATTGTAGAGCCGATAATATCGGATTAAGATAACTGAATAAAATGATTGGAATATCACTCCGTTGGCGGATCTGTTTGGTTATCCATAAAACATCTACTAAGCTGGTTCCTTTCGTCAAGGATCGTTGCGATGCGCGCTGAATAATAGGTCCATCTGCAATAGGATCTGAAAAAGGCAAGCCAATTTCCAGCATATTGACGCCGCCGTTAATTAAGGCAAGCGCTGCATCGAGTGTAGATTGCACCCCACCATCACCCGCGGTCAAATAAGCGGTGTAGGCTTTACCGTGTTGAAATAAATGTTGTATTCGCGACTTGGTTTTCATTTTAAATTTCACATCTATCCATTAATTGTGGTAAATCTTTATCGCCACGACCTGATAAATTCACTAACACAACGTGCTCTTTTTCAAGCGTAGGAGCAATTTTAATTAAATGCGCTAAAGCATGCGCGGATTCTAGCGCGCAAATAATCCCTTCTGTTCTAGCTAATAATTTTAATGCATATATTGCTTCATCATCATTGGCAGCTACATACTCGACACGACGACGTTTAAAAAGTTCGGCATGTTGTGGAGCAACCGCAGGGTAATCTAAACCGGCCGAAATCGAGCTAGTCGGTGCAATTTGTCCATATTGATCTTGTAATATAAAAGTATAACAACCATGTAGAACACCAGGACTCGCTGTATAAAATCGTGCGGCATGCTCTCCGAGTCGCTTGCCATGCCCTCCCGCTTCTACACCTATCATGCGCACCTCATCATCAGAAAAGAATCCTGAAAATAGTCCAATTGCATTAGAGCCCCCACCCACGCAAGCAATCACTACATTGGGAGTGCCTCCAATTTGTTGCTGACATTGTTGATAACTTTCACTACCAATAACTGCTTGGAATTCTGCAACCATGGCAGGATAAGGATGTGGTCCTAACGCTGAGCCCAAACAATAATGCGTATTGCTAAACGATGAGGACCAATCGCGCAATGCTTGATTCACGGCTTCCTTTAACGTCGCTGAACCTTGCTCGACAGTAATAATTGTCGCACCCATCAATTGCATACGTGACACATTAGCTGACTGACGTTGCATATCTTTGCTGCCCATGTAAATCACGCATTTCAACCCAAGTCGCGCACAAGCCGCTGCTGTGGCTACACCATGTTGACCCGCCCCAGTTTCAGCAATGACACGCGTTTTATTCATCCTCTTGGCTAATAAACATTGACCTAATGCATTATTCAATTTATGTGCGCCAGTATGTAATAAGTCTTCTCGTTTTAAAAAGATTCTCGGTCCCTTAATGCTGGCTGCAAAAGTAGGAATTTCTGTTAATGCTGTGGGTCTTCCTGCATAATTTTTCAAAACAAAATTTAATTCTTCTTTAAAAATAAGATCTTTTTTAGCGTTATTCCAAGCAGCGATAAGCTCTTCGATAGGTTGCATCAATAGCTCTGGAAGATATATTCCACCAAATTCCCCGTAGCGACCCATATTTTCAACTAAGAAATCTTTAGATAACATGATTGCCTCTTACCGATTTAATAAATTGTCTAATGAGAAAAATATCTTTCTTTCCTTTCTTCAATTCAACCCCACTCGATACATCAACGCCATTAGGTTGCATATCATTAATCGTTGCAGCTACATTAACTGCGGTTAGTCCGCCTGCTAATAACCATCGAAAAGGTAGATCATAGTAAAAAGCTTGGTTAATTTTATTTCCCTGCCCAGGTTGACTATGATCAACCAAAATTAAATCTCGATCCGCATCAAGGTAGCGCAAACCCTCATCGGTTTGTAATTCACCTTGATTTGAAACAGTTTGCACATAGATACGTTGATATTCCTCTGGTAATAATTGATGGGATGCACGTGATGCGATCCCATGTAACTGAACGATATTGATATTAGTGAGCTCACAGATGCGCTGCATTTCAATCGCTGTATGATGAACGAATACAGCGACAGGCAATGCACCTGATGCTTTCACTGCTTGAGAAATAAGTATGGCTTGTTCTATTCCAACATAACGTGGTGACAAGGGATGGAAAATAATTCCAATCAAATTAGCACCGGCTTTAACCGCCTGAGATGCCATTTCAGCATGACGGATCCCACAAATTTTTATTAAATAATTAGTCATGACTACATTCCCTAATAAACTGTTCAGGATCATCCGACTTAACTAATGATTCGCCAATTAATACGGCATTATAACCAGCCTGATAATATTCCCTTGCCAAGGCAGGATGCGTAATTCCCGATTCTGCAACTTTAATAATATTATCCGGTATTGCAGAGACCATATGTAATGCATGCTGCGTATCAACAGTGAATGTCTTGAGATTACGATTATTAACACCGATGATCTCAGCGCCACAATCTAAAGCGATCGCAAGCTCATTCTGATCATGAATTTCAACAAGTACATCGAGATTAATCGAACGAGCGAACTCCAATAGAGTTTTGGTCTTTTTTCCTAAAACGGCGATAATACACAATACGGCACTTGCTCCGGCAACTGCAGCTTCTGCAATCTGTAGCTTATCGACAATAAAATCTTTACGAATAATTGGAATTGTTCGATTACCTATTGCCTTTGCCACCTGACTCAGATCAGTTATATCGCCCGCAAAAAATTTCTTATCGGTTAAAATTGATAATGCGCTAGCGCCACCTGAAATATAGCGTTCTGCTAAGTTAATAGGATCCTGAATAGCTGCCAGCTCGCCTTTACTAGGTGATTTACGTTTAATCTCTGCAATCACAGAAAGAGGAGGAGAACTTAGCGCTGCTTTAAAGCTCTGTGGAGGTTTCGGCATTAACTCGCCGCGCAGTATTTGTGCGATGGGATGATCATTATTACGCGCTAATCGCTGGCGCAAATCGGCTATTTCATGCTGTTTTTCTATTAGAATCGCTGTAAGTCTGTTATGCATAAGAAAATGCTATCCAATTATTTAATAATCGTAAGCCTGCCCCACTATATAAGTTATCACGTGCGTGTAATAAAGCTTCTGAGATCGACGGATATAATCCATAGATATAGAGAGCAACGGCCGTATTTAAAATAAGTGTATCTGCAATCGGCCCATGTTTTCCTTTAAAAGCATCTAACAACAGACGTGCATTAATTTTTGCATCTCCGCCACGCAAATCGCTAATCGTGCAACGTTGCAAGCCAAACTGTAATGGATCAATCAAGTATTCATGTTTTTCTTGATTGCTGACTTCAATAATTTTTGTGGGACCCACACAACTGATTTCATCTAAGCCCATACTGTGCACCACCACCGAGCGAACACCACCGGTTTGTATTAATACATCTGACATGATAGATAGTAATGCTTCATCAAGTACACCTAAAATGATATGGGCTGCGTTAGCAGGATTTAATAACGGGCCTAAAATATTAAATGTGGTAGGAACATTTAATGTTTTACGAAAAAGTCGCAGCGCTTGGGTCATAGGATGGAAGTTAGGTGAGTAACAGAAACCAATGCCGATTTGATCAATACTTTTGCTAACTTGATCAGGGGTTAATTGAATATTCACACCTAAAGCTTCAAGCACATCAGCGGAACCTGTTAATGACGATACTGAACGATTACCATGTTTAGCTACTTTAATGCCGCAACTTGCAGCAAGAATTGCGCTCCCTGTAGAAATATTTATCGTATTCGATGCATCGCCACCTGTTCCGACTATATCTAGCACGGTATGCTCGGTCGGCACCACTACCATTCTGTTGCGCAGAACTTTCACAATAGCGGATAACTCATCCGCTGTTTCATTTTTAGCTCTCAATAACACTAAAAAAGCAGCAATCTGTAGTGGATTAATAGTGGGACATAGGATCTCATCCACCACTTGTTGACAAACATAGCTTTGCAAATCTTCACCACGCATCAATTTTTCTATACTTGATTTAAGCAACATGCGCTACACCTGTTTTGGAATTTTTACTGCAGATGGCAAGAAATTCTTGTAATAAAACCGGTCCTTCGGGCGTCAAAATGGATTCAGGATGGAACTGGACACCATAAATAGGTAATTGGTAATGCCGCACGCCCATAATGACTTGCTGCTTATTTTCAGCTTCAATGATCAATGTAGAAGGCAATGTTGCGCGCTCAGCAATCAATGAATGATAACGACCTGCTTTGAATGGCTGAGCAAGTTTTTGATATAAACCTGTTTGTGTATGAAAAATAATGTCATCTTTACCATGCACTATTTCTTCCGACTGAATAACACGTCCACCTAAAGCAACAGTTATAGCTTGATGGCCCAAGCAAACACCTAACAACGGCGCTAAGAGTTCCCCTGCTAACAAGGTGTGAATTAAATCAATGCAAATCCCTGCTGTTTCAGGTCGCCCAGGACCAGGAGATAAAATAATTCCCGCCGGCGACATTTGCTTAATGTCATTAATAGTAACTTTATCATTCCGAATAACGCTGACATCACTATAAAAAGGCGCGACAGCTTGATAAAGGTTATAAGTAAAACTATCGTAGTTATCTATAATTAATAACATTTTATTCTCCCGCATGTGCTCGAGTAATGGCGTCCAACATAGCGGATGCTTTTTGATAGGTTTCTTGTGCCTCAGCAGCAGGATTCGAGTCATAAACAATACCCGCTCCCGTTCGTATGGTCGCTATACCTTCCTGGAGTATGGCCATTCGTATAGCGATACAACTATCTAAATTTCCTAATGCATCAATACGACAAATAGCTCCACCATATAATCCTCGGCTAGTATTCTCCAATTCATTAATGATTTGCATGGCACGAATTTTTGGGGCGCCACTGAGTGTTCCGGCTGGAAAAACCGCTGCAAAAGCATCTAAAGCATCATACTTTTCTTGCAACTCACCCGTGACAGTCGATGTAATATGACTGACGTGGGAATAATGTTTTACTTGGAAAAACTCTTTTAAATGTACCCTACCAGGAACACTTACCGCACCGACATCATTTCTGGCTAAATCAACCAGCATCATATGCTCAGCTCGTTCCTTCGGGTCATTTAATAAATCTTCTTCGATCGACCGATCACTGCGCTCTTTCATACGCTTACGTGTACCTGCAATAGAATTCACAGTAATTTTTTTGTTATTTACACTTACCAAGCGCTCAGGTGAAGCACCCATAATGACATTTGCACCGCTAGTAAAATAAAACATAAACGGAGCAGGGCTAATTCGCCGTAATGTTGTATAGATATCTAAAGGAGAAACAAAATAGTTACATGTATAGCATCTCGAGATAACAATTTGAAAAGCATCGCCCTGGATAATAAAATCCTTAGCTTTTTCTACTTGAAGCATAAAATCCGCATCGGATATATCAACTTCGACAGAATCAGTTATTTGTCGCGTTGCCGGCAGCTTTATTTCATAAACCGCAGTGCTTAAAAGTTCGATAATAGTGCCTATTTTCTGTTGCGCCTGATTATAGGCTTGCTCTGGATCGGACCCTACTTCAACCAAGTAACTAATTAACAGGGTTTGCTTTTCATGATTGAAACTAAGATTCAGAGCATAAAAATTAAATTCGATTAATGGCAATGCAGTATCAACGACTTGATGGGCGGGTATTTCTTCAAAATAACGCACCGCATCATAAGTAATAAAACCTATTGCGCTAGTAATTAAATCGGCAACTTCGGATCGCGTTGCAAACCTAAGTCGTGACTGTAAATCCCGGAGTTCTACCCATGGATGACTATCACCAGCATCATTTCTAGTCAGGCTTGCAATAGGTTCAAAACATATAAAAGAGTAACGGTCGCCCTTTTGCTGATGGAGGTCTTCAAACATAGCCCCATCTGCTGCATAGATTTTTTTCAGCGAACGGTAAATCGTGATTGGTGTTATCCGATCAGCAGGGATCTCTTTAAAAACCGCTACTCGCTGGGCCTCTTTGGCGTACTTCTGAAATTCATCGAAGAGTAAAGCTTGCATCATTCGTAAAGTCTCGTTATGATATACTCTTGTAATGATACAGCGTTACAAGAGTATAGTCAATAACGAGTAGCAAAAAATGACCCTTATCGTAAACCCTAGCATAGCTTTAAGTGGGAGTGTCCTCTCCCCCAGCTCGAAATCACACAGTATCCGCGGCATGTTATTTGCGTTACTTGCCAAAGGAGAATCAACTTTGCTCAATCCATTAAACTCAGATGACACACGAACGGCCATCGACGTATGTAAGACGCTGGGAGCCTCAATTCACCAAGCCGCCGACAAGCTCACCATAAAGAGTAAAGGAATTCCTTTGAACTCCACTGCCACTGAAATTAACACTGGGAATTCGGGCATAACGACGCGATTTATACTGCCATTATTAGGATTACGTAAAAATTATACGAGCCCTATACTGCTTCGCTGTGACCAACAAATGCAGGCAAGGCCCATCAAACCATTAGTCGATGCATTAAATCAGCTAGGTATGCATATCCAGCATCTTGAGTCCGCGGGGCATTTACCACTTTTAGTAAGCGGTAAATTAAAAGGGGGAATTACTGAGATAGCAGGCATTAGTTCTCAGTATTTATCCGCTTTATTGATGGGATTACCATGCGCTGAAAATAATAGTGTCGTCTCGGTAAAAGATTTACACGAACGTCCCTATGTTGATATGACGTTAGAATGGTTGCAACAACAAGGTATTAATTATACGCACCAGCGTGTTGCTAATATCGATACTTTTCACATCCCTGGAAAACAAAAATATAAGCCCATTCATACCTATATCAATGGTGATTTTTCCTCGGCATCTTACCTGGTAGCTGCTGCAGCGCTTATTCAAGGAGAAGTGCAAATACTAGGATTAAACAAAAATGATGTACAAGGAGATAAACGATTAATAAATATTTTACAGGAAATGGGCGCAGAGATAGAAATCAATCAAAATAATATAAAGATCAAAGGGGGCAAACCGTTGAGAGGAATGCGTATCGATGCCAATGATATCCCCGATCTACTACCGACCCTGGCCATTATTGCTACGAAAGCAACTGGAAAAACTGAACTTTACAATGTTATTCAAGCACGTATTAAAGAAACCGATCGGATTCATTCCATAACATCAGGGTTGAGACAAATGGGTGCGGAAATAGAAGAAAATCTGGATGGGATCATCGTGCACCAAAGTAATCTAACAGGCAGCTTGGTAAACGGATTCGGTGATCATCGTACGGTAATGGCACTTACTATCGCTGGAATGATTGCTCGCGGGACAACAGTGATAACAGACGCAATAGCCATTAACAAAACCTACCCTGATTTTGTTGCCTCCATGCAAACGATAGGAGCAAAGATAGGCTTGGAAAAAACAAATACTTATAATCCGATCATTCTGATCGGATTTAAGCATGTGGGCAAAACCACGATAGGCAGACATCTCGCAAAAGCACTTAATAAAAGCTTTATTGATCTCGACCGCGAAGTCGAAATATTACATGAAAAATATTCTCTCGAAACTTTAACTTGTCGCGAAATTATGCAATCACACGGTGAACACTATTATCGCCAATTAGAGTCTGAAGCATTACGCTTAGCGCTTAAATTACCCGCCTGCGTGATTTCTTTAGGCGGCGGCACGACTATAAGTCAGTCCAATCAAGATCTGCTAAAGCCCCATCGTTTACTACATGTAGTAGCACCGCGCGGCATCGTGTTTGAGCGCATTATGATTGAAGGCCGCCCTAGTTTTTTTGATGAAAATGAAGATTCCTATGCATCATTTAGCCGCTTATGGGATGAACGCAATGAAACTTACCGAAAATTGGCAACTTTTACTATCAATAACAACCATTCTATCCATCACGCTGTCAACGAGGCGCTTATTCATCTCCAAATGAACTTGGAGCAAAACCACTATGTCTAAGTTATTGCTATTACATGGAGTAAATCTGAATCTTTTAGGTCAACGCGATGCAAGGCTTTATGGCAATTTAACGCTCAAAGAGATTTGCGCTACCACTACTCAAGAAGCGAAAAAACATGGATTTAAAATCATCTCCTATCAATCAAATCATGAAGGTAATTTAGTCAATAAATTGCAATCGGAAAGTAAATATTGCGTGGGTATCATTATTAATCCAGGGGCATTCACGCATTATAGTTATGGTTTACATGACGCTTTAATTGATACTCGTTTACCGGTTGTGGAGGTACATTTATCTGATACGCATCATCGCGAAGCATGGAGAAAACAATCCGTCATTGCGCCCGCTTGTATAAAAGTCATAAAAGGTAAAAAAGAGCAAGGTTATCGAGAAGCGGTGAATACTTTAATAGAACATTTAAAATCATGAAAATAAACAGCAAAACACAATTAAACATGCTGATTGGCCATCCACTAGAACATTCGCAAAGTCCTATGTTACATGCGCTTAGCTATCAATTACTCGGTATAAATGCGATTCTCTTAGCACAGCCACGCTTGTTACCACTTAAATCATTAATAACTGTAATAAAAACACTGGGAATTACACTCACAGCGGTAACTTCACCTTTTAAAGAAAAAGTAATTAACTATCTCGATCATTGCAGTGATGAAGTCAACGAATTACAATCTGCCAACACCATTATTCAACGTGATGGGAAATTGTATGGCTACAACACAGATATTGATGGAATTAATTTTGCTTTGGGTCATATCGTTGTTAGCGATAAAAAGGTTTTAATAATTGGCGCAGGTGGTGCGGCACGAGCAGCAACCTATTTTCTAAAAAAAAACCAAGCCCAGCTTTTTTTAATAAATCGAACATCAAAAAAAGCTACGGCCTTAGCAAAAAAATTTGGTGGAAATGTTGTTGATCGTGATGAACTAGATAGTCTATCGATGGATATCATCATTAATACAACACCCATTGGCTCCTACCCAAATGGGAATACTTCGCCATTGCCAGACTATGTATTCCATGCAAAACAAATTGTGTTTGACATGGTTTACAACCCGGTAATGACTCCATTTTTAAAACAAGCAAAAAAACAACGCGCAAACATTATTTCTGGATTAGATATGTTTATAGGCCAAGGATTAAAACAAATCGAATTGTTAACCGGCCAATATCTTACGCCGACAATGATAAAAAAACTTAGAAAAACATTAAAACAAAACCAACAAGTGGCTTTTTTATGAATTATGTACGGCTTAAAAAATTACCTCGTGTAGAAGAAATCATTCAGTTATATCCCTTATCTGACGAAGGTCACCAAAAAATTATGCGCGACAGGAGGGAAATAAAAGATATTTTAGCGGGTCGAGATCCTCGCTTATTAATGATTATTGGCCCCTGTTCGGCATGGCCCAAAGATGCAGTATTGGAATATGCAGAACGCTTACTAAAAGTGAATGAACGCGTCAAACAATCATTAAAAATTGTTATGCGGGTGTATATTCAAAAACCCCGTACCACCAAAGGTTGGACCGGTCCGCTTAATCAGCCTGACCCCTATGCCGAACCTAATATTGAGGCAGGCATGCATTATGTTCGCGAGATGATGGTTAAGGTTGTGGAACTCGGATTGCCTATTGCTGATGAGTGTTTATTTACACATAACTCGCGTGGATTTTTAGAATTGGTTTCATGGTTTGCGATTGGCGCAAGAAGTAGTGAAGATCATGAACATCGGATTTTTGCATCCGCTGCAGATTGTCCTGTCGGTATGAAAAATCCAACCCATGGTGCTCTCGATGTGAGTATCAACAACGTCGTGGCTGCGCAACATTCACATATTGCTGCAGTGCATGGCTATGAGATACAAACACCTGGTAATCCCTACGCCCATCTGGTTTTACGCGGTTGCAATAAAATGCCAAATTATTCGCGCGCGCATCTTGAATCTGTAAAGCAACATATGGTGGCACAGCAAATAAAAAATCCAGCGGTTGTTATTGATGTTAGCCATGATAATTGTTTGGTTAATGGAAAGAAAGATCATCGGGTACAGCTCACGGCTATTTTTGAGATTATGCAGTACTTAAAAATGTTTCCTGAATTACGCCGATTAATGAAAGGCTTCATGCTAGAAAGTTATTTAAAAGAAGGAAATCAAAAACTCGAAGCTTGTAGCCCAACTTCTATCGATTTAAATGGCTTATCGATTACCGATCCTTGTTTAAATTGGGAACAAACCGAAAGTTTATTACTTGCACTAGCCGATGAGGTGCAATCATGATACAGAAAATTTCTATGGCCATCCCTATCGGGCAAAGAATAAACTGTCCCATTATTATTGGAGCTAATTTATATGATTTTTCTGCTTGGTTACCTAAATTGGCATTCCAACAAATAGTTATTATCACTGATCATACTGTAAAAAAACTCTGTGGCTTGCAACTACAAAACTGTTTGCAGCAAGCAGGCTACCAAAATTTATTATTTTCTTTTCCAGCGGGTGAAAAATTAAAAAACTATAAAACTAAGCAAATGCTAGAAGAAAACATGCAGTTACAGCACTGTAATCGGGATACATTAATTATTGCTTTAGGCGGTGGTGTCGTAGGCGATCTTGCTGGATTCATTGCAGCAAATTACTTACGTGGCGTTCCTTACATCCAAATTCCAACCACTTTGTTGGCTATGGTGGATAGTAGTATCGGCGGGAAAACGGGTATTAATACGAAATATGGGAAAAATTTGATAGGCGTTACTTATCAACCCTTATGTGTTGTTATCGATGTTAGGTTATTAAACACTTTATCCAAGATAAATATCATTAATGGGTTAATTGAAGCTATTAAAATCTTTTTAACTTACGATGCCAATAGTTTTCATTACGTCGTTTCACAGCTTAGCTATCTTATCCAAAAAAAAGAGAATGTATTGAAGAAAATTATAACGCGTGCTGTCAAAATCAAAGCAGTAATTGTAAGTCGAGATGAAAAAGAACAAGGTGAGCGTAGCGTTCTCAATTTTGGCCATACCATCGGCCATGCCTTAGAAAAGATATCAAATTACACTTTATTACATGGCTATGCTGTGGCTTATGGCATATTAGTTGAAGCAAATATTTCTCATCTATTGGGCATATTAGATAAAAAAATTCTATTATCCATTAAAAATCTGTTCGCACAATTAGGTGTTCATGGAAAAGATTTACAAAAATATAATCCAGTTGAAATCCTTCAAGCAACAAAAATCGATAAAAAAGTTCGATCAGGAAAAGTACATTACACACTACTAAGGGACATTGGCAGTATCCATATTAGCGAGGACAACTATGTTCATCCTGTTACAGATCTGATCGTTAATCTAGCAATAAAAAAAACTATTGAGGAATAACATGTCTGGGAATTCTTTTGGAAAATTATTTAAAATAACTAGTTGTGGCGAATCACATGGCGGAGCAGTGGGCGTGATAATCGATGGCTGTCCTGCAGGCTTGGAAATTTCAGCAGATGAAATTCAATTAGAACTAGATCGACGCAAACCGGGGCAAAGTCATATTACTAGCCCCAGAAATGAACGCGATACCATTCATTTATTATCCGGTGTATTTGAAGGGAAAACCACTGGCACACCAATACTACTGCTAACCTATAATGCCGATATGCGACCAGAAGACTATGAAGCATTAAAAAATGTCTATCGACCTTCACATGCTGATTTTACCTATATGATGAAATATGGGAGACGTGATTTTCGTGGCAGTGGCCGTGCCAGTGCCAGAGAAACCTTGGCTAGAGTCGCTGCGGGAGCCATTGCAAAAAAATTTTTAAAACAAAAATTAAAAATAGAAATTATTAGCTACGTAGAACAAGTCGGTCATTTATCTACGCAGATCGATCATCGAACGGTAACTCCGACGCAGATCGAAAACAATATGATACGGTGTCCAGACCCGATTTTAGCTGTACAAATGATTCAATTAATAGAAAATGTAAAAAATGAGGGTGATTCCATAGGCGGTGTCATCAAATGTGTGATACGTCACGTTCCTCCAGGATTAGGTGAGCCTGTTTTTGATAAATTATCCGCTGATTTGGGCAAAGCGATGTTAAGTATTAATGCCGTAAAAGGATTTGAAATTGGCTCAGGATTCAAAGGGGTCGGTATGCGCGGTAGTGAACACAATGATCAAATGATCATTAAAAAAGGCAAACCGGCATTCACCTCTAATCATGCCGGTGGCACCTTAGGCGGGATCTCTACCGGTGAAGATATTTATTTTCGCGTCGCATTTAAACCAACTTCAAGCATTAGTAAGCCACAACAAACACTTAATTTACAAAACAAAATGGTAGAGCTAGTGACTGAAGGCAGACATGACCCTTGTGTTTTACCACGTGCTGTCCCTATTGTGGACGCAATGTCGGCCTTAGTTATAATGGATCATTATTTACGGACTCAAGTATACTCTTCGCACTTGAATTTTTGATAGCGGCATTAAGTTTCTTGCAAAAAATCAGATATGGCTTTAATACGCTGCTCAACTATTTTTTTTCCTAATGCTGCACCCGTTATACCCGATTTTTTTATCTTATTGGCAGATACTTTTTTAGCTGCAGCAAAAGCCGCTAACACTCTATCTTCTTGCAAATAAATAATTTTGCCTAATCCAGAATAAGCTTGAAAGTCTGCTTCACAAACCAATAAAAATTGATCCAAGCGCGAAGACTGTCTAAACGCATCGGTTTTTTCTAGTAACATATACAAAGATTGGGCATCTAGTTCTAAGGCGCGATGACAAAGTAGATGATAGGCTGCCGCTGTGGCAGCAAGCGAAGCATAGGCACGAGGTATGCGATAGCGCTGGCATAATGCTCCTATCTTATGAATTCCCCCATCGGTTTCTTCTTTTGCAACACCCTTACCCAAATCACAAAGTATTGCTGCGAAACGTACTTGGGGATCATCCGTCAATGCCACTGCTTTTTCCAAAACGGCTAAATAGCTATGTTGCCCTATAGAACGTGGATCAGCTATACGTTCATATTGTGTATATAATTCTTGCAGCTCAGGAAATAACACCGCTAATGCGCCGCATTCATACAAAGTTTTAATGAAAGCCTGAGGCGCAGGTTCAGTGAGCGCCTTAGAAAATTCTTGCCAAACTCGTTCTGGCACCAAGGCTTGCACTTCGCCGACAGATACCATGGCTTTCATTAACTCCATCGTTTCTTTAGCCACTCGAAAGCCTAAAGGAGCAAATCGCGCCATAAAACGTGCAACACGTAAAATACGTACTGGATCTTCACTAAAAGCGGGAGCAACATGGCGTAATAGCTTATGATCGATATCTTTTTGTCCTTGGAAAGGATCAATAACATGACCATTGCTATTTTGTGCCATCGCATTAATGGTCAAATCTCTACGTTGTAAATCATCCTCGAGCGTAACGTCAGGTGCTGCATAGCAGGAAAACCCCTTATAACCAGGCCCAATTTTGCGCTCTGTGCGTGCTAATGCATATTCTTCATGAGTTTTAGGATGAAGAAATACTGGAAAATCTTTTCCAATCAAACGGAATCCCTGCTTTAACATTTCCTCAGGACTTGCACCCACGACGACATAATCACGTTCCTTAATTGGATATCCCAATAATTGATCACGTACCGCCCCACCAACTAAATAAATTTCCAAAGCATATCCTTCAATACATAACTATACCCATAAAGCTTAAAGAAAGTTATAAACTAAACTATCAACTTTGCCAAATTTATTGATTTATGAGTTCGTTAATGAATTTGTTCCTTCTAAAGTCGGTAATAAACCACCTTGATCATTAAAGAGCGGCGATTTTTTTACATATTTTTTTTCAATAGCCTGCCAATTTGCCTTATTTACTGAACGAACCTTATTAATTACACAATTTTGTTTGCAGACTCGAATATATTTACCGCGTAAAAACCTTTTGATGCTCTGTGTTTTGCGGCAAAAGACTAGCCGAATTCAATCCAGGATTATCACTATTCCCACCAAAAATTCCATAGTTTACAAGCTCTCCTGTTATGCCTTGCGTCATTTTACTTGGCAAATAAATTATCTTTTGTACACCTATTAATTGTTTATTATTTTCCTGTATCAAAGCAGCTTGCTGAGCTGTAGAATTACCTTTCACAGCCTCACCCCCTGCTGCAAAAGCCTCCCATTTACCTACTAAAGTTTGATTTTGTGCTTTTCCTGTTACTTCAATAGCTTCTGCTTCGGCATTTGCTTTGATCTTAATAGCTTCTGCTTCGGCATTTGCTTGCATTGTAATAGCCGTTGCTTGTGCTTGTGCTTCAATAAGTCGGCTACTTGCCTTTTGTTTCGCATCAGCCTCTTGAATTTGATTGTGGGCTTCCATATTAGCTAATTTAGCTTGCGTTTCAGCAAACAGGAGAGACTGTGAAGCAATAGTTTTAGCTAATTCCTGATCCTGTATGCTTAACGATTCAATTCTAATATTAAAGATATCTATTCCTAAATCATGGATCCCATGACGCTGTAATTCCCGAATAAAGGCATCATGCACTTTTGAATAAAAAGAATAGGGGGGCGGGGATAACTCTGAATTATTTAAATCTTGCTGAATACTGGAACTAGAACTGGCATTATAGGCAGGCGTAGAACTTTGGCCAATTTCTTTAAAGGTAGAATTTCGAATAATACCGCTTAAAGTAGCTATAGCTGTATCATGGAGGTATTTATCTAAAAGGTTAGGATCAATTTTCTTACATACTTTTTCAGTATTAGTAATTCGATAAAATACATCAGCTTTGATTTTCAGGGGGACATAATCACTGCTCTCATAGATAGCTTCTGGTAATTCCATAATACTATCTTGAGTCGATATAATTTTTATTAGTTTAGAAGGCGGGACGATAAAATGAACCCCTGGCTTTTTCATCACTAGGCGTCCTTCCTCATCATAAATAACCCCTTCTGTTCCTGTCCTAATTGAGACCAACTTACCAGGATCCAGTTCATTGATTTCCCTTTCCAAATCTAAAAATTTAATAAATTTGGTCGTGGCAAGGGGGATCATATGGAACCCTGGCGTCAAGAATAAATGCTTTCCCGTCTTAGTATCCTGAGCATAACCTAACTGACCTTCTTGAACCCGAACCAATTTCATTGCACCATGTTGAATGTAAGGCTCGTCTATTCTTCTTTTACCAACAAATTCAGTGGTGGGCGCGAGCATTACATGCCACCCTGGTGGTAGCATTTCAGCTTTTCCAGAACATAACACTAAACCTATCTCTCCTTCATTAACTAGGTGCATTCTAAAAATAGATATAGGTAAAGTTAATAAAGCGATTACGAAACGTAAACATCGTTCTGCAAACGAATAGGTTGTAAAGTGAAGTTCATCACTGTTACAACTTTTAACAACATAGTCCTTAATCGCATTATAGAGTTGATTGCCTAATGGATTAGCGGAGAACAACCCCTGTAATTTTTCGTAGATATCTTGCTCCAAAAAATTCAAGTTTTTTAATGAATCAACAAATTCTTGAACAGGCTCTTCTGTTTCCAAAGAAAACCATTCTGCATTTTCAGTAATTAGAATAGAAGGAGACTCTTGTAAAATAGAAAGCTTCTCCTCCAGAGCATTGGGATTCTTATTGGGATTCTTTAAGAAAAGAATCTTATTATTAATCTGGTCGTTGTGTGACAATAAAACTGATTTATCTGCCCCAACAGTAATTGTATATCCCATAGAAAATCCCTCATTCAGCAAACTAATAATGTTCTAAATAAAAGTATAATGCGAATTTAGAGATAAGGGCAATAAAAATGTTTCTGTCGCAAAAATTCTGAATTCACATTAATTAAGCTTAACATAAGACTAGTATCATAAAAGAATATTTAAAATTAATTTTTAATATTTTAAACTTCAAGTTCTATAAATATTTAGTATCGAACTTGATATTCTATTTTTTTGATTTGGATTTATTTCTTGATGGTTCTCTTTAAAAAAATAAAAATGATTAAGTTTTTTTGGGGAGAAAATGTTTATATTGGATAACAATAAATCTGATTGTGTTTCTGAATTAGCACTCAAGTTAACAACCGGATCAGATAGAAGTTTAAGCTCTAGACTTAAAAGAGATGCTAAGAATAAAAGTTTTTTATTAGTCTGCTCCAAAACTTCTAATCGATTATCTAAATTTTTCACCATTTCAAAACGATTTCGTTGCCTACTATGCAAATGATAGGTTGTGAGATTGGCAATGCCATTTATAACAATCAAGGGAATGAATATTAATAATATAGGTAAAGTCAGTGTTTTAACAAGCGTATGCATTCCTAGGTTACTTTTCCATGCGATTTGTTGTGATATATTATATCCATAAAAACTACCACCAAAAAAAGCAAACGATCGATTCACAAACTTTTTAAATTTTTTAAACCGCGCACCTGAGTCGCCTAATACCTTATCTTGATCGAAAGACGTATAAACATTTTTTTTAATTACATAGCCATTAAATAAACTATAAAATTTCTTATTTAAATTATCTAGTCTATTTTTTTCAAAAAAATTTTTGAATTCAAATTCTAAAAAACTGATATTATTTTGTAAATATTCAAATTTTTTCCATTTTTCTATTTGAATAACTTGTTGCTTACCCTGTTCATCTTTATAGGAATAGTCGCATGTTTCATTAATTCGTTTTAAGGTAGTTCGTTGATAAAAATCTTCTCTAGCACGAAATTCACAAAGATGACCTATCAAGAAAAAACTAGCCGCAATAAAAATTAAGCTACCCACGGCTAAGGGTGACGCAACCATAGTCGCTAAACTAACTACGCCTAAAAACATTAAAACACTATGTATAGCCCAGGTTAACAAATAAGTATAAAGTACAATACTGGTCAAGTTAATCGTTAACGAAGCTATAAATTGTGTTTTTGGATAGACCTTAGTTAAATAGTGATAAAGTTTAGATTCTTGAATGCTTAAAGCAGGGAGATAAATTGGATCAAAATTTTTCTGAATGCTTGAAAGTGAGCTTAAAAATTCATTTAAATTTATACTTTTCTTAGATAAACTATACACTACCTCGTGAATTAATTTAAATTCATTTTTGCTTTTTTCCTCATTAAATACTTCAATTTTTACCAAATCAAGAATCTGTTTGGCTTCATCTATAGAAATTTGTGGAAAGATTATCGAATCTTTTTTAACCAAATAAAAAAGTCGAAAGATAAGATAACTAACTAAGGATATACCCAGGACAAAAAAAATAATGGGATAGCTGTACAAGGATAAGGAAAAAAATAAAAGTAAGAAACTAACCCAACTTAATAAATTGGCATGACTACTTAGTCCATACCAAAGCAGCGAAAAAAATTGCATTCCTTTGTTTTTAATTACGAATTTATTAATTTTCTCCCAAAGCGAGACGATCGAGTAAATTCTGACAGATTCAGTTTCTGGTAAAAAATGAACGCATAATTCTTTAATTATTTTTTCTTGCTGTTTTTTTATTTGCTTTATCTCATTCTGAATAGAAGAATACTGTACTTCTAAAGTAATCAGCTGTGTAAATTGATTAATAGCTGCTTGCCATTCCAAATCATTTATAGCTAAAGTGGGGTCAAATTCCATGCCCTCTTTCTTATAGGTTTTTAACAGGACCAGCTTTGCTAAATATGAAAGGCGCTTTCTTTCTACTTGAATGTCTTTTTCAGCTAAAGCTTTACTAGAAACTTTCTTTTTAATTTCTTCATCAATTAATATTGATAATTTATTTTCAAATTCAAAATATTTTTTTCTATGTAGAACTACACAAGTCTCATCTCTATCGTCAATCACCCAAGGATTGGTTTTATCTTTGGAGTAAAGTAATAGCCGTTCATTATACTTTCTTATTAAATAGAATCTTTTATATACTGGATCTTTTTCGCTTTCACTCAGGAGATCATCAGAATTTTTAAAATCATGAATAGAAATTAAGTAATTCCAACTACTACTTTTACATTTTCGATAATCCGCAGAAAAATTTTTGGAGAAA
>JBDKHQ010000119.1:0-5787 GCA_039797585.1 Pseudomonadota bacterium | reverse complement strand
AAATTCAAAACTCGATCTTGTACAAGCTGAAGCTATTTCTGATTTAATTGATGCAGAATCAGAACAAGCAGCGCGTGCTGCTATGCGTTCATTACAGGGAGATTTTTCGCAACGCATTAACCAGATGAGAGACACCTTAATAGGTTTAAGGACCTGGTTAGAAGCAGCAATAGATTTTGCTGATGAAAATATAGATTTTTTAAAAGAAACTGAAGTTGTAAATAAATTACATTCTATTCTTACGGATATTCGAGAAATAAAAAATTTAGCTAAACAGGGTACTTTATTACAAGAAGGATTAAGCTTGGCTATCGTTGGCCAACCTAATGCAGGAAAATCGAGTCTATTAAATAAATTAAGTGCGCAAGAATCTTCAATTGTAACCTCTTTTGCTGGGACTACTCGCGATGTGATAAGAGAAAAGGTTCAAATTGAAGGTTTGTTACTCAACGTCGTTGATACTGCCGGATTAAGAATTACCACCGACGAGATTGAAAAAGAAGGTATTAAAAGAACATTAGCCGAAATAGTCAAAGCAGATTTAATTTTATGGGTAGTCGATCATGCGAGAACTTCGATTGGAGATTTAAAATTTTGGAAAGAACAACAGACTTTTTTAAAAGATATTTTTATAGATAAACGCATAATTATTATTAGAAATAAAATTGATCTTAAGCAAGAAAAAGCAAGTATAGATAGAGAAATGGGTTTTGATGTTATTAAATTATCGGCAAAAACTGGTGAAGGCTTAACATTACTTTTTGATTTTTTAAAAAAATCTGCTGGCTATACTATTTCTTCTGAAGGTAATTTTAGTGCTAGGCGTAGGCATTTGGAAGCTTTAAAGAATACCGAAGTTGCTCTTTGTAATGGATTAATAAAGTTAAAAGAAAATCATTTCCCTGAATTGCTCGCTGAGGATTTATCCATAGCACAAAATTGTTTAGGAGAAATCACCGGTCAATTTACGACAAATGATCTGCTAGGGAAAATTTTTTCAAGTTTTTGTATTGGTAAATGATACTTCATTTTTTAATAAATCATCGATAGCATTTAGAACAATTCGTGGCGTTAATTGTTTTAAACAATTGAAATGCAGAAGTGGACATTTTCTTTCAAAGCAAGGACTACAGCTAAGTTTTAGATAGATTACTTTTGCTTTCACTGATAGAGGAGGCGTAAATTCTGGACTACTTGAACCATAGAGTGCAATTAAAGGCCTCCCTATCGCAGCACTTAGATGCATAAGCCCCGAGTCATTACTAATAACCAATGTGGCAAAAGATAAAACATTTAAAGCTTCTAATATGGATGTTTTACCGATGAGATTGATACAAGCATTTTTAGTTAGCTTCTGTATCTTTTGCCCCATGGGTTCATCAGATTTAGAGCCGAGTAATGCAATTTGCCAAGCTTTTGATTTTTTGTAATTTGCAATTTCTGCAAAATATTCAGCAGGCCAACATTTAGCAGGTCCATAGGCGGCACCAGGACATAGTATAAGTAAAGGTTTTTCTTCAATTAGGAATAATCTTTTAAGCTTTGTACTTTCGTGATTATGGTTGATTTCTAAATGAGGTTGATAGGGCTGCCAATCCATATTTTTATTAGCTAAGGCTTTAGTATTCCCCAAAACGAGGAAACGTTGGACCATCATAGGATAATTTTTTTTATTTAAAATTCGCCAGTCATTTAATAATCCGAAACGCATTTCGCCAAGCCAGCCTGTTCTTATAGGGATGCCGGCTGCAAAAGGAATAATGGCAGATTTCCATGAGTTTGGAAGAATAATTGCTTGCTGGTAGTTTTTATTTCGCAACTTTTTCCCAAGCTGCCAGCGTTTTTTTAATTGAAATTGGGAGTGGCCTAAAGGCATGGCAAATATTTCATTAATTTCAGGCATAACAGAATATAATTCATGGCTCCAAACAGGAGCTAATACATCGATTATTGTCTGAGAATTGTGGTGCTTAATATATTTCAGTAAAGACTGGGCAATAACTATATCCCCTATCCATGCAGGGCTGATAATGAGAATTTTTTTAGGGCTATTCATATAAATAGAGTGCTAGCAAATTTCATTTTTCAAAAAGTATACTCACAGTAATTGGATTTTTGCCAAGGCGTCACGAGAATGAAGCAACCGGAGTGGATTAGTCATATATGAAGATTGCGAACCCCGCGATACACAGGCAATGTCAAGTGCGAAGAGTATATTCGGTTCCGCAATAAGGGCAAGTGACATGACCTGTTTTGGCAATAGGCAAATAAACTCTGGGGTGCGAATCCCATAAAGCGCTATTTTTTAAAGGGCAAGAAAGAGGGAGATCGGGGGGGCTAATTTCATAATAATGTTTAGTTTGGCTGCGTTTTAATGGTAATGACATAGAAACCTCAAGATTATTGCACTATTATTTTGCCAGTTCCATGCTAAACTGTATAGAAATTTATCTTTTTTATGGGTAAATGAGGTTTAAGGCTTAGTTTACGGAAAATATGTCTAAGTTCATTTCTGAGAGCTAGTCGTTGATTTATAATTTAAATTAATTATTTTTAATTTATCAATAGATAAAAGCTATAGAGTCCTTAATCAAGCAAATGCCAAAAATTTCGTAGGTATTGAAAAATGGTAATGTTCAGTGGTCTAAGGGCCTCTTTAAAAAAAATAAATAAATCTAAAAAGCCGCAAACTGATTTATATGTAATTAAATCAGCTGATGATCTATTAAATTCAGAAAGTAATTTAGCTTTAATTGAAACTATAAAATCACTTATTAAACCATCTAATCGGTTTAATTATTACTTACCTGTCATTAAGAAATTTGCTGAATTTGTCCAGGATATTCCTTTAATGCAGCATGGTTTTTTTAATCAGGAAATTAATTTTTTAGAAAGTGGTTTGGAAAGGAGTACAAGAACACTGACTTTATGTTTGAAATATTTTTTTCCTGAAGAGATTAATTTCAGTAATATTTCTGATAAGGAAGCATTATGGGTGTACGCGGCATTTACCGCTGCATTATTTCTAGACATTGGGAAACTCTTCGTTAAATATTCCATTGTGCTATATCATAAGGAAGCTTATCCCTTGAAAATATGGGAGCTCCATAAGGGCAGCATGTTAGGTCAAGCGTATTATTACGAAATAGATTATATCAAGGAAAATTTTGATAACTTAGAAAAATCAACCACGCATATATTAGCACGCCAGATTTTAGATAGTGTTACAAGTATTAATTTAGATACAAAAGGTTTTAGTTGGATAGCAAGTGATTTAAGGGTATTAGAAACCTGGTTAAACTTGTTGTCTGGTGAAGAAGATCGCATCCCTATGACATCTTTTATGTCTATGGTTCCGCGCGCAGAAATTGATATTATTGAAAATTCTCGAATAAATGCACAAATAGCTGAAACCGATCCAAGTGGAGAGGCTTTTTTACAATGGTTACGTAAAGAACTTGCCGATGGAAAAATTTTTATTAATGAAAAGGATGCTAAAATAAGAATATCTGATGGAAAAATCTTTATATCTACTGCTCTTTTTCAAGAGTTTGCTAACGTAAATCCAAATTATAAACATCCAGAAGTGATAGAAAAACAATTTATTGATGTGGCTAAGCTGTATCAAATTTCTATCAGTGAATTAGACCAACGTTATAGAGCATTTGGTGGCTTGTCTGGATTGGGAGATTTAAGTAAAAGATATCGGGCAGTGGGTGGAATGGCTACAACTCAGGAAAATCAAAAAAGCTCACCGCAACGCGTTTTACAAGGAGATATTCGTTTGATTTCACTCATTACTTCAAATATTTCACTACAGAAAATTATTAATTTAGAATCATCCGTCAAAAATCCCGCCAAAAATTTTACTTCACCTAATTTAAGTAGTTAATTTAGTATGGCAACCTATGCGATTGGTGATATTCAAGGTTGTCTTGATTCATTACTCCGATTGTTAGACAAAATTAACTTTGACGCCCTTCACGACATTTTGTGGTTTACGGGTGATCTTGTGAATAGAGGGCCTAAGTCCTTAGAAGTTCTTCGGTTTATAAAAAAATTAAATAACGTTCAAGTAGTATTAGGTAATCATGATTTACATCTTTTATCTGTCGTTTATACTAATTTAAGTTTAGATCCAAAAAATAATTTACGCGCTATTTTAAATGCGCCAGACAAAGAAGAACTATGTGCTTGGTTACGGAATAGATCTTTGTTACATCATGATGCAGATTTGGGCTATACCTTAGTGCACGCTGGTTTTCCACCCCAGTGGGATTTGAATAAAGCGGTTTCATGTGCAGAAGAAGTGGAAACTATATTGAGGAGTAAACATTTCGTAGAGTTTCTTAAAAATATGTATGGAAACGAACCTTCGCGATGGAGTGATAGTCTTATGGGTTGGGAACGATTACGATGCATTACAAATTGTTTGACCCGTTTAAGGTTTTGTGATATCAAAGGAAATTTGGAGTTAACAGCTAAGGGAGTTAATGCTATATCGGACAATTATTTTCCTTGGTTTAAATTACCCAATCGATGCAGTAAAGATTTAAACATTTTGTTTGGTCACTGGGCAGCGCTACAGGGTCAAACCAATGAACCGAATGTATATGCTTTAGATACTGGTTGCGTGTGGGGGAGATGCCTAACTGCAATGCGCCTTGAAGATAAGGCGCGGTTTAGTATCAATTGCTTGGATTAACTCTACTTTGGCACGCTAGACAATTTAATTTAAGGAACACCGAAATTTCTTATACTAAAGGAAAGGACAAAAACAGAGATTAAATGATTTTAAAATCAAAAAATAACCTTTATCCAAGTTGCAAAAGGTATCGGTATCAGGCCGTTTATACCATGATATGGTTAAAATAACCTTATAAAAGGTTGGTTTTTCAATATGAAATTTTACCTTGTGACTATAAATGCCGATGCATTTATTTCTTTTTGCCTTGCTGGCAACACTAAAAATAATACCTCTTTGAAGATTTTAAAAGCTCGTACTAGCTTTTAAAAATATATTTTGAAAAGAGGTAGATTAATATGAAACTCCGCACCATTGCGTCTGTTGTGGGTAGCAGTCCTTCTCAACCAGTTTTTGTTTTTAGACCGAATGTTATGGAGTGTGCGATTAATTACTTTCGCACTCGATTTCAAGGACGCATTCTATATGCAGTCAAAACTAATCCTGAAAAACAAGTCATAAATCTTTTGCAGCATCAAGGTATTAATGCTTTTGATGTGGCTTCATACGAAGAAATTCGTATGATTAAATCGCTTATCCCTGATGCTGAGCTATATTTCATGCATCCAGTAAAGTCTACCTTCGCGATTCAAGAAGCTTATTTCAATTATGGAGTAAGACATTTTGCTTTAGATAGTTTGGATGAGCTTAAGAAAATTATCCGCCTTACTGAGAATGCCAAAGATTTGTGTTTGCATTTACGATTAGCAATTCCTAATACGTTTGCGGAATTTAATTTATCAGCTAAATTTGGGATTAATTTGGATGAGGCCCCTGAGCTTTTAAAAAAAATAAGAAAAGTGGCTTATAGACTGGGAATTACTTTTCATGTTGGTTCACAATGTATGCATCCGGATGCCTATCGAATTGCTATACGTTTGGCTAACAAATTGATTAGCCAATCAAAAATTGAAATCGAATATTTTGATGTCGGAGGAGGATTTCCATCTATTTACCCCGGCATGACGCCACCCGCGCTGGATATTTATTTCAATGCTATTCACGAAGAGTTTGAGGAAATTGCAAAAAAATTTCCACACATA
>JBDKHQ010000118.1:0-2583 GCA_039797585.1 Pseudomonadota bacterium | reverse complement strand
CATCATCAGGAGATTTGTAGCCATAAGTTGAAACGTTACTGGAGTGCTGCATTAAGTCTGAAAACAATAAGATGCGTCCATATTCGGCATCACGCAGATTTTTTGATAAATTAATATCACTTATCGCTTCGGCAATGGGGCTATTTTGTGCCTGACCTGTATTGCCTGAAAGAATGTTTAACAACGGCTTTTCAAATTGCTCTTTAAATTTTTTATCAATTTTTTTGACACTTTCGGTTATCTCATTTGCATCATCACCTGATTTTGGTCGGCACATTTGAAAAGAGGGTTTTAGATTTTGTAGTGAGTTTTGCGTAATTTCATAAACAGATATTAAATCACCCATTTTGCTATGTTCTTGAATGGCATCCCATGCTCTGTTTTGAATTTCAGTTTGGGTTTGAATGGGGATAATGTCAGTTTTATCAATTAAAATGGCCATCTTGCCTGAGATGTGCTTATAGCAGTTTGTTTCGGGGTTGGGCTTTTCTTGGGTATCTTGCCACATCTTTACAGCCCCTAGAGCCATAAACAAAACGACTATGCCCATGATTTGCTTGATGGCTTTTTTGCGTTCTATAGACATAATCGAACCGTAAATTTTTAGGATTGAGGAAAAATACGTTCTTGGGCTGCTTTGTCGACGTGTTTAATAAAGTCGCGTTTTGCATCCATCGCAATTTTTGGTTTGTTTGTGTTAATCATTTTAAGAGTTGGTGTGACAGTTTGATTGATACGTGTATCTAATGCCTGATTTTTAAGCGCAATTTCATTGATTTTGTGCATTAGACTATTTGCCGAAATATTTCTAAACGATATTGTTGGCGATGTTTGGCTAAAATAGATCGGTGCGCTCATTCCCGTTGCTCTAACGGCTAAATGATGCTCTCTAAAATAGGTAATAGCTGCACTAAGTTGTTCGTTGGTCTTAATATTTTGGTTTTTATAAGCATCTTCTTTGTTCAATATTTCTTCTTTAATGGTGTCAATGCGGTGTAGGCTGTTTGCTTGGCGAATGATATCGTCAAGTTCATGAGCCAATTTAGTAATTGTTTGCTCTGGCCTAACTAAAGATAGCTCGTTGTCATAAGATGTTTTATGCTTTTTGAGATTTTTGTCTTTTTCACTATAGTTTGGATATTTATCATCTAAAGTATAACCAGTATGCCAAGCAAGTATGCTGCAACCAATGCCTAGAATCCACATAGCAAAAGGTTCAATGTCTCTAAAAGGCCAATTAAATATGAATAGTTTTAGGCTGGCTATAGCTGCTTGTAGAAAAGTATAATTGTCACGGTAGAATGTAAGTGTTCCATTAAACCAAATAGCAAAAAACAAAGATATTGGTATTAAAGACAGGCCAAAAATATGTTGCCATGTCGGTTTCGTGAGATTTTTATAGCGAGAGAAGTAACCTAAACCACCACAAGCTACTAAATTGGCAGCAGCTATTATCAGTGCAATAAATAGCCCGTCTAACAAACCACCGTCTTTACGGTAAAAAGCCATATAGAAGAATGCTTCCACCGCAGTAATTATCAAAATAGGTGCTGAGTGTACGATTAAGTCACTGGGATATTTAGCTTCTCTGTCCGTTAAATTATGTTCTGCTCTAAAACGTTTCCACAATGCTTCTGCTTCCATTACCTTAACTTTAGCATCAATAGCAGACTGTCTATTTGTTAAGTCTTTTTGCACATGACTACTAACAGTGGCTAATACTTCTTCTTGATTCATACTTGAAGAAATAAGTCCTGTTTTATCTAGTTCTTGATTCAGTTGGGTGTTTTTAGCTGAGATTGCGTTAAGTTCTTCGTGTTTGGCCTGTAAAAAAGCATCAAAGAAATCCGCTTCAGCATGGGCAATTTGCTGAGCTTCATTTTTAAGCTCTAATTCGTCTGCGCTAAGATTCGTTTGTTCTGGAGGGATAACAGCTTTAATGGCTTTGTCTTTAATGTATGCAAAATCGGTGAGGTGTATTACGCCATTGCTTGCCATGTTTTTATCTTCTGTTATTTAGTATTGATGTGCGAGATGACGCTTAATGACAGATGTTTTTTATTAGCCTTCTAATAAATTCAATGTCTAATTCTTTTTGATTATACACATAAATCAAGCGGTTAAAAGGTATGGGGCAAGACTAAAATAAAACTAAGATAGGTGTATTTTTTCTTGCAAAACCGCCTTGTTTAAGGCTTGGTCAAAATCCGCGTGCATGACTATTTGCTGACGATATTCGCCGACTGTGCGTTGTTGTTTGGTGGTAGGGAGTGGATATTTTTGCCGTAGAAAATCGACAAAATCCCCAACTTCTTTTTGTAAGTCAGGCGTTAGTGCTTCAATGTTTTGTAGTAGTTGAGAGTTAAGCATTTAGTTACCTTTGCCTGCAAATTGAGTCATTTTTACCGCAACCCATATTCCTCATCCAACATCCCTTTATCATGTGGACTTTTAGGTGCGTAATCGCGCGGTGGCTCAATAGCAGACAAAAATTTATCATCATTCAGCAACGCAGGTTGTGGATAAGCATCTTTAGGTGTTGCCAAGCCTAAAAAGGCATTGGCAGGATTGCTACTGGTGTGA
>JBDKHQ010000117.1:0-12495 GCA_039797585.1 Pseudomonadota bacterium | reverse complement strand
AAGGATTGTTCTCTTAAACTAAGACAATCTTTATGCTATCTACTTTTTATTAAACAATAATTAAATCGAAAGAATAATTTTTAAGAACCGAAAGTTAATACTAACATTCGGTTACATTAACGGCGAGTGTCTTTGCCAAACCACCTAAAGAAGTTTCCTTGTAAATAGCCATCATATCTTTTCCGGTGGCGAACATAGTTTCGATGACTTTATCTAAAGATACTTTTTTATTTTCGCCATCTTCCATTAATGCTAAATAAGCCAATTTAATCGCTTTTTCTGCACCTACACCATTGCGTTCGATACAGGGTATTTGCACTAGACCTGCTACTGGATCACAAGTGAGTCCCAAATGATGTTCCATCGCCATTTCAGCGGCATTTTCTATTTGTTCTAACGTGCCATCTAACACTGCCGTCAAGGCTCCTGCGGCCATCGAGCAAGCCACACCGACTTCACCCTGACAACCGACCTCCGCACCTGATATCGATGCATTCATTTTATAAAGTAAAGCGATAGCACCAGCCGTTAATAAAAAATCAGTGATCGATGGTTCGCTGACATCTTCATAAAAACGGCGATAATAGGTTAATACTGCCGGAATAATACCTGCCGCCCCATTCGTTGGGGCCGTCACCACGCGACCTCCAGCAGCATTTTCCTCATTAACTGCCATCGCATAAATAGTTGGCCATAATAATGAGCCTGGAAACGTCGCTAGTTTCGAAGTGGTTTTATCACTCATTTTTCTGAAAAGGTCCGGTGCCCGACGTTTGACACTAAGCTCACCGGGTAATATTCCCTGGGCATGACAACCCTTATCAACACAGGCCTGCATGATATCGGCTATTTTCAATAAATCACCACGTACATCTCTATTGGGTGTTAATTGCTGTTCATTAGCCAACATAAGTTCTGAAATCGTTAAGTTATTTTTTTTGCAGGCATTAAACAACTCACTGGCTGTAGAGAAGGAATAAGGTACTGGCACAGCATCTTTATATTGCTGCCCAAACTCTTGTTCAGTGACAATAAAACCACCACCTATAGAGTAATAAATTTGACTACTTAATAGAACACCTTGGGTATTAAAGGCAGTAAAACGCATGCCATTGGTATGCAATGGCAGCAATTCTTTTTGTAGAAATAATAGGTCTGTTTTCTCAGAAAATGAGATATTTTTTTCCCCCGCCAGCTGAATTTTACAACTTTCTATAATTGTTTTGGCGCGTGAAGTAACCTCATCGGGCTTAACTGTTTCAGGAAGTTGCCCTTCTAAGCCATTCAAAACCGCAATATCTGTGCCATGACCTCGGCCAGTTAGCGCTAGGGAGCCAAAAAGCTCAACCCGCAAGCGGCTTACTTCATTAAATAATTCACTCTTTTGCACTAGCTTTTCCACAAAAGCGCAGGCTGCTTTCATAGGGCCTACGGTATGCGAGCTCGATGGGCCTATGCCAATTGAGAACAAATCAAACACACTAATATACCCTTCGCCTTTCAAGCTGTAATTTTGTTGCACATCGGTACTCACATGCTCATGTATTTCGTATACATTAAGCTCGTTCGTCTTCATGCGCCTAACCACAGCTTGAAATTCTTTGGATATAGTCATAAACAGATTACTTTTGAGTTGATTATTGACGGTATTCTAGACCTTTACCCCTTGCAAAAGAAGTATTATTAATCAAAAAAGCTCGATAGGATCGACATCCAGCGACCAACGAACTCGACGGCTACTGGCAAGAAGACTGACGGGTTTAATAATTTGCTCTAATAAACTCTGTAAAGTGGTACGCTGTTTTGACTGTAATAATAATTGGCATCGATAATAACCTGCCCGACGAGGGTGTAAGGAAGGGACTGGCCCTAGTAGGCTGACTTCTTTCCCAACTAATTCAGCCTGATTTTTTACCTCATTTAAAAAATCAAATGGATAAACTGAGTTTATGGATTCGGCATGCATTAGTGCCAAATAACTATAAGGAGGTAATAAAGAGGCTCGTCTTTCGTGTAATAGTATTTCGCTAAAACTAAGATAACCTTGTTCTAACAAATGGTTTAACAAAGGATGCTCTGGATGGTAGGTCTGTATCCATACCTCTCCAGGTTTCTCGGCCCGTCCGGATCGGCCTGCTACTTGGGTTAATAATTGACCGGTACGTTCCAAGGCACGAAAATCTGCACTAAACAAACCACTATCTGCTTCTAAAATACCCACTAAAGTCACATTTGGAAAATGATGTCCTTTCGCTAACATTTGTGTTCCAATCAAAATCTTGCTTTCACCTTCGTGTATATTTTTTAATAATTTATCTAAGCTTCCTTTACGTTGCGTATTATCTCGATCAATCCGAACTATGCCGACATCAGGAAAATATTTTTGTAATGTTTGTTCCAAACGTTGTGTACCTTGACCCAAAGCCAGTAATTGTTGACCTTGACATGCGGGGCAGCGGATATCTAAGGGACGCCGATAACCACAATAATGACACTGTAAATGAGCCGGCTTTTTATGAAAATTCATTTTTTGTTCGCAACGCGGACAATCGGCTGTCCAACCGCAGTCATGACAAATAGTAACCGGTGAAAAACCACGTCGATTTAAAAATAAAAGTACTTGACCTTGATTTTGCAAATGTTTTTCCATAGTTTGTAACAATGCTGGAGAAAAACCTTGATCAAGTTTTTGGTGGCGTAAATCAATAAAATGAAAGCTTGGTTGGATAGCAATTCCTGCTCTATCAGGTAAATGCAATATTTGATAACGATTTTGCTTGGCATTAAAAATACTTTCTAAAGATGCTGTCGCTGAACCCAATACTACCGGTATATGTTCTAAACGGCCGCGAACTAAAGCTAAATCTCGAGCGTGATAGCGTAAACCTGTTTGCTGCTTAAAAGAACTATCATGTTCTTCATCTATGATGATGACACCCGGATGTAATAAAGGCGTAAATAAAGCTGAACGTGTACCTATGATAATAGACGCTTTACCTGATTTAGAGAGTAACCAATTTTCTAAGCGTTGCTTGTCGGTTAATTTAGAATGAAACAATACCAAGGGAACTGAAAAACGATTCCGAAATCGCGCTAGCATTTGCGGTGTTAAACCGATTTCTGGAACTAAAACTAATGCTTGCTTACCCCGGTCAAGTACCGCTTGGATCACTTCCAAATAGACTTCTGTTTTCCCGCTTCCTGTCACACCATTTAAAAGAAAAGCTTGAAATTTATCTAACGAATTAACAATACTCTCGATAGCTTGTTGCTGATAATTATTTAATTGAACTTGTTCCAATAAATGTAAATTATTCTTAACAGCAATAGTGAATTCATCTCCTTTATTAATTTTTTCAGTCGGTTTTTTAACGGCGTTTTTAAGTTTTTTAGCGTCTTTTCCTGTGCGTAATGCTTGCGGCATGGCGTTAGCAAATACTTCTCCGATAGGACAATGATAATAACGACTTGTCCATTCTAATAACTCTTGGATAGAATCCGGTAAAAGTGGGACCTCATCAAGAATTGTTATCGCTTGTTTAAGCTGAGATTTTGGCCAAACTGATTTTTCGCTTATTTCCATTAAAAAACCAATTTTTTCTTTATTACTAAAAGGAACTAATACACGTAAGCCTTTTTTTAATTGCGTTAATGGAAAGTCAGTTGGAGCCAAATACTCAAAATATTGATGTAGAGGGGCTGGAATAGCAATTTTTAATATATTAAACATTGGATGCGCCGATAAAATTACAAATTGCTCTATTTGTCAAAAAACATACCCAGAGAACAAAAATTATGTAGTCTAAATTAATTAAAGTGTCAAAATGCGCCGCAAATGGTCGGTTATTTTTTTTAAGACCATAATATGATTATCTTGCTGGCTGTTACCCGCTGCCATTTTGATATGACATTGTGAAGGACCTATGGTTCCTATCAATGAAGCGTTAGTAGGACCATATAGAACTATCGTAGGAATCCCCAAAGCTGCAGACAAATGACTTAATCCTGTATCTACTGCAACTACTGCTTTAGCATGCGCTAAAACTGCCGCCAATTCATTGAGACTCAGATAGGGTAACACATTTGCTAGAGGATTTTTATTAGTCAATCGATTAGCGTTTATTCTTTCATTTTCATTTCCCCAAGGAATAAAAACACTCACTTCCTGACGAGTCATTTCTTCTATGAGCATAGACCAGGAATGATTAGGCCAATGTTTACTTGAACAACTGGTATTGGGTATAAAGATCAGATAATCTTTTGGTAATTCTATTTTAGTTTGGTTTAAATTTTCTTTATTAATACCATAATCCGGTAGCGTTTCTGGTAGAGGGTATTTTAAGGCTTTAGCGAATAATTGACGCAAACGGTCAATGGCATGCTGCTGCCAGGGCACAGAAAAAGTTTGCTGGTACGCCAGATAAGCCAAACCTTCTCGAACTGAATGTTTATCCATGCCTAGCCTACAACCTCGAGTTAGGCGCGCAGTAATCGCGCTTTTGATAGAGCCTTGCGCATCTAAAACAATATCGTATTCCTGGGCGCGTAATTGTTTATAAAATTGTTTTATTTCTTCATTTTGAGCGGCTTGCCAGATATTTTTTCGCCAGCGCCGTAGTGCGATGGGAATGATTTGTTTAACTTGCTTATGCCATTTAGGAATTTCTGTAAAGGCCTCTTCCACTACCCAATCAAATTGAATATTCGAAATAGCCTGCGTCGCATCCGTAACTGCGGGTAATGTATGGATAATATCGCCCATTGAGGACATTTTTATAATTAAAACGCGCATAAGAAGTAAATTATCAATAAAAATAGATAATGAGTCGTTAACTATACCCATTGCCCTTCAAGATGTGAACTGGCATCTCGCATCCCCATATGAACTAATCCTAAGTGGCTTAACCTTAAGTTTAAGCCATTAAACTTGATAAGGACTTGGAATCAGATTCAGATAGGTTATGGTTAAAAACCAGTTCATTATCAGCCTCCGCTTCCGGTTTTGGGTTATAAAGATGGAAAAAAGCCGGATTACTTTGTGTACGCTTTAATTGAAATCCAATTTCATTTTCATTGATATCTTGATTTTTAGCAGGGTAGGTAGATAGACCTAAGGAAAATAATGATGATCTCCTTTTTAAAGTTAAACAACTATCTTTAATACATCTAGACTCGTCTTCTATTTGTGAAAACTCTTTTCTACAAAAATCTGCTTTTTGTGTATTTGAAATACGTTTAATTCCATCAATAAGGCGACCTAATCTTGAAAAAAGTGCTGCTAATACGGTATTACAGGTAATAATGGTAACAAAAATAGTGGCTGCAATGGCGATGGGCGGAGCAACTAAACTTCCTGTTAAACATAAACCTATGGTGATACCTAGAGCCAACAAACAGCCCAAGTTAATACCTAAAAAAGCGGTCTTATATTCATAGTAACGCGATTGTATACGTTCCTTAACCGATTCATCTTCGGTCCCGCATATATATTTTAAAAAGCAATAGGCTTTAGCAAAATAATCAAAAAAAGATGTCGTGATGCTCGTCAAACTTAATACGAAAGGTAATGCAAAAAGAAATTTATGTAACAACAAAAGATCAATGAACGGTTTGCTAATTCCTATTACCGCAACAAAAGGCATAGTTCCAGTCAGCATTAATACGCTAAATAAACTTAAGGCGAATAGTAAACCTAAAACTACTCCTATAAAAATCGCCAATTTTTCCTGCTTTAACCGCGTTCCATCAAACGAGCTTGCCAAACGATTAAATAAGCCGCCCAAAGCACAGGCATAACCTAAAATAAACAAAATATACGCGAAATAGGAAAATGTTTCCCAAAAAGGAATAACCGCATGCAAGCAAAGACAAAAAATTCCTAAACTAACTCCTAACAACATGCCAATAGGAGTAAATAATTTTTCAGCAAAGCCTATTTGCCGATTTATTATGACTTCTTGACTGAGAAAATTTCTAACCTTGGTTTTCTTACCGTTGGCGAAAGAACGTGCAGTAAACATATTCCATAACCTACCTAAATAAGCGCCATCGGCTACAAAGCTTCCATACTCAGCTGGAACAGTTAATAAATTTAAAAACCATTCCGATTCAAATAGACCCGGTGAAATAATAAGTAATGGAAGTAATAAGCCCAAACCTAATATTGAAATGATACCAATCCCTAAGCGTTCATTATCCAGGTTGATTATCTTTTTTTTGGTCTTTTCGATGAAAAGATTGCTTAGAAAAAAACAGAGATAAAAAAACCTTTGCATATCGATTCTTATCTAAGATTAAAAATTTAAATCTTAAGCCACAGATACTATCGAGTTATTTGGATGGGATAAATAACTAGCTAATAACCGATATACTTCGGAAACTTTGACTTGATAATTATGGTTTAAGCTAGCGGAATGTGAGTGGTAACTGCCTACTCCTCGCCACAGACTTGAAGAATCATTTGCAATCTGTTGGCTCAATATCCAAGTTCCCACGTTAACATTGGTACAAGGATCATATTGCAATTGTTGCCGAGTATAACCATACCGTCGAATTTTGGATAACCAAATTGAATTGATTTGCATAGGACCATAATCGAAAGTCCCATTTCGATTATGGGAAGCAGAACCTTTCTTGCCATTTTCTACCGCTAAAATGGAAAGAATTAAAGTAGCTGGAACATGGTAAGTTATCGCCGCTTGATTAATACACTCGATGGGCACGCCATGAATTTCTAATGCGCTTATCATAAGCAACCTCGTCTATCTTTTAGCAAGATTATTATTCTCAGTCTTTAAAGCCAAACCACATGCGACAGAGATAATAGGTGGCAGGCAAAATAACAAAAGACCCCCTAACAAAATCATATCAAATTTTAATAGATTACTCACTTGGATACCACTAGGAGGGATAAATCCGAGTATAAATGTAATCAAACAGCCTACTAAACCCGCCCCACTGACTATCCAAATGCCCCATTTTCCACCTGGAATATGATATGCACCATTTCTGCGAGCCTCTTTATACCGCAAGCGTAACGCGGTTAAAAACAAAAAGATATAAAATAACACTGCTAATTGGGCTGTCATAACACTTAATAACCAATAGGTCTCATTTACACTAGGAATTAGTATAAAAAGACTCGTTAATAAGGAAACTAGGACGCCCTGAACTAGCAATAGGCTTACCGGAGCACCAAATCGATTGACCTTTAGCAACCAATTCAAACCGGTTATTTGGCTCTCGAAGGTGGCAATCAGTAGGCCTCGTGTAGGACCAATTACCCAGGTTGAAATACTGCACAAACTTCCAATGATAATTAAAGAAATAACGATCGGTATAAAAAAAGACAAATGATAACTATTAAAAAAAGCAACATAAGCCTCAGTTAAACCAGACAATATACTAAGCTGACTTGCTGGAACAATAAGCGCTATGGCAAGAGAACCCATTATCAAGCTTATCAATATTAAACTTGCCGACCAAAATAAGGCTCGCGGAAAATCTTTTTGGGGATTATGTACATCCCCTGCGTGTACGGCAGACATTTCTAAGCCCATCAAACCAAAAATAATCGTCGTTAAAAAGGCCAAATTGTTAAAATTATTCAAGCTAGGAAAAAAAGAATGTGAGGAAAAATGTATTGCTAGTGGACGTGCGCTTTTAATCCAAATAATAGCTAACACAATCATAAACAGCATAGGAATTAAAGTACCTACTAAAGCTCCGATACTACTCAGCCAACTCGAAACACGTAAACCTAAGCAACTTAACGCGGTAACCAGCCACCAGATAATTAATATCGTACTTAAAAGATATATTTTATGTTGTACCAATTGCGGATCAATTAAATACGCAAATGCCGCAATTACAAAAGACAATATGGTTGGATACCATACAACGTTGTATATCCACTGCAACCAAATCGCAAACCAACCCCATCGCACACCAAACGCAGTGCGAATCCATATATAAGCACCGCCTGTGCTCGGCCAAGAAGTCGCTAATTCAGCGGTAACTAAAGCTGTCGGAATAAAAAACAGCAACGCGGCAAGTAAATAAAAAAATATTAAGGCATAACCAAATTGAGCAGCGATAGGTAATGAACGCAAACTATCAACAGCAATTACATTCATCATCGCTAAACTAAACACGCCGAGTGGTTTTTTAATAATCCTATTTTTAGTAACCCCTATCATTATTTTTTACCGGACTTATAGCTGGCAATGATCCAGATAACCGCACCTATAGAAATAGCTGTATCAGCCAAATTAAAGGTAGCGAAATGCCAATAACCAATACAAAAATCAATAAAATCTACTACGTAACCTAAGCTTAGCCGATCATATAAATTGCCTATCGCCCCACCTAATATCAATGCAATCGCAGAAGCTACCCAATTGTTGAGCCCTCCTCGATAGAGCAAGCGCACCAGGAAAATACTAACCACGCCACTAATTGCCGAAAAGAACCATCGCTGCCAACCATCCGCTTGGCCTAAAAAACTAAATGCAGCACCAAAATTGTGTGTCAAAATAAAGTTTAAGCAAGGAAATACCGGAATGATGCTAGTTTGATCTAACCAATGCGTCATCCATAACTTGCTTAAATAATCGAGAGCAATAATGAATGCGCTTAACCAAAGCCAGGCCAATTGGGAAGTTTTTCTTGCTTGCATGAGTCAAATAAATTAGAAAAAAAATGGGATCTTAAGCATAGACACGCAGTTCGCCTTTTCCATCGGGAAGATTCTCGACACAGCGTAAACAAATTTCTGGGTGTTCAGGATCTTTTCCTACATCGGAACGTCGATGCCAACAACGAGCACATTTTGTTTTTTCACCTACAGTAGAAATAACATTTATCCCTAATTCTTCGCCATTGATAGTAAACGATGAAGCCTGTTTCGGCGACGGAGTAGTCAACAATTTTGCATCAGAGGTTATCAATACAAATCTAAGCTCATCCTTTAGAGCAGAAAGTATTTTATAGAGTTGAGTATTTTCTTTAACATAAAGTTCAACTTCAGCTTCCAATGAGGAACCTAATTCACCGCTGATACGTGATTTTTCAATAACTTTATTAACTTCATTACGAACTTGTATAAGCTCATTCCAATAAGTTTGTCGGTCAGTTTGCTGATAAATTGCTTGTAAAGGATCTTCCGCAAACGAAAAAGCTAAGGGGTACCAGTCATTTAAAAATACGCTTTCTTCGCGGTCACCTGGAAGATAGTGCCAAATTTCTTCTGCCGTAAAACTTAAAATAGGTGCTAACCAGCGCACCATACCTTCTGCAATATAAAAAAGTGCAGTCTGCGCAGAACGTCGCGCGACACTATTTTTTTGTAAAGTATATTGACGATCTTTGATAATATCTAAATAAAATCCACCTAAATCACTAATACAAAAATGTTGTAATTTCTGATAAATGGTATGAAATTGAAAATTCTCATAAGCATCGATGATTTCATGCTGTAGCAGCTTCGCCCGTTCTAAGATCCAAATGTCCAAAGACAACATATCGCTTGTAGGCACGGCATTCGCTGGATCGAAATCATGTAAATTGGCTAATAAAAATCGAATAGTATTGCGAATTCGTCGATATGCTTCTGCGGTGCGTTTTAAAATTTCATCCGAAACAGCTATTTCTTTTCGATAATCTGTCGAAGAAATCCATAAGCGTAAAATATCCGCTCCTAAACTTTGTATAACTTTTTCTGGTGCAATCACATTTCCCAAAGATTTAGACATTTTGTGGCCTTTTTCATCCACAGTAAATCCATGTGTCAAAACAGATTTATAAGGAGCTTGGGCGTTCATTGCCACAGAAGTTAATAAGGAAGATTGAAACCAACCTCGATGTTGATCTGAACCTTCTAAATAAAGATCAGCTGGCCAAGCCAAGGCAGGATTTTTCATTAAAACCGCATAATGACTTACACCCGAATCAAACCATACATCCAGGCAATCGGTTAACTTTTCATATTCTTGCGCCTCGTTACCTAATATTTCTTCTGGATTTAAATCATACCAGGCATCTATCCCTATCTTTTCAACACGGTTTGCAATCTGCTCTAACAAGCTAAGGCTATTCGGATGCAAATCACGGGATAAACGATGTACAAATAAAGGAATAGGAACACCCCAACTTCGTTGTCTAGAAATACACCAATCGGGCCGATTGCTAATCATGGACTCAATTCGCGCTTCTCCCCATTGCGGAATCCAAGTGACTTCCTTTATAGCCGCCAAACTGTCTTCCTTTAAGCCTTGCTGTTCCATGCTAATAAACCATTGTGGTGTCGCACGAAAGATTAAAGCTGTTTTATGGCGCCAACAGTGCGGATAACTATGCTTAATACTTTCTTCTTTTAATAAATTTTTTGGTTCTCTTAACTGATCGATCACTAAAGGGTTAACTTTAAATACATGTTCACCTTCAAATATCGCTGTACCAGGTAAGAAACAGCCATTAGCACCGACAGGATTAATTAATGGCAATCCATAATGTTGTGCAATATTATAATCTTCTATTCCGTGAGCGGGTGCAGTATGTACCGCTCCAGTACCTGCTTCTATAGTGACATGTTCACCTAAGATAACAGGGACTTGTCGATGATAGAAAGGATGCTGGAGTATAACTCCTTCAAAAACTTTTCCTGTCGCACTACCTAAACGTTTATAATCCGTTATTTGATAACGCTGCATACAGCTTGCTAATAAAGACTCAGCAATTAATAAACGTTCAGTCTCAGTTTGCACCAATACATATTCAATCTCTGGATTTAATGCAACTGCTTCATTTGCAGGTAGCGTCCAAGGTGTGGTGGTCCATATGGGTATTACTATAGGTCCATGGCCGGCTTCATTTGGAATTCGGCTTAAAAAATCAGCATCATCAATGACTCTAAACCGCACATCAATTGCGGGTGAAATTTTGTCAGCATATTCAACTTCGGCCTCTGCCAAAGCGGAACCACAATTGACACACCAATGCACGGGTTTAAATCCTTGTTGCAGGTGTCCACGGCTGATAATTTGGCCTAATGCACGAATAATATTGGCTTCAAATTGAAAATCCATAGTCAGATAGGGATGTTCCCAATCACCGATCACGCCTAAACGTTTAAATTCCTCACGCTGGATGGATATTTGTTGACCGGCATATTCACGACACGCCTGCCGAAAAGCTTTAGCAGTTAATTTACTACCAACCTGGCCGACTTTTTTCTCAACGTTTAACTCGATAGGTAATCCATGACAATCCCAACCCGGAACAAAGGGGGCATCAAAACCACTCATGGTCTTTGCTTTCACGACGATGTCTTTTAAAATTTTATTAACCGCATGACCAATATGAATGCGGCCATTCGCGTAAGGAGGACCATCGTGCAAAATATATTTGTCTTTCCCATGATTTTTTTCGCGTAATTTTTTATAAAGCGATAAAGAATTCCATTGATTTAAAATAGCCGGTTCTGCCTGCGGTAAATTGGCCTTCATGGGAAATTCAGTATGAGGAAGATTTAAAGTATTTTTATAGTCAGTCATGTCATCAACCTCAATGGAGGTTCTGTTTAGTCTTAAATTTAATAGGCTTAGAATAACATGCTTGCAGAACCTACAATATAGTCAAAATCAAAAAGAAACTAAACTCTAGGACTAGGTAGCCTACTCGGTTAATTTAACTCAGATTTAGAGATCTAATTACTCAGCCTTACAAAGCCCCGGCTGTATGCAAGTCCCACTAACATCCCAGCGTAATTGGCCATCTGTTTGATAAATGGGGGTTAAAATATAGGTGAAGTGGTCAATTTTATTAATACGAATTCTTTGGGATGTCGCAATAATCTGAGCATTTTTACTAACTTCTACAGTTGCTACATAGCCTTTAGTTTGACTTTCGGCTTTAAAATTATCTGGAATTCCATTTTGACCGGGCGTGCCGCAAGCGACTAAATTATCATGCTCATGCATACAGGTAGTAACCGCTAACTTAAACGGTGCCGTCGCTTGAATAACCTCAGCAAATTTAGCTCGATTACTATAATTTTGATAACTAGGTATAGCTATTGCCGCCAAGATGCCAATAATCGCAATAACGATCATCAGTTCCAGTAAAGTAAGACCTGTTTGCTTTCCTTTTGTCGAATACATAAACCACACCCTTATAAAGTTGATAATCTAGTTTAACAAGCCATACTTGTTTAGACCAGTACCAACTCAATTTCAGGTAATTTTTACAAAATTCAAATATTAGGGGAAAAATATTTATGCTGATTCTTGCAAGCTAAGTATTGCAAGATTTTTCTCAAAACCGTAAATTGCTTATAATGCTCAAATTGACTACAATTCGTGGCTCTTCCAGCCGCATTGCCAACGTAGCTCAGTCGGTAGAGCAACTGATTCGTAATCCGTTATTTAACGCAAATAAACATTAATAATCAAATACTTGCGATACTTTGCAAACTTAATAACCTATTGAAAACTACGG
>JBDKHQ010000116.1:0-5180 GCA_039797585.1 Pseudomonadota bacterium | reverse complement strand
CAGTTGCCTTTGTTAATTCTCAACAAGCCCTAATATTTTTTTAAAAATAATGTTATATTTGGGTAATTTTTTTTGTAACTGAATAAAAAAATGTTTTCTTTTTTATCTATAGAATTCGCATTGTCGTTCATTCTATTTTTTAGTATTTACTGGGTATTTAGGAATAAGCCTCAGATTCAGAATCTGATTCTCGTTATTACAAGTTATTTGCTGGTTTTTTTGATGGCTGGTGGGTTAGCTATCACTATTTTATTTATTTTTAGTTTGATAGTTTATTTAATATCCATATTAATGGATCGATATATTTTACTTAAGAAAAAATTATTAATTTCTGGAATTGTAATAACATTAATTCAGCTAAGTATCTTTAAATATTACGATTTTTTTAAACCGATAGTTTCTGAATCTTTAGATAAACTTAATTTAGATAATTCAGGATTGGCAGCAAATTTAATTTTACCTTTAGGTATTTCCTATTACTCATTCCAAGCGATTAGTTATTTGGTTAGTCGTTATAGGAATGAAATAGATTGTCCTAGATTTAATTTAATTCAACTTTTAATGCATTTTTCATTCTTTGTAACTATAACAGCCGGCCCTATCGCTCGTGCTCAGAATGCAAAGGGGTTGACCGATATTAGTGGCCAGTCTTGTGGAATGAGTACACAGATAACGACGAATCAGCCCCGTAAAATTTTATTACCGAGCTTGGCTTTAATACTTCTGGTTTTAGCGTTAATAAAAAAATGGTGGATCGCAGGTTGGCTTGCGGATCAATGGGTAAATCCTGTATTCGCTAATCCAATGCAATATCATAGCTTGGAAATATTGGCTGCAATTTATGGTTATACCTTGCAGCTATTTCTCGATTTCTCCGGCTACAGTGAAATGATGATCGCTTTTGGCCTGCTGTTGGGTTTTAGATTACCTGTAAACTTTAGAGCTCCGTTACTTGCCCACAACATCCGTGATTTTTGGGATAAATGGCATATAAGTTTGTCTACCTGGATACGAGACCATATTTATATCCCGCTAGGGGGGAGCCGGGGTGGTTTTACACTAACCCAATTAAATCTAGTGATTGCAATGGTGTTATCAGGTATATGGCATGGTTCAGGATGGAATTTTTTTATCTGGGGATTGTTACACGGCTTAGCATTAGTACTGCTTAATATCTCAGATAAAATCTATCAAAAGGTCTTTAAAGTAGACATAAAACATGCACGTGATGCTTTTGCAAAATCAAGCTGGATAGGGAAAACCACTAGCGTATTTTTCACAATCACCTTTGTTAGTTTTTGCTTTGTTTTCTTTAGAGCCAAAACCTTCGAAGAGGCATTGCAAGTATTTAGAGCCTTATTGAGTAATCATATTAATGTCCAATGGACTAGTAACCCATTATATTTACTTACTTTATTAACGATAGCCTGGGTGATTTACCCATTTGTTTATCGGGCATTAAGTAATTTAAGTTCATATCAACGAAACATCCCAAGATATGCATTGCTAGTACCGCTCTTCGCTATTTTCATCACTATTATCATTTGTGCACCTTCTGGAATTCCTGGATTTATATATGCAAATTTCTAATGAGTCAAAACTGCTAGAGCTTGAATATGAAATTAATGCTCAGGAATTTAGTCCAGCTGATGATCATGTTCAGAGTTATATTTTTATTCTGGTTACCCTGGTTTTTTTTGCATTTTTATCAATTTGGATTATGCAAAATTCAGTCAATGCCTATTTTCAGCAGACTTACCATAGAGAAAGTCCTTTAACTAAGTTAGAAAAATTTGAAGTATGGACATTAGGTGGGCAGATTGGTGATCTTTTATATACGAAACATGGCTTGAATAAAGCCATGATTGGTCAATTAAATACCGAGATCATAAGTCAATACAATGAGCATTATGCGTATACACCAGAATATCGCCAGTACTTAGTACAACTTGAAAAACAAGAAAAGATCAGATTGGCGGAAGAAGAACAAGCAAGGGCACATCAAGCTTTACTTGACCAATTTACCTTGACTAAAACTGACCAAGTTTTCTTTGCAGGTGACTCATTAATGCAGGGGGTTGCACCGCATGTACAAAAGCATTTGCAAGAAAAATTTGATATTAAAACCATTAATTTAAGTAAACAGAGTACAGGCTTGTCGTACCCTAGCTTCTTCGATTGGCCTAAAACAATTCAAGATACTATTTCTGCAAATAAGCAAATTAAAGTTTTAGTCGTGTTTTTAGGAGCGAATGATCCTTGGGATATGCCAAACCCTAAAGGTGGAAGTTACCTTAAATTTCAATCGCCTGAATGGGAGACTGTCTATCGTTCTCGCATTTCTCAAATTATTCAAACAGCCAAAGAAAATCGAATTAGTGTGATGTGGTTGAGTCCACCAAACATGAAAAAAGATTCGTTGAATCAACAGATGGTATATTTAAATCGAGTCATTAGTGATGAAGTGAAAAAGCATCAGGCATTTTTTATTGATTCCAGACCATTACTCGGTGGAAAAAACGATATTTACAATGAATATGTTACTAAAAATGGAAATTCTATTAAAATGCGTAGTGCTGATGGAATCCATTTTTCAACAGATGGTCAGAAACTGATTGCACAAGTTATTTCAAGCCATCTAAAAATTATTCATTAAACTCAATAAAATACAGGTTAAGTCTATGTTGATTAAAAAGTCAGTTTATTTAGGTGTATTTTGCATTTTAACGATCGGATCACCAGTTTATGCTAGTAATTTGACCAATTTTAATGATCCTAATACTAACCAATTAATGACTGCTTTTAAAAATAAATCTGTTCATATTGTTCAATTCGGTGATTCCCATACAGCGGCTGATGTAATGACAGGAACGTTAAGGACTCAATTACAAAACAGGTTAGGAAACGGTGGAATGGGGTGGGGAATGCCTATGTATTTTTCTGGGCAGCGTTTAGTCCGTTATGGGTACGATAACAATGGTTGGGAGCCAATCTCTAGCCGTCAGCAGCGAGATCAAAATTATACTTTAGGGGGCTTAATCGCTACCCCTAAGTTTAATGGAGCAACCTTAACCATTAAATCAAAACAAAGTGAACTTTCGCAAAAAATCACAGTAAATTTAAGGCAGGCTGCAACGGATGGTAAGTTTTTGGGCCGAGATGCACAAGGTCATCAATTTGAGATTGAAGCCCCAATCAAAAACAATACCTGGCAAACAGTCGAGTTTGTGGCACAACTACCATTTACCATCACTGCTTCAAATGCAGAACAATCAGCAATTGGGGGATGGTGGGCAAAAAATCAAAATGGTGGGGGGGCTGTTGTTTCAGCATTAGGAATTAATGGAGCAGAATTATCATATTGGAATCGCTGGAACGAGGGGTGGCAGCAAAATTTAAAGAGCATCTCGCCTGAATTGATTATTATTGCTTATGGAACAAACGAAGCATTTAACGACAATATTGATGTCGATAAGTATAAAAATTTATTAATTTCGAAAGTTGATCAGATCCGTGTAGCGAGTCCTGATACTGCCATTATGATTGTTTCAGCACCAGAAAGCTTAAAAAATATCGCGGGTCAATGTGGGATAAGACCAATTAAATTAACTGCGATTCAAAATGTGCAGTACCAAGTTGCACAGCAAAAGCATACTTTGTATTGGAATTGGCAACAAGCCATGGGGGGGGAATGTTCGATGAAATCTTGGATTAATCAAGGTTTAGGTCGAAAAGATGGGGTTCATTTTTCAGAGGCAGGTTATCAAAAATTAGGACAAGCATTGGCAGAGGATCTGCTGTCTTTTGTAGGATTACAACAAAGTTATAACACTCCTACGAATACAGAAGTTAATGTAGCGAAATCTTCACAGCAGTATAAACCTTCAACAAATACGGGATATGCGAGTATTTGTTTGGAGGAAAACACAGAGTGTAAAAGTATAAGCTTTTAACAATTGAATTAATATAGTTAGAAAAGAAGGTTCGGATGAAAGTATCAAAATCTATTTTATTGGTAAGTTTACTTACAATAACAACTGGAGTATTTGCAGAGGATTTCATTTTTGCAAATGGAGTAAAAGTTACAGTAGGAGATTCTTTAAGCACTCTAAAAAAGAAATTGGGTATGCCACAGAAAGAACAAGGTTTCTCAATTTGGAAACTGAAAAATGGCAATCGATTAGTAGCTACTTTTGACCAATACGGTTTAAGTAATGCAACCTTAAGCGGAAAAGTTGCTACGGATTACTTGTCTACAGATGGTGTAAAAATTTTCTTAAATAAAGAAAGCCTTAATACGATTGAGAAAAAATTAAAATATGGTTGTTACCATGAAGGGTGGGGAGAGGGCATGATTGCTGATTATGTGGTGAGAAGTGGTCCCGAAGGTTCAATCAATCTAATTTTTAATGCTTGGGGTGGAGATGTAAACACTAAGCAATTAAAAAACCAAAAGGTATCCGCTATCAGTTTAGGGGATGATGAACCATTTGGTGAACAAAAATATTGTAATTATCAATAAATGAAATAAAGCGATTTAAAAAATGAAAAAAACGATAGCAGCTTTACTTGTTAGTTTTGGGGTATTAAGCCTGAGTACAAATTCAATGGCAGCACCTAAAATAGTAACATGTCAGATTGATGAACAGGGTAAAACTATATTTAAAGGAAAATGCAGTTTTAATCCGAGTGAAGGAGGTTCATTTTACCTAACCAACTTAAATAAGAATAAACCTCTTGTTCGCAACATTATGGATATCGGTGTATATATCGTTGAGCCTGGTGTGGCTGAAGTTAGCGGCTCACTGAAAGGCGCAAATAACTCTCGTTGGGGGCATGCAATACGATCTACTAAACAGAAAGCTTGTTGGGTTGGAAGTGATTTTAAAGTTTGTGCATGGTAAGTGAATAACGTGTATTGATGTTGGAATCTATAGATGTGGTTTTTCTGGCTTTGTTGCGTAAAGATTTCATAACTATATTATTTTAAAGGTTTTGATTAATGATAATGTAGAGTAAAACTTTGTAAAATCAGTGTATTATATGTTTATACGACAAATCCTCATGCCATTTGTTGTATATTACTGTTTAATAATTGTCGAGGCTCTAGACTAGCAGAATAGATATGTTAGTCTAGAATCATGATAGAAAACAGTAAATTAAGTCACTATAAGATTAAA
>JBDKHQ010000115.1:0-10766 GCA_039797585.1 Pseudomonadota bacterium | reverse complement strand
CTGCGTGCAGTGGCTACCACCATGACTTGACGGCGTGATGCGTTTCCTGCTTCGCCCGTCAACGCACGCCTATCGCGGGCTCTTCGACCGCACTTCGTGCTCTCCATGTCTCATCGTATGATATTATTTATTAAAAATAAGAAAATAAAAAAGGACGAAAAATAAAGCAAATTTTTAATATATGGAGTATAAAATATGTCTTATAATCTTTTTCGTTTGCCAAAATCGCGACAAACTACCTATATAAATTTATTAAAGCAGATTTTAGCCTCTTATGGACTTAACAAAAACTACTCCCCAGAATATTTTCCAGTCAGTAAAAAAACTCCCGGGTACCTTCTTATAGGAGAAATCCCTGATTCACCTCCAGGCACCGTTACGCAAGAAAAATTTAATACTGTAATTTTTGATTTTTTTAAGAAAAAGCAACTAATGCTTTGTGAAATGAAGGAGGAAAGCTTTACCAAGAAGCTTGAAAATGGCCAACAAGCAATAGAAAAAAAACAAATTACCAAGATTAATCAAATAACAAGTATACATGAGCTGGAAGCCTTTCTCAAAGGCCAGCTTATACCCAATGGGTACTTGACAATAGAAAAACAAAATATCGGTGTAAGTTTATTAACAGCAATTTTAACTCAGAATGATTTAGATTCTTACTATCGGGCAGAACTCTATCCTAAGGTTTTAGGTAAGCCTGCGCATATCTTTCTAAGGGAAAGCACTTTATTTCCGCCTAATAAAGAAGCACAAGTGAAATTCAACACCTTACTTCAAAATTTAATGAAGGATCAATTAATAACTTATGAAAAGGGTGAGAAAATTTTTCCGCTAAGAAATACAACCGAAGAATACGTTATGCACGTTAAAATAATCAAAGCAATAGATATAGCAAAACTTGAAATCATTTGCGGTGATCGGATTTTCAAAGAACCCAGTGCGACGCTAACATAAAAGCTTTTTATTTTATTGACATTGACTCGCATCAAGCATGCGTATTAATGATTTCATCCAACGTATAGACACTATGTAATTGATAACCGGCGGCGAATAACGCTGCTTTAGCACCTTGCTGTCGGTCCACTAACACGACGATATCTTTTACTTGTAAATCATGTTTTTTTAAACTTTCGGCTATTTGCAGCACGCTGCCACCGGTAGTGACGACATCTTCAACAATTAAACATTCTTGACTGGGTTTAAAAACACCTTCGATTTGTTTTTTAGTTCCATACTCTTTAATTTCTTTCCGACACATTACCATCGGTAGATTTTGCTCGAGTGAAATAGCCGTAGCCATAGGCAAAGCGGTATAAGGTACACCACATAACAAATTCGGTTTAAGATGTTTTACCTTATTCCATAAGCTGTTGGCGACAGCGCGTAACAACGCAGGATAAGAAATGATAGAACGACAATCGATATAGATCGGCGAAATTTCGCCGCTACGTAGCGTGAACTCACCGCATTTAATGACATCAATGTTGATGAGCGCTTCAAGTAATTTTTGTTTTTCCATCGACGAACCTAATTAAGATCTTCGGTATCGGTTTTTTCGACCGCCAAATTTATTAATGTATCGGTTTGTTCAGGGCTTGCACCGACCAAATCTTCTTCGATACGCTCTAAGCCGACTAAAGTCTCACCTTCATTCAGCCGTATCAAGCGTACACCTTGTGAATGTCGACCCGCCACCCGAATTTCAGCAACACGCGTGCGCACTAAAGTGGCTTTATTGGTAATTAACATCACTTCATCGGAAGGCAATACTTGCACCGCTGCCACGACATTACCATTACGCTCCGTAGTTTTAATCGCCACCACACCACTGCCGCCACGACTGGTTAAACGATGTTCAGGAACGGGCGTACGTTTACCATAACCATGCGTAGTTGCCGTTAAGATGAGTCCTTCTGGTTTCGCAATGATTAAGGAAATAACCTGTTGTCCCTCTTGTAATTTAACACCCCGAACACCGCAGGCGGTACGTCCCATACAACGCACCTTGCTTTCATTAAAGCGTATTACCTTACCGGCATCGGTAAACAATAAAACATCTTGCTGACCATCGGTTAATGCGACGCCCACTAAACGATCACCTTCACGCAAATCAATCGCAATAATACCGTCATTACGCGGCCGTGAAAAATCAACTAAGCTGGTTTTTTTCGTGGTACCATTTCCTGTTGCCATAAAAATAAAATGCTCAGCACTATAATTCTGCACCGGTAATACCGCGTTAATCCGTTCATTTTCGCCTAAAGGCAATAAATTAACGATGGGTCGGCCTTTAGCGATACGACTACCTTCTGGTAATTTATATACTTTAAGCCAATACACTTTACCGACACTAGAGAAACACAATAACGTAGCGTGCGTATTCGCTATTAATAAGTGCTCAATAAAATCTTCTTCTTTGACATCGCCTGAGGATTTTCCTCTACCGCCGCGACGTTGTGCTTGATAAACATCTAAACTTTGTCGTTTGACATAGCCTTCATGTGACAATGTCACCACCACATCCTCGGCCGGAATCAAATCTTCTTCATTAATTTCAGCATCAACACTGATAATTTCGGACCGTCGCGGATCGGCAAATTCTTCTTTAATTGCCACCAGTTCATCGTGTATAACCTGACGTAAGCGCTCGGGTTGGTTTAAGATGTCCAATAAATCAATAATAATATCGAGTTGATCGCGGTATTCTTTTAAAATTTTCTCTTGTTCAAGACCGGTTAAACGATGTAAGCGCAGTTCTAATATCGCTTGTGCTTGTTCGGGTGATAATCGATAACTATTTTCGCCTTTTTTTACACCGTATTCATGCGCGGCATCGACTGTTAATTGGGTTTCTAGCACATCGGTTTTAGTGAGCATCTCAGCCACCATACCTAACGGCCAGTGTTGCGCTAACAATTGAGATTTGGCATCCGCTGGATCTTTAGCCGCCTTAATTAAAGCGATCATCGGATCGATGTTTACTAAGGCAATGCCTAAACCTTCTAAAATATGCGCGCGTTCTCTTGCTTTACGTAATTCAAAGATCGTGCGCCGTGTCACTACTTCACGTCGATGCGCCAAAAATTCAGTAATTAATTGTTTGAGGTTGAGTAAAACGGGTCTGCCATTGACCAAAGCCACCATATTAATACCAAACGTGATTTGCAATTGGGTTTGCGCAAATAAATTATTCAATAATACATCCACGTTTTCACCGCGACGTACTTCGATGACCATACGCATACCGTCTTTGTCAGATTCATCGCGCAATGCGGTAATTCCTTCAATGCGTTTTTCCTTTACCAATTCAGCAATTTTCTCGATGAGTTTTGCTTTGTTTACTTGGTAAGGCAGCTCGGTAACAATAATTCGTTGTTTATTCGATTTTTCATCCTGTTCAAACTCTACTCTAGCCCTGACAAATAGACTTCCTCGCCCACTGTGGTAGGCTTCCTTAATCCCTCTCTTACCATGAATTAAGCCTGCGGTAGGAAAATCAGGCCCCTTGATAAATTGCATCAACCTATCAATAGTCAGCTCAGAATCCGCAAGTAAAGCAAGACAGGCATCGATGACTTCACCCAGATTGTGGGGTGGTATGTTAGTGGCCATACCCACGGCGATACCCGAAGAACCATTGACCAGCAGGTTAGGAACACGTGTCGGTAATACCGTAGGCATCTGTTCAGTTTCATCGTAGTTCGGCGCGAAATCGACAGTCTCTTTGGCCAAATCCGCCAATAAGGCATGAGCCAATTTGGACATACGAATTTCGGTATAACGCATCGAAGCGGGAGAATCCCCATCTACCGATCCAAAGTTTCCTTGACCATCAATTAATACTGAACGCATCGAAAAGGTTTGTGCCATACGTACGATAGTGCCGTAAATCGCACCATCGCCATGGGGGTGATATTTACCAATCACGTCACCCACCACACGAGCAGACTTTTTATGTGGCTTATTCCAATCGTTGCCAAGTTCGCTCATGGCAAATAAAACCCGCCTGTGTACGGGCTTTAAGCCGTCTCGTACGTCAGGCAGTGCCCGGCCTACTATGACGCTCATAGCATATGCCAAATAAGACTGCTTTAATTCCTTTTCGACGGTTACCGAAATGATTTCATTAGCCACTGATTCTGCCATAAAAGCTCAAAACCTATGATACGTAAAAGAACTAAATAGTACCATAAATAGCTTTAAACTGCAGGCAAAAAATCAAATGCGGAGAGTATAATCCTGTGTCGTTTTTAAACAACACAGGATAGGTCCAGATGGCCCTGGTTAGTAGCTTGTTTTTAAACTAGTCCAGAAACGTGTGACCAGTATAAATTAACTTAGTGTGCCCCAGCCGCAGAATTAGCTGAATTATCGTTATTAGCAGGTTCAGCCGGTGTAGCATCGGTCGTTCCATTAGAGGACGTATCCGGTGTCGCTGGAGTGGCGGGCGTCGTATCACTAGGTGGTGTTTGAGTAGGTTCCACCGCTGATGGATTAACCGGTATTTGCTGATCCGAACCAGTCGAATTCGCCGGATTAGCCATTTGATCTTGAACCGGCATCGCGGCATCTGATTGATCTCCTTGCTTATCAGAAGGCTGATGATTACAGCCGACTAACGCCGCCGTCAGCAGCATTGAAACCAAAAACTTCTTATACATAAGCAAAATTCCCCATCTAAAAAGTATTGCAAAAAAGCATAAAAGGAAAATTGTCAGCCCTGGACTGACAAGCCCACTGACAAATCCATAGCCCATAGTAGAAGCCAACTTAAGCATAGCAAAACTTTCAAGTAAAACAAAATCTGATAAAAATTGGACTCAGCTACGCTTAATGTCTGTGCATCACCTCCCTCCTCCTTGGATCACCAGCTACTAAATACTCTTATAAAGTCCCCTGCTGCAGCCCCTCTTTCGATTGCCAACCTACTAAATACTGTTATAATGAGTCCTAGATTTAGTTTCCCGTGTCAGCCTATAGAACGGCTAATCCCCTTTATTTAACTGACACAAAACAGAGCGAAATGATAAGAAATCAACGTTTTGTAAATAGAGCTAACTAAAGTAAAAAATTTTAGTTTTTTATAAATTTAACTTATTTTTGGTGATGAATTTAAATCCCAAAATCAGAAGATTAGTCCGGCTTCTTAAGTTTGCAACTTTTTATTTGGAACGATATTCTTCCGGTGCAGATTTTATAAGTAGTAGATACTGCTTATAAAAAAATGGTATTGAGAATATGCAAACATATAGTCCGTGTTAAAAATCAGTTATTTAAAACTCTACGCTACTTAAGCCCAAAGGCAAAAGAGCTTATGCAAAGAACCCTGTTGACTCACTTACTCCTTTTTAATTGGTGTGTGTGTCGTCATTCAACACCCTAATTAAGTGGTCATTGTTTCAGGGTATGGCAACAGTTTTAATTTCTTTTAACAGCGATTATCAAGTTTACAGATAAGCAAGCTTAGTTGAGCCTTCATACAAAATAGGATTCAACGATGCATAATGAAAAGAATCGAATATTAATAAATGCTAATCAACCAGGAGAAATCCGCGTTGCTTTGCTCGAAGAAAACAAACTGTCCGATCTAGATATTGAATATAGTGGGCATGAACAAAAAAAATCAAATATCTACAAAGGAAGAATTAGCCGCATTGAGCCTAGCTTAGAGGCTGCATTCATCGACTATGGCGCTGCTAAGCGTCATGGTTTTTTACCCTTCAAAGAAATCGCCCCTTCTTACTGCAAGGGAAATCATGAGTCACGCGCCACCAAACATTCACTTGAAGTCGGTCAGGAAGTGATGGTGCAGATTGAAAAGGAAGAACGTGGTGATAAAGGCGCCGCTTTAACGACTTACATCACCTTACCTGGTAGTTATTTAGTGCTGATGCCAAACAACCCTCGCGGTGGAATTTCCCGTCGTATCGAAGGAGAAGAGCGTCGTGAAATGCAGGATATACTTAGTCAAATGGAACTTCCTGATGATATGGGTCTTATTCTGCGTACCGCAGGCGTCGGCCGAGAAATCCATGAGCTACAAAATGATTTGAATTTACTCCTGCAACAATGGAATGCCATCCAAGAGGCATTTAACAAAGGTTCTGCTCCATTCCTAATTTTTCAAGAAGGCGATCTGATCAGACGTTCAATACGTGATTATTTAAGACGCGATATTGACGAAATTATTATTGATGATAAAACCATCTACGAAGAAATTAAACATTTTATCGAGCAAATTCGACCGGATTTTGTTTCCCGAATTACGCTGTATCAAAATACTATCCCATTATTTATGTATTTTGATATCGAAGAAGCAGTTGAATCTGCGTTTAAACGCAAAATAGAACTTGCCTCAGGTGCCACCATCGTTATCGATCGTACCGAAGCCTTAGTTTCCATTGATATTAACTCAGGCCGTTCTACCAAAAATGAAGATATTGAAGAAACAGCTGTTGCCACTAATTTAGAAGCCGCTAAAGAAATTGCCCATCAATTGCGCGTACGTGATTTGGGTGGCTTAATTGTCATTGATTTTATCGATATGAATTCAGAAGACAATCAGCGCAAAGTTGAAAATTGTTTACGTTTAGCCACTAAAAAAGATCGCGCACGTATACAAATCGGCCGAATTTCTGCATTTGGATTATTAGAAATGTCGCGACAACGTCTGCGTCATTCCTTAGGAAAGGCCAATGAAACCTTATGTTCACGATGTAATGGTGAAGGCACGATACGAACCATCGAATCATTAACCTTATCTCTATTACGTGCAATAGAAAAAGAAGCGTTAAAGAAATCTACTCAACAAATACGTGTCGAGATACCCGTCGATATGGCTACTTATCTCATTAATGAAAAACGTAAAGCCATACAGCAAATTGAGCAACGTTATAAAACAAATTTATTATTAATACCTAATCCGTATTGGCAATCTCCACAATATAAGATTACCGGTCTAGGCAAAAACAATAATCTACAGGCCAGCGAAAAAACCAGCTATCAACTGTTAGATAAATCTTGCCTAGAATCACCACTACCCTATAGCTCACCTACTGTTAAACCTATAGAAACACCGGCTGTTAAACCGCTGGCATTTACGATTAACAAAAATAAGGCTAAAACCCAATTAGGTCTGCTAAGTCGATTGTTGGGTATGTTAAAAGATCTGGGTAAAACTAAAACTGAGCTTAGTAAAAAACCACTGAAAAAAGAGCTAGCAACCACTCCTGCACCGCGTCATCCTAACGATGCTCCGCACAGACATCCCTCCGAACGTCGCTATGCGAAACCAAATCGTAATAACCGACTACGCAATCACCGCCGTGATGACAGACGTGATAAAGATGGAGAAGGCGGCGGCAGCGAAACGGGTGGTGGACAGCAGCACCACCATAATGGCGGTAAGCCATCGCAAAATCGTTATAATAAACATTATCAACAACGTAATGAGTCACATCCGCATCAACAAACCACACGCCCTAAACCTGTGTCTAACCCTGATGCCGTAATTAATGAAAGAAAACCATTGCCTAATAAAAGGAAACACGTTGAAAGAACGGCAATAAAGCACGAAACTAAATTAAACAATCAACCACATCGAGAAGAAAATGCGTCGCATCGATCTGCGCTAAATACCACAGCAAAAAAAGTCGTTATTCCGCAAGCTGTGGAAAGATCTGCACCGAGGATAGAAGAAAAACCAGTCGCTAACGCCGTAGCTAACGGAAACGCTAGCAACAACGCAACATCTACTAATGCGAGCAATCCAACTTCACAGCGTCGCAATACGCGACGATATGGTGGTGAACCCAAATTACGCCATCGTACCTATAGTCATTATGAACAGGATCAAAAAACCAAAAATTAATCCTTTTAAGAGCGTCAAGCTATTCATCTAGCTCTACTTACCCTCGGTATCAATTATCGAGGGCAACATAATAAATACTTAATAATTAGATCATATAATTAATAAATAGATAAAAAAATCTATTTTATGTTGATTATAATTATTAAGGAGATACTTATGGCTGTACCTAATTTCTATAAATGGTTGGTTGAACCCGCGCAAAAAAATAAAACTCCGGAAGAATTAGCCAAGTTATTTATCGAATCAGGACCCGAGCTAACTAACGATCAAGGTAAAACCCTCCTGCATTACTCAGCAGATGAAGTATTTAATCATAGCGATAAATTTCGCTTAGCACTAATAAACTTACTTTTTGAACAAAAAGCAGATGCCAACTCCGTCGATAACAACGGAAGAACCGCATTGCATGATTTTGCCGCAGCACCACATATTCACAAGTATCTTTTTTTTGATAATCCAATTCAAGCTATTGCTGAAATATTTTTTAAAAATTTTGCGCAATTTAATATCAAAGATAATGAAAATAAGACGCCGCTTGATTGGGCTCTGCAACATTCTGATCCCAATACCTTTGTAATTAAACCTTTAATTAAATTCATGCTGTTAGAGCAACCAAACCAAACTCAGCCTAGTTCTATTGATAGCCATGAAAGGGCATCAGAATATTGGAATATTTATAAAAATAATATTGCTAAACTACAAGAGCAGAAAATTCCCGGTACTGAATGTACATTGTATGATATTTGCGCAGCAAGAAATCTAACGCAATTAGCTAAACAGCATTCTCCTTATCATCAACAGATACAAAAATTTGATTCCGAAGAGCTAAAAAATAAATTCTATGAATACAGTGATCACTTATTAGTTAATTTAAAATCTCTACAGCAAGAAATGATTAAGATAACCAATACTAATGCCGCCATACCCGAAACACGTGATTCTATTAACCGAAACGTAAACGTAGAGAAGAATTTGCAGATAAACGAAGATGTAGTTAGAGAAATATTTAATTATTTATCACCTAAAGAAATTCAGAAAATGCATGTAGCTGTTAATCCGCATGCTTTATTTAGATATAAACCTGAATTAGCTGAACAAGCTAATTCGCAAGAAAAAACTAATAAATCTAGTTGTTGCATTTTATAATCAGGAAGCATAGATTTATTATTAAGCCTGTGGGCAAGAGAAACAACTAAAAACTTGCTCACAAATTCCAGTACCAGCGATATATGACAACAAAGGAATGCATATGAAGCCGAAAAAAATATTAAAAATAGTCTATGCATTGATTTTATCTCACACACTAAGCTTCCCTAGTATCGCTACCATCAAGCCGATAACAAAAGATCAATGCGAAAATATGAGAGCCCATAGCGTTATCACCGATAAAAATCCCGTACCCTGCGAACGTTTAAGAACGGTAAGTTTTCCACTCATCAATTTTCAGGGCCAAGAAGACAAAGGCCAAGTTGTCGTACTCGATGCCGTGGCAGAACGTACGCAAATCATTTTTGATAGGCTTTTCAAGCAAAAATTTCCGATTAACAAAGCATTATTGATGGAAGCGTATAACGGCGATGATACTGCTTCGATGAACGATAATAATACCTCTGCTTTCAATGGTCGACCGATAACAGGCGGATCAGATTGGTCCTTGCATGCTTATGGCGTCGCTATTGATATTAATCCATTACAAAATCCTTATGTAAGCTTTGATGATCTAGGACATGCCACTATTTTGCCTTCGCTGTCTGCGAAACAATTCATCAATCGCTTAAATTATCGGCCTAAAAAAGATTTTCGAATCGGTATGGCTGAGCAAGCCATTGACATCTTTGCTGAAAATGGTTTTATGGGTTGGGGCGGCTATTGGAATTATCCGATTGATTATCAACATTTCGAAATTGGTAGCAAGAAATTTGTCCAGCAGCTAATTAACTTATCACCTTGCGAGGCACGGCACGTCTTTGATCGATACGCCAAATCCTATACTGATTGTGTGGCGAAAAGCTCAATCTGTCCGCATGCGGCTGTACGCGCAGCTTGTGTCGCAAAGATTATGCAATAATACCTAGCAGATGCTAAAAATTTTTTCATAAGGAGTCGCTATGAGCACCATAAAAGTAGGTGAAGAACATGGATCTGCTATCAAGCTTTATTATAAAGATTGGGGAAAGGGACAAGCCGTGGTATTTAGCCATGGTTGGCCGCTGAATGCCGATGCCTTTGAAGATCAAATGTTATTTTTAGCTGAACAAGGTTACCGTTGTATTGCGCATGATCGACGTGGTCATGGTCGTTCCAGTCAGCCCTCGAATGGCAATGATATGGATACGTATGCCGATGATCTGGCTAAATTAGTCACAGAACTCGATCTAAAAGATGTCATCCATGTCGGCCATTCCACGGGCGGTGGCGAAATAGCGCGTTATATAGGTCGACACGGAACAAAAAGAGTAGCGAAGGCTGTACTTATTGGTTCCGTTACGCCTTTTATGCTAAAAACTGCCACTAATCCTAGCGGTCTTGACATGCAGGTATTCGATGAAATTCGTCGTAATGTATTGGTCGATCGTTCACAATATTTTAAAGATTTTTCTGCACCCTTCCATGGTGCTAATCGTCCCGATGCCAAAGTTTCTCAGGGACTCAGAGATTCATTCTGGTTACTCGGCATGCAAGCCGGTTTTAAAGCAGTTGTTGATTGCATTAGGGCGTTTTCTGAAACCGATTTCAGAGCCGATCTAAAAAAATTCGATATACCGACTTTGATTATGCATGGAGATGATGATCAAATCGTACCCATCCAGAGCTCAGCATTACTTGCGACTAAGCTTATCAAAGATTCCACGCTAAAAATTTATCCTGGCGCCCCGCACGGTTTATGCTCGACGTT
>JBDKHQ010000114.1:0-2980 GCA_039797585.1 Pseudomonadota bacterium | reverse complement strand
AAAGGAGATGGATATGCCATTATCAATTAACAATGCCGATAACAATTCCGAGCTCGAAGTTTCGATCAGTAGTAACGAAGATTCTCAGCTTATTAATATAGAAAATATTGTACCGGATCAGGAAGTATCGGTAACACCAGATGCACTAAATGCAGTCATCAAATATCACTTGGATGGGGAAGGGCACTGCGGTTTAAGGCAAGAAATACTCAAATGGTTAGGTTTGTCCGCCGTAGCTGCCTTTGGAGTGATATTCTACTATGTGCCCGCCAAAGCCTATGCCGAAACTATTTGCGGCGATCCAAGCTATAAGGATGTGCCCTGTGGTTTTTTTGTGATAAATCACCTGGGCGGTACATTGGTGGTTGCAGGAACGATTTTAATCAATGCAACCAACGCCTATTTAGAGCAACTAAAGGCAGGGAGCATTCCACTAAAATTAGTGAATTATTTAGAATATCCTTTTAGCGCTAAACAAAAAACAGCACAAGAGGTAATGACATTTGTATGTTCTTTAATTGCTTCAATGCCTTTTCCTATACTTAGTCTGGTTAATCCCTTACCAGGATTACCCATAGCACTTAACCTTTCTGAAGCCTTTTTGATTTGGGTGACAAATACCTTTTTACATTTATTTTCTGTCGATCTTGCTTTTAGAAATCGGTTGTTTCGTTTACCTCTTTTATCGTTTGAAGTTGCGATTCAAGAAATAATTAATGCATTTCTGAATGCTGAAGAAAAACAAGAAAAAGAAATGCAGGCACAAATAAATCAACACTACCAAACGGTCAAGCAACGATTGATTAATCACTTAGATCAGGCGCAAAGGCTTTTAAGCATTTATGGTTTTAGATTTACGGGCTATGACTATACCAATGAAGTAAAAAACGACATAAGCGATGTTAAAGAGCAAACGCATGCTCCCCTACAATTATTAACTCAACTATTTGATCGTTTGCATGAGATGTCGCCTAATCGAACTATTGCCCCATCCGGTAGAATAAATCGTTTTTTCAGACAAGCAGTTTATTTGCCGGGAGCATTCTGGGTAATACTGTCTTGCGCAGGATTTCCGATGGGTTCATATAAGGGAATGGCTGAGTATACCGGCGATTCGGTATCAGCTGCTGTTATTTCAGCACCTTCTATTTATTGTTTTGGAGTATTACTGGCATTTTTCGGTGGTAATGCTTTACAAAATAGCTATGATTATTTGACTGCATGGAAAGATGATACCGTTAAAATTCCCATGGCTTTTAAACTCTATCCCAAAACAGCGGTATTATTGATCATGATTTCGATGTATTTATCTGTTTTTTCTTATGCAGCAGGCGCGCAATTAATTAATGATAATTTTAATGGTAAATTAGAATTTTTGCGTCCTTATTTGCTGGATTTGGCCAAGACGGGTTTAACTTTTTTAGGTTTTACCGCCATGATAGATTTCTTTAATAATGTGCTGAGCAAATTTGCGCAATATGGTGGCGCTGAAGATACGCAAACCGTAGCTAGTCTTTTTGAGGCCTTAAGTCAAATGAAAGCTAGCCTACAATTGATGAAACCTAATCTATTACTCGACTCCTTAGCGCAAGCGAATGCAAGTCAATTAAAAAGTATTTTGAATATTAAAGACAAAAACGATCTGCAAAATTTCAGTGCAACGCTTATCCAACTCGCAGAAGAATTAAAAATAAAAATATTTAGAAAAATCAAATCGATAAATACAGAGAATATAGATGAAGCTTGGTTAGATAAATTATTATATCAGCTGGAAAAGGACGAGGACTTTACCGTTGAGAAGATTGCAGCATTGATAAGTTATTTTGATACAGAACCGGAATTAATTTTATCTTTTAGTTTGAAAGAAGTTTGCCAGGAATATAAGGCGCTTTGTGAACTCATGCAAAAGCTAGGCAGTGTAAACTTAGTGAGGGAGCTTGATGCTTTTCCTTATGGCAGTATAAATAATGATGATAGCTTGGCTGGACCTTCTTCAGAAATAACGCCTTTACTTCCAAGAGCTACAGGGTCTATCCAAAGCAATTTTTTTCACCCGCCGGTACCGGGTCGTTATCATGGTGATAGGGCGGCGAGCCTTTCTCCTGCGCCTGTATTTTCAGCATCTAATCATATGGGCGTGTAGTAATAAAACGCAGAAACAAGGAAGAGAGCCTTCCTTGTTTCTCCAGCTAAATTAAGCTCCCATGTATCTGTTAGCACGAATTTTTTCCATATTAGTGGTAGGGTGCAACTACCTTTTCGACGTAAGAAGCAACAGGCACTGACGAGGAAACAAAAAAACCATAATCGTCAACACATCGTGGCCGGTATTATTAATTTACGGTATGGATTTTAAAGCCTAGTTTTTATTTAAAAAATAGATAACTATTTTATAAAGGTTAGCATCTGTTTTCTTGTTTTGCAGAAGGTCTATTATCTAGTAGGTTTTTTTATTTAATATTTTATTAAGTTTATTAATCTAAAATGGGTTTAATACTAAAAAAATAAGGAGTATTATATGTCATTCGAACTTCACAATGCAGCTGCAAAAGGTGATCTAGAACTAGTTAGATCCTTAATAAAAAACGGAGCTAATGTTAATGTAGTGGATAGTGATGAACGAACACCACTACATTGGGCATATGAAAAAGGCCATGCTGATATAGCAAAACTGCTTATTATCTTTATGTTGCTTAAAAATAAAAATGAAAAAAAGCTTAACTATATAGAAGCTGAACCAATGCTTTCAAATTTTTGGGATAGCCAATTGATGAAAATCAATTCTTTACCTCACGAATTTAAAGGCAGTAATGTGGCAGAAACTATTCTCTCTAAACTTTGTCAGCCGGATAATTTACATTCATTCGATGAGACATGGAGAGCACGAAGTGCGGTCGAAGAGCCCGCGATAGGCGTGCGTTGACGGGCGAAGCAGGAAACGCATCACGCCGTCAAGTCATGGTGGTAGCCACTGCACGCA
>JBDKHQ010000113.1:0-2767 GCA_039797585.1 Pseudomonadota bacterium | reverse complement strand
GATTAGTATGGTTGGAAATAATCTAGAGTGTACTGCCGGTATGTGTGGATCAGTTAGTGGTAGTATTCCAACCACTGTAGGACAGCCAGCGATCAAAGTTGATAGCATTTTGGTTGGGGGTCAAGCATGAAAAAACTATTACAAGAAACAATCAATGAGGCCATAAATTTAAAAGCAGAAGCTTGCGACGTAATTGTTAATTCTGGAGAGTCGTTAAGTTTGTCTGCACAAAATGAGAAACTGGAAAAATATAAAATAGCAAAAACCGCTATTTTAGGTATTAGAGTGATTAAAAATAAAAGAGTGGGGCTAGCCTACTCTGAAAGCTTTGATAAAGATGCCATATTATTTGCTGTAAAAAGTGCTATAGAAAATTCAGAATATGCTGATATCAATGAATATGAAGAAATTGCTTATAAAAATGCAGAAGATTTTATTCAAAATAAATCGGAGATAGTTGATAATAGTTCAATCGAAGAAAAAATTGAAATGGCGATAAAACTTGAAGCCGAAATTAAGCGTAGAGATAAAAGAGTAACAGCGGTTCCCTATAATGGTCTATCATTTTCAGAATCGAAGAATTATTACATGAATTCTCTCGGCACTTACACTGAAACATCAAATGCCTCAATTGGAGCAACAACATCAGCTTTAGTTAAATCGGGTGATGTAACTTCGATGCATTATGTGGGAGTCGTAGCTAAATCCTTAGCAAGTTTTGATTTAAATCATAGCGTAGAAGAATGTTTAGAGCATGCGGTAAATTGGTTAGAAGCCAAGCCTGTTCCCTCTGGAAATTACGATGTTATTTTTTCAACTGAAGTGCTAGGTGAATTACTTTATAGCTTTTCAAATTATCTATCTGCCAAGGAGGCAATGGAAAAAACCAACCCATGGGAAAGTAAATTAAATCAGGCAGTAGCTTTTAGTAAATTTACATTAATAGATGTTCCTGCTTACCCAGATGCCTACACGAAGTACTATGTCGATAGTGAAGGTGTACCTAAAAAAGATTTAACGCTAATTGAAAATGGCATTTTAAAATCTTTTTATCACAACACCGCTACCGCTAAATATTTTAAAACGGCAACGACGGGACATGCTTCGCGAAGTGCGAAGACTTCTTTAAATGTATCTGGAACAAATTGGTTAATTAAACCAGGAACAATGACTGAAAATGATCTGTCGGCAGGAACGTATTTAGAAATACTTGATACGATGGGGCTTGGGCGTGGAGATAATTTATCTGGCGATTTCTCTTTTGGTGCCAGTGGATACTTAGTTAAAGATGGTGTTAGAATTCAGCCGGTGAAAGAAATAACAATTGCTGGTAACTTTAATAAAATATTAACTAGCGAACTTAAAATGGGAGCAACCCTCCTCGCTAATGCTGATAAAACATTTTTCAGCCCTAAAATTAGATTTAGTGATTTGTATATCGCAGGAAAATAAATTAATGAATAAACTGTTAAGAAAAAATTTAGAAGCATCAAGAATATTTATATTTATTACCGTACTTCTAGATGCAATTGGAATAGGAATTATCATTCCTATTATGCCAGAGATTATTAAAAGATTTGGCACCGATCCACAATTTGTCTCCACATATTTTGGTTACTTCATTTCAGTTTATGCGTTTATGCAATTTATAGCCTCTCCCTTTTTAGGTGCACTATCAGACAAATACGGGCGTAGATTGATTTTACTTGTTTCACTTTTAGGAACGGGCATAGATTACATTTTAATGGCTTATGCTCCAACTTTAACCATATTATTCATTGGAAGAGTTATTTCAGGTTTGACGGGTGCTAATCAAACAGTTGCTTCATCTTATATGGCCGATATTTCAGATGATACTAATCGCGCGAAAAATTTTGGAATGATTGGCGCTGCCTTTGGAGTTGGATTTGTCGTTGGACCTGCGCTCGGTGGATTCGTTGGAAGTTTCGGCCACCATTATCCGTTTATTGTTGCAGCTATTATGGCCATACTAAATTTCTTTTTTGGTTTATTTATTTTACCAGAATCGTTACCGGAGGAATCTAGACGAGATCTTGAAATTTCTAAAATTAATCCAATCAATTCTTTTCGCGATATCAAAAAGCGACCAGAGTTATTTTTATATTTTGTACTTTTTGGTTTTGTGAATCTTGCAGGACAAGTGCATCCATCGATTTGGACACTTTATACGACTTATAAATTTCATTGGACATCTGTTCAGGTAGGATTCTCACTAACTGCGGTAGGATTGGCATTAGGAATAGGTCAGGGATTTTTTACGGGAATTTTCACTAAGCGATTTAAGGAAATGAACACCTTTATTATAGGCACTGCAGTCGCTACTTTAAGCTATTTACTTTATGCACTAGCTTCTGAAACATGGATGGTTTATGCGATTATCTCTTTGATAATGTTGAGTGTAATTGCACCACCAGCATTGCAGTCACTAGTGGCAAAGGAAGTACCGCCAAATGAGCAAGGCGAGTTACAGGGAACGCTCTTTTCTATTATTAGTTTAACTTCGATTGTAGCCCCACTACTTTATACGAAATTATTTTCAATTTTCACGGAAAATCCTGCTATGCAATTTCCAGGAGCACCATATTTAGCCGCGATGTTTATCTCTTTAATTTGCTTACTTTTAATTTTATACAAGACAAAATTAAAAGCTTAAGTGTAAAACCTACATATGGGTTTTAATCTAAATAATTTAAATGAAGTTCAACGTGAAGCTGTCGTCCACACTGATGGACCGGTGATGATTTTA
>JBDKHQ010000112.1:0-9568 GCA_039797585.1 Pseudomonadota bacterium | reverse complement strand
AAGATCTCCTGTTAAGCATAGAAAAGAAAATTGCTGAAGGATTGCAAGATAGGGTTTCGCGTTTACTTGTTTTTCGAATCGTACATAGCTCCTTAGCGGAAGTTCTACAGGTCGGCCGTTGTGATGAACAGGTTGCAGTAGCACTTAATCAATTGTTATTTACTGAGAAAAAAGGCCATTTGCAATGGATGCAGGCAATTACTTTAACTGGACAAGAAGAAGGGCATAATTTTATTCTTATCAATAGAGAAGGCGATGAACAACCTGAAACGTGGAAAAGTGGCCTATTGATTGATCCGATGGATGACAGAGTGGAGTTTCTACAAGAAAGTGCGCCGAAGTTAATGGAACATTTAGCGAGAATTATACCTCAGCCCGATACAGAACAAATTAAGTTAATTGATCATATTACGTTATATTTGCCCTTTAAAGCGAAGCATCATGCCTCGTTAGCGGAAAATTTAGCCAGGGTTATCTGCTCAGTACGAATTTTTTTTGAATCTAATTGGCATTTGATTTGGCCAGAAATGAAAAAAGAGTATCCACGTTTAAAAGAGAAAAACGTAAAAACTTGGCTGGAAGAACTTTGGAAGATATTAAATAAAAAAGTAGACATCCATGCCGCTATGGCCAATAAACTACAACTTGATGAAATACAAAATTCGCTCACTCGTCTCGAACAACGTTTCGAAGTCCTAAATACCGAGACATGCGCGTTGGCATTAGCTTAGACATACGCTTGCCTATTTTTTTATAAGTGTCGGTTAATCCAACTCAGCCAGTGAAAAGAAGGATGGGATATCGATTTGCTTCGAAATGGCTGGCAGCTCGCTTAGGTAAGTCAATTTAAAATATTTTTTTGCTGCTAATGAGCTTAGATGAACGTCTTCAGGATAGCGGAGTAATAAAGGAAGTAAGACGGATTTTCCTATTATAGCTCGCCTTATGGGCGGATTAGGTTTTAACCCCCATATGTTTTGGTAAGTCATAGGCACTAAAGCATGTGTTTTTTGGTCACTATAATTTCCTATGTAAAGAAATACATGGCCACCTATGTAAACGATAGTCAGGAATGGCTGTCCTTGCTTTTTTAGATAGGATAATCTTTGTTCAGTACTATCGGTAGATAAATCAATCGTTTTTCCTGCGGTTGCTTGATTTGACGAATGGCTTGGTAACCAAAACCCAAAGGGGGTAAAAAGATTTTTTAACTCTATTGCACAGTCATTATAGAAATAAAGTCCACCCCAACCATAAGGACGATCGATGAGTGTGCTCATGATAAGCGCAAAATGATGTGGAGTGGCTTGGAATGGCATAATAACGGCATTATTGTTAGCAACAGTTACTTTTTTTATAACCGCTCGGCCATTACTATCCGCTATAGGAACCCATAATCTTAGCTGGCTTGGCAAAATCGCATACGCTGGCAATACAGTACCTACATAAGCAGTTAATAAAAATCGGTTATTGCTTGCATCCATTAGACTAGTTTGTGTATGCGTTATTGCAGCAAGCTTTTTCTTGGCGGCCATGGTCCAGGTATTAATAAATGTATCATCGACTTTAGCAATTCCATTATTTTTAACCCAGCCGATGACCCCGGGGCTAAGAATCAAATGCCAAGCATGATCATGTGTCGTGGCGATGATATAAACAGGTGTACCGGCCCAAACAGAAGTCATTTGTAAATTATCAAAAGGATAACCTTGTCCTGCTATTTGGTCACTATAAAAATGTACATCATCGCTAGGCAAAGCTCTTACAAGTAAATTATTGACCGCAATGCCACGATTATCTTTTTGAAACCGAAGATGCGCCAATTGATCGATATAAATATTTTGGGAAATATTTTCTATCCAGCGCTGGGTATGAGGACGAAAATTCTCACCATAACCCAAGTTAACGCTTGATTGATGGTTGTTATTAAATTTATTAACTACTTTTTGCTCCATATCCTTAAGGCTTGGCGAAGCTGCTTGGAGAATTAAAGTGACATGGGCAGAATTCCACGGTGAAAATAAGCCAAAATAATGCTGATAAAATAAGTCCAGTTGTTTTTGTTGCATGTCTGTGCTTAATAAGGGGGCATCAAAATTTGGGTCGCTAGCGTTGATCCAATGCGTAATAATCTGATCGTAATGCTCTATTGGGAACAAACTATTAAGGGGTCGCTGTTTACAGCCCGTGATAAGAAAGGATAACGAAACTAGAAGTAACGTCACAACAAAACATTGCAAGAGCTTTAAGTGATACATAGGACATGGCTAGAAATATCTCTCTGGAAAGCGTATCATACCACCACTTTAAATAGCTCCTGTTATTTTATGATGGCACAACCATTAAAGTATCGACGTGTTTTGCTTAAGCTCAGTGGGGAAGCGCTCCATGGAGAAAGCTCACAAATGCTGGATCCAGTAGAGCTTAACCGTATTGTATCCGACATTGTTGCTGCGGTGGATTTAGGTGTGCAAATAGGCATCGTGATCGGTGGTGGTAATATTTTCCGTGGCGAAGTCTTAGCGCGCAGCGGTATTGATCGAATTACCGGCGATCAAATGGGCATGTTAGGTACCGTTATCAATGCATTGGCGCTGCGTGATTCACTTGAAAAGCACAAAAAAATAGCCAAAATCATGTCAGCGATTCCCATCGGCGGTTTTGCACCACTTTTTGAACGCTACAAAGCCATACGTTATTTAGAAAAAGGTTATGTCGTTATCTTTGCCGGCGGTACGGGAAACCCTTTGGTCAGTACCGATTCTGCCGCGAGTTTACGCGGTATCGAGATCGGTGCTGAATTATTGCTCAAGGCAACACATGTGGATGGTGTCTATAGCGCCGATCCCAAAAAAGATCCCAAAGCCGTGTTATATTCGCAGGTGAGTTATGAAAAAGCCTTAGAGCAAGAATTAGGTATCATGGACTTAGCGGCGTTTACGCAATGTCGCGATCATGATTTACCGATACTAGTATTTAATATTAAATGCAAAAATGCATTATTAGATATTCTGCAAGGCAAAAGTAAAGGTACATTAGTGAGTAAGAGGAATTAAGTATGATAGGACCGATAAAATTAACAACTGAACAAGGTATGCAAAAAGCATTGGAAGCTTTAAAAGTTAACTTAGCTAAGTTACGAACCGGCAGGGCTCATCCAAGTTTATTAGAGCAATTACGCATTCCCCAATATGGCGGTAAAGAAGTCCCATTGAATCATGTTGCCAGTATTACTGTCGCTGATGCACGAACCTTATTGGTTACTCCTTGGGAAAAATCCTCTATTCCTACCATCGAAAAAGCCATCATTCAATCTAATTTAGGTTTAAATCCTTTAAGCGCAGGTAATGTTATTCGTGTTCCTTTAGCCATGCTAACCGAAGAACGTCGTCGCGATATGAGTAAGTTGGTTAAACAAGAAGCTGAGGATGCGCGCGTATCCATTCGTAATTATCGTCAAGATGCCAATCATCAGCTTAAAGAATTGGTGAAGAAAAAGCTCATCACTGAAGATGAAGAACGTCGCGCCAAAGACATGATACAAAAAATGACGGATCAAAATATCGCTGAAGTAGAAAAACTAGCAAAGACCAAAGAAGAAGAGTTAATGCAAATTTAATCTCACTATTCTATGTCAATTCCAGACACTATTCATGAACTAAAACGTCCGCGCCACATCGCTATCATTATGGATGGTAATGGTCGTTGGGCGAAGCGACGTCATTTACCTCGGATGCTAGGTCACCAAGAAGGTGTGAAGGCGGTTCGTAGGGTCATTAAACTCTGTGGCGAAATCGGCATTGAAGTCCTCACCTTATTTGCGTTTAGCAGTGAAAACTGGCAGCGTCCTGAACAAGAAGTTAATTATTTAATGACGTTATTTCTGAATACCTTGAAAAACGAAATCGATAAATTAGCTAAGAACAATGTGCAATTAAGAATGGTAGGTAATTTGCAAGGTTTTAATCAGCCGCTACGTGAATGGATCGATAAGTCTCAGGCTGTAACGGCCAAAAATACCGGTCTGCAGTTAGTGATTGCGGTAAATTACAGTGGTCAATGGGATATTGTTCAGGCTGCGCAGAAAATCGTGAATGAAGTTAAGTCAGGCGCGTTGGAAACTGAAATATTAACCCGGGAAATATTTGCTAAATATTTAAGTTTAGCTGATTTGCCAGGGGTGGATCTGTTAATTCGCACCAGTGGCGAATATCGAATAAGTAATTTTTTACTCTGGCAATTAGCTTATACTGAACTGTATTTTACTGATACCTTATGGCCAGATTTCGACGAACAAGAATTGAAGAAGGCTTTGCATTTTTATGCGCAACGAGAACGGCGCTTTGGATGCACGAGCGAACAACTCACGGAAATAAATGCTTAAACTTAGAATTTTAACAGCACTGATACTGATTCCTTTAGTCATAGTGGGAATTTTTTACGCATCAGAATTTTATTTTAAACTGATTACCGCCGTAATTATGTTACTGGCTGCTTGGGAATGGTCACGTTTGAGTGCTTGCAAGAATTTGCCACAGCGATTTTTATACGTAGGTGTGCAAGCGGCGATCTTATTTCTTATTTTACCTTATTTTGCCTATGACGTGCTTTTAAAATTAGGTTTGGTTTTTTGGCTATTATTAAGCGCTTATTTAATTTGGGCAGGCAGCAAGCCCGTACTACCGATGATTAGTCCTGTGATCACGGCTGGCTTAGGTTGGTTAATCATTAGCTTATGTTGGGTAGCGTTACAAAAACTGCAAATGACACCTGTTTATTTATTGTTTATGCTGTTGATTATTTGGTTAGCCGACACGGCGGCGTTTGTCAGTGGTCGTTTATGGGGACAGCATCTTTTAGCGCCGACCTTAAGTCCAAAAAAAACCTGGGAAGGTTTTATTATCGGATTATTGTTTACTTTTTTTGCGTCGATGCTCATGTTTTATTTTTTCCAAGGAGTTAAACCCACACTGGGACAAATGTGTTTATTGGTATTATTGACGAGTTTAGCGGCAGTGGCTGGAGACTTATTTGAAAGCCAATTAAAACGACTAAGAGGTTTAAAGGATAGTGGTCAATTATTACCCGGTCATGGTGGAATTTTGGATCGGATTGATAGTTTGTTGGCTGCAGCTCCCGTTTTTACAGGATCTTTATTACTGCTCGGTTTAGTAACATGAAATCTTTAACTATTTTAGGTGCAACAGGGTCGATAGGTGTGAATACCTTGGATGTTATCAGCGAACATCCAACACTTTTCAATGTGATTGCCTTAACCGCGCATTACAACATTGATTTATTATTTCAACAATGCCTGAAATTCAATCCTACTTATGCGGTGGTTGGCAGTGAAAATTTAAGTCAAAACCTTCAGCAACGTTTACGTGCAGAGTCTTCAAAAACAGAAGTATTATTTGGTAGGGATGCTTTAGCTTTCGTTGCCAGTCTGGACGAAGTGGAAACGGTGATGGCCGCTATCGTTGGCGCTGCAGGTTTATTACCTACTTTAGCCGCCATTAAAGCTAAGAAGCAAGTATTACTCGCGAATAAAGAAGCCTTAGTGATGGCAGGTCCTTTATTCATAGAAGAAGCGCAACGAGCCCAAACTACTTTAATACCTGTAGATAGTGAGCATAATGCAATTTTCCAGTGTTTACATGGACAAGTTGTGCCCGGTAGCACGTGTAAAAGTCTGGCGAAAATTATTTTAACCGCATCGGGCGGCGCTTTACGACATAAACCATTGGAGCAATTGCCAGCGACTACACCAGCACAGGCCTGTCAACATCCGAATTGGCGTATGGGACGCAAAATTAGCGTTGATTCGGCGACGCTCATGAATAAGGGTTTTGAAGTCATAGAAGCCTATTTTTTGTTTGGTCTTACACTCGATCAAATTGAAGTGGTGTTACATCCACAGAGTATTGTACATTCATTAGTAGAATATTTAGATGGATCGCTGTTAGCACAATTAGGCAGTCCTGATATGCGGATTCCTATCTCACATGCCTTGGGTTTTCCCGAACGAATTAATAATTCCGCGGCTACTTTAGATTTATTAAAAGTTGCACGCTTGGATTTTTTAGCGATTGATGAAAAGCGCTATCCCTGTTTAAGCTTAGCCTATCAGGCGTTGCGTATCGGCGGAACAGCGACAACGATACTGAATGCTGCGAATGAAATTGCTGTACAAGCATTTTTAGATGGCAAAATCTATTTTACTGATATTGCCAAGCTCAATCAGGATGTATTGGAAAAAATCCATTCACGACCCGTTTCTAATCTCAGTATTATCTTGGAGGATGATAGTTTAGCTCGTGAGATTGCTAAAGAGATGATTTTAAAGCATTATAGCGCTTCAGAAACGAAAATAGTGCGAAGAGAATCAGTCATCCATTAAAAATGTGTCATAAAGGCTACAGAGTTTTTTGACTTTTTTATAGCGATCTTTTTTTTGGCTAAAAAATAACGACTATGTTGCGACTTTTATTGAGAATTTTTTTAGTAGGATCGTTATCGATCATTTTTTTCCTCGCTTTGCCCGCGCAAGCCTTTACTGTCAATCGGATTGAGATCGACGGTCTACAGGGCATTAGTCGTGATACCGTACTCAGCTATTTACCTATTAGAACGGGCCAATCTTTCCAATCCTATCAATCATCTGCTGTCATCAATGCACTGTATGCGACCGGATTTTTTAGTAATGTCACCTTAGAAGAGCAAGGTAATAGCTTGATTATACAAGTGGTGGAAAGACCGACCATCAGTGAAGTTGATATTACCGGTAATAAAGAAATTCCTAAGGATAAATTAAAACAAATTGTTAAAAAAATTGGTTTAGTTCGCGGCCGCCTATTTGATAAAGCCACTTTAGATCGCTTTATTGCGCAGCTGCGCACGCAGTATGACAATATCGGTAAATATTCAGCGCGCGTTACACCACTTGTTACTCCTTTGCCTAATAACCGAGTTTCTGTACGTATTGTTATTTCAGAAGGTCTTACCGTAGAGATTGCTGATATTTCCATCGTCGGAAATCATGTTTTCAGTGAAAGAAAATTGCGTGGGGCCTTACCATTGGGTACACACCATTTTTGGTCATTTTTTACTAATGCTGATCAGTATAGTCAGGATCGATTATCCGCGACCTTAGACTCTTTACAATCTTATTATATGGATCGAGGTTATCTTAAATTTAAAGTAGATTCTACGCAGGCGAGCTTAACTCCCGATAGAAAACATGTTTATCTTATCATCCATGTGACCGAAGGGCCGGTGTACAAACTGAGTGGTTATCAATTCACCGGCAATGCGATAGTTTCGCAAACTAAATTAAAAAAACTATTAGTTCCTTTACAAAGTGGTGAGATATTTTCACGTGAAAAAATTGTAGCGGCAGAGCAGGGTATTAAAAAAGCGCTGGGTGATTTTGGTTATATATTTGCAACGGTAAATACCGTTCCGCAAGTCGATGAGGAAAATAAAACCGTCTTTTTAACCTTCTATGTTGATCCGGGTAATCGAGTGTATGTACGACACATCAACATTGCTGGTAATCTAAAAACTCAAGATTTGGTGTTTCGGCGTCTGTTGCGTCAACAAGAAGCGAGTCTGATTTCAGAATCCGATATGAAGGCGTCGATAAGACAACTTAATCTCAGCGGTTTTCTTGAAGGGGAGCCACAGTTAACGCCTATACCTATTGCTGGGTATACCGATCAAGTAGATCTGGATGTCAATCTAAATGAAGCGCATGCCGCACAGGCTTTATTTAGTTTAGGCTATGGTACCAACGGACCCGTAGTCGGCGCGTCTTTAAATCAAAATAATGTTTTCGGAACCGGGAATCAATTAGGCTTAAATTTTAACAATACTCGTGCGGCAACGGTTTATAGTATTAGTTATAACAATCCCTATTACACCTTAGATGGCATACAACGCGGATATGATCTGTTCTATCAGCGATCAACACCCGATGAATTAAATACCGCGACCTATAATACCAATACCTATGGCGGCGATATCCATTATAGTATTCCTTTTGATGAGCGCGGGGACACTTTACAGATACAAGGTGGTTTACAAAAACTGCAACTTAATTTGCCACCGACTAATCAACAATCGCTGGAAATACAAAAATTTGTCACGCAACACGGTGTACAATTTAACCAATTTTTATTCACGCTGGGTTGGTCACGAAATAGCTTAGATCGATTGATATTTCCCACCAGTGGGATCTTTCAAAATGCCAGAGTCGAACTTGCCTTACCGGTTGGCGGTCAACCTTTATACTATTATAAAGGGAATTACTTAGGTACCGGTTATTTGCCATTCAAGCATAATTTTATTCTGCAAGGTCGTCTAAGCTTAGGTTATGGTAATGGTTTTGCTTCTACCACTGGACTGCCTTTCTTCGCTAATTATTACGCCGGTGGTATTGGTACGGATGGTCAGGTGAGAGGCTATGAAATCAGTTCTTTAGGGCCTAAAGACACCAATGCTCAATTTTTAGGGGGGAATGTAATGACAGTCGGTAGCCTAGCTTTAATTGTGCCTAATCCGGTGTCTGATAAATTAAGAACCAGTATTTTTGTCGATGCAGGTAATACTTATTCTACTTTAGGCGTTACTCGACTGACTCCGCCACCTCCTATTGTTAGGGGCGGGACAGGCTCGGGACCCATCCGTTATTCCACTGGAATAGATGTAGATTGGCGAGTTCCAGTTTTTAATGTAACATTGAGCTTTAGCATAGCGAAGGCTGTGAATCCTCAACCAGGCGATCAAACCCAAGTTTTCCAGTTTAATATTGGAACAGGTTTTTAATTTTAGCTTATTTAAGGAGCTGATAATGAACAAAGTTTGCTTAGTATCTATCGTGACGTTAATGACGGGTCTGTTGGCTGTTTCGGCTCAAGCGGAGGAAGTGAAATTAGCTGTCGTTGATATGCAAGTGGTATTACAAAAAGCTCCACAGATTGCCAAAATTAATGATGCATTAACTCGTCAATTTAAAGGTCGGCAGGACAGCATCGTTAAAGAGCAAAACGAATTACGCAAAGAAGCTGAAAATTTACAAAAAAATGCGGCAGTCATGAAAGCGGCGGATCGAAGTGCCTTAGAAAATAAGCTCATGACAGATGAGAATAAGGTTAAATCGATGGTAGCGGATTTTCAAAAAGATTTATCTAAGCAACAAAGTGAATCATTACATAATTTTAGCCAGCAGCTAGATAGAGTAGTGAGTAAAGTAGCTGCGCAATCGGGTTATGATTTAGTCATTCAAAAAGGTAGCACCTTATTTGCTAAGAATAATCTGGATATTACACCACAAATTTTAGATGCATTAAAAAGAGCTTAATGCTCTGTGCACTTGAATTTTTGGCTGTGTTGCCGTTCGACTCGCAATCTTCGTGTACACTAATACACTCCGGTTGCTCGTTTTCTCGGCGCCTTGCCAAAAATCCAATTGCTGTGAGTATAAGAAGTCGTTTAAAAGTTTTTTCCATAAAGCATAGAGTTAGGTATGCAGCGTCGACATACATTACAAGAAATTGCCGATTTAATC
>JBDKHQ010000111.1:0-62441 GCA_039797585.1 Pseudomonadota bacterium | reverse complement strand
CCTCAAAACTAACCATTTGATTATTTTGCATCACAAAACGATCATTTTCTTGTATCCTTTCAGCTTGTTCTTTCCAAGGAAAATCAAAGTCTGTCTTACCAATAACAGTTTTAATATTATTGAAAATGTACCGGCAAGTATTTACTGGAAAGATATTAATAGCGTTATTTTAGGAGGAAGTAAATTACATAGCGAATTGACTGGATTTACTAATATTAAAACTGTTATTGGGAAGACAGACTTTGATTTTCCTTGGAAAGAACAAGCGGAAAGGATACAAGAAAATGACCGTTTTGTGATGCAAAATAATCAAATGGTTAGTTTTGAGGAACGAGCTAAGTTATCCGATGATACTATGCATATTTTTTTGACCCAAAAATCACCTTTAAAGGGAAAATTTGAAAAAATAATTGGTGTCTTAGGAGTTTCTATTGATATCACCGAGCTTAAAAATACTCAGATAAAATTAAAAAAATCGAAAATATTAGCCGATGCGGCCAATCAAGCTAAAACAGAGTTTCTTGCGAATATGAGCCATGATATTCGTACTCCTTTAACAGGTATCATCGGTTTAACAGAATTACTTGAGCAACGTTTAAAAATTGTTGAAAACAAAGACGACTTACGTTTGATGTATAAGGCTAGCAAACAATTATTGAGTTTGCTAAACAATGTACTTGATGTTGCTTCTTTGGAAAATGCTAACGAAACTCAGCTTAACGTGAGTAGTTTTTCTTTACAAGATTTAGCAGAATCCTTAAAGAATTTATTATTACCAGCGGTAAAAACTAAAGGTCTTAAATTGCAGATTAATTTAGATGTTTCTATCACAGAAAACATAGTAAGTGATCAAAATAAGCTCGAACGTATTTTACTCAATTTGGCGACTAATGCGATTAAATTTACTGAAAAAGGCACAGTGGTAGTAACCATTAAAGAATTAGTATCATTACCACAACAAGCAGATGGTGTGTACATTGAATTTGTTATCAGTGATACAGGAATAGGTATTCCCGCTGATAAATTGACGTCTGTGTTTGACCCTTTCTTTCGAATTACACCTAGCTTTGCAAATACCGATCAAACGCAAGGATATGGTGTCGGTCTTCATATTGTGAAAAAATTTGTTAATTTATTAGGTAGTGAGATACAAGTAAAAAGCGAAATGGGTGTAGGAACGAGCTTTTCGTTTACCTTGTTTATGAATTTGGCTAAAAAAAATAAGCTTATAAAATTTAAAAATAAGAATTCTGAGCCTTTTATCTTTTTAGAAACCAATAAATTAGTTGAAACAAAAAAGCTGCAATCTGAACACGTGCAACTTCCAAAAAGCCATATTAAAAAACACATTTTGTTAATCGAAGATGATCTTTTAACGATTAAATTCTCTCAAGAGCTGCTTACACAGTCTGGATACAATCTGACGGTAGTATCCACCATGCAAGAAGCTTTGCCGTTTGCAAAAAATCATCAGTTTGATTTAATTATTACTGATTTGGGTTTGCCTGGCCTTAGTGGTAATGAAATTGCCGTGTTATATCGTTATTGGGAACGTATTAACCAAAAACCGATGACTCCAATTATTACCTTAACGGCTCATGGAGAGGGAAAATTTAAAGAAGAAAGTTTAGCGGCGGGCATCAATGAAATTTGGCTAAAACCTTTGACTAAAGAAAAAATAAAAAAATTAGATAAGTACTTTCAAAATAAAAAAATCAATGTGATTGAATTTAACCCCATGCTAAAACAATCAAAGCCTACTAAACATGAATATGTTGAAGAAAATAACTTAAACATAGAAAAAGCCAATTTACTCGATATTATAAACTCATATCCTATTTATAATAAAACCATTAGTCTCCAAAATTTGAGTGGAAATGTAGATTTGTTCAATGAAATTATTGAAATGTTCAAACAATCTATCCCAGGGCATCTCCAAGAGCTTGAAAAGACCTATCAGGTAAAGGATTGGGAAACCATGGAAAACATAGTGCATAAAATAAAAGGCGGAGCCTGTTATGCAGGCGCAGTCAGATTAAATTATGCATGCAAAAATTTTTTACGCTGCTATTTAACCGGTCAAACTCAACAATTAGATACCTTGTATTCGCATTTAGTCTATAGCTTAAAAGAGACCTATAAAGCACTGGAGGCTTAGGACCAGCAGTGCTGTAATTTTGCTTTTAAAAAGTTAGAAATTTATTAAAGCTTTCTTTTCAAATTAACTATGGCAAAATACAAGGTTTCTGCGGCTCATACCTAGTTTACTTACAGCAATTGGTTTTTGGCAAGGTGCCGCGAGAATGAAGCAGCCGGAGTGTATTAATATACATGAGAGCTTGCGAATTGAGCGGCAACACAGACAATGTCAAGTGCGAAGAGTATATGCCATCCTTTATCCATCTGCATTTACATACAGAATACTCTTTGAGTGATGGTTTGATACGTATTGATAAGCTTGTCTCCAAGGCAGATGAGCTATCGATGCCAGCTATTGCGGTGACAGATCTTTCCAATTTATTTGCAACGATTAAATTTTACCAGGCCGCGATTAAAAAAGGCATTAAACCTATAGTGGGAGCCGAATGTCGGATAATAAATGATCTATTTCCCGATCAAGCATTTCAATTAATCTTACTTTGTCAAAATCAAGTTGGTTATCGAAACTTGATTCAATTAATTTCGCGTGCCTATTTAGAAAATCAACAAGAAGGTAAGCCTGTTCTCCAAAAAAGTTGGTTTGAAAATTATTCTGATGGCTTAATTGCATTGTCAGGAGCAAGAGAAGGTGATATTGCCTCTTATTTAATGAAAAATAATAAGCCATTAGCAGCAGAAATATTACAGTCTTGGCTAAAGTTATTCCCCAATCGTTTTTATTTGCAGCTGCAACGTTTAGGCAGACCCTTAGAGGAAGATTATATCGGATCAGCTGTAGAACTAGCAAAAGAATATAGTGTGCCAGTGGTTGCTACCAATGAAGTTTGTTTTATTGCCGCGGAAGATTTCGAAGCGCATGAAGCTAGAGTCTGTATTAATAGTGGCTATACCTTAAATGACCCTAAGCGGCCCAAGCTTTATACCAATCAGCAATACTTGCGTTCTATGGAAGAAATGGTGACTTTATTTGCTGATATTCCATCGGCATTGACCAATTCAGTGGAAATTGCCAAGCGTTGTAATTTAGAAATTGAATTAGATGCCTCTTTTTTGCCTAATTTTCCTATTCCCGCAGGAATGAATGCAGAAAATTTCTTGATAGAAGAAGCCAAACAAGGTTTGGTGCAATGTTTGGAGAAACGCGCTAAAACTTTTTTGCGTTTATCTCAGCTCAAGAATACGGAGTGCAAGTTATCAAGCATAATTGAAAGGAAAGACACGAAAAAACTGTGTGCTAACCCTCATGAAGTTGAAAAAATTTATTTTGAGCGATTGTATTCGGAGCTCAAAGTGATCAATTCCATGGGTTTTGCAAGTTACTTTCTTATTGTGGCGGACTTTATTCGTTGGGCCAAGAAAAATCAAATACCTGTCGGGCCTGGTAGAGGTTCAGGAGCAGGTTCCTTAGTAGCCTATGCATTGCAAATTACTGGTTTAGATCCTCTGCAATATGATTTACTTTTCGAGCGTTTTTTAAATCCAGAACGTATCTCTATGCCGGATTTCGATATTGATTTTTGCATGGAAGGGCGGGATAGGGTTATTGATTATGTAACAGAACGTTATGGACGTGATGCGGTTTCTCAAATTATAACCTATGGAAGTATGGCTGCACGCGCGGTAGTCAGAGATGTGGGGCGTGTTCTAGGTTATCCCTATGGCATGGTGGATAAAATTGCCAAGTTAATTCCTTTTGAGTTAGGTATTACACTCGAAAAAGCGCTCGATCAAGAGGATGAACTCAAACATCGTTATGCAAACGAAGAAGAAATAAAAGTATTAATCGATTTAGCGAGAAAATTGGAAGGATTGGTGCGCAACGTCGGTAAACATGCGGGTGGAGTGGTGATTGCACCTTCCAAACTAACAGATTTTACACCGCTTTATTGTGAACCAGGTGGAATACACTGCATTACCCAATTTGATAAAGATGATATTGAAAAAGTTGGATTGGTTAAATTTGATTTTCTGGGCCTGCGGACGTTGACTATCATTGATTGGGCTGTACAAGCAATTAATGCAAAAAAAACACCAGGAGAATCTTTACTAGATATAACAGCTATCCCTATCGATGATGTGAATACCTTTACTCTATTAAAAGCTTGTAAAACTACGGCTGTATTTCAATTGGAGTCTCGAGGGATGCGAGATCTCGTTAAACGATTAAGCCCAGATAGTTTTGATGAAATCATTGCTTTAGTTGCTTTATTTCGACCAGGGCCTTTGCAGTCAGGTATGGTTGATGACTTTATTAATCGTAAACATGGACGGGCACAGGTTCAGTATGATCACCCTTTTTTAGAGCCGATATTAAGTCCTACGTATGGAATAATTTTGTATCAAGAACAAGTGATGCAAATTGCACAAGTACTAGCCGGTTATACTTTAGGGGCTGCTGATTTATTGCGTCGTGCTATGGGGAAAAAGAAAGCGGAGGAGATGGCGCAACAAAGAACGATTTTTATTAAGGGTGCAGAACAGAAAAACATAGAGCTTCGTTTAGCGAATCAAATTTTTGATTTAATGGAAAAATTTGCAGACTATGGATTCAATAAATCTCATTCCGCGGCTTATGCTTTAGTTTCTTATCAAACAGCGTGGTTAAAGACGCATTATCCCGCGGAATTTATGGCGGCAGTATTATCATCCGATATGGATCATACCGAAAAGGTAGTCACTTTTCTTGAAGAATGTCGTTTAATGAAACTGAATATATTGCCACCTGATATCAATTATAGCGACTATAAATTTACTGTAGATGATACTACAGGTTCGATACGCTATGGTTTGGGTGCTCTTAAAGGTTTAGGCGCTGGAGCAATAGAAATGCTCATAGAACAACGTCAGCAACATCCATTTAGTGATTTATTTGATTTATGTCATCGTGTCGATTTGCACACAATAAATCGTCGAAGTTTAGAAGCCTTGATTTTTTCAGGTAGCTTAGATGGATGCGGTGTAAATCGAGCGAGTCTTTTAGCCAATATAGAAGCCGCTTTACAAGCGGCAGATCAGAAATCATTGGCGAAAATTTCGGGTCAGCAAGATTTTTTTGGCCTTGACATGGTTTCCCAATCAAGTCAAATGGTGAATCATGATGATTGGCCAAAATTGCAGCGCTTACAGGCTGAAAAGGAAGTCTTAGGGTTTTATTTAAGTGGTCATCCTTTAGAAAATTATGCTAAGGAATTGTCACATTTTATTACCACATCTTTAAATGAATTAACTGCCAAGGCGGGTCATCATATGACCATTGCAGGTTGGGTACTGTCTATTCGTTCGCTATGGACTAAACGCGGTGATCGTATGGCGATAGTTAATCTGGAAGATGCCAGTGGTCGTTTAGAAGTCACATTATTTAGTGATACCTATGCGAAATATCGTGAAAAATTGAATAAAGATAAGCTATTAATCATTGAAGGAGAGATACAACGCGATGAATATACAGGTAGCACGAGAATATTAGGGAAAAAAATCTTAGATATCACTGAAGCACGTGAAAGTCACGCAAAAAACTTAACGATTAAATTATCTAAGTCCGTCATTAATCCTAGTCTACTTGATAATTTGCAAAAATTAATGATCAATTTTTGTCCAGGGCTATGCCCAACACGTATAGCTTACTACCATCCTGAACTAAGCACAGAAGTTTATTTGAGTTTGGGAAATAGTTGGAGAGTGAAACCCGCTGATGATTTATTGAAGGCCTTACGCGAAAGCTTTGGTGAGGAATCTATTAGTATGCAATATTAATTTAGATATGTACTCTTCGCACTTGACATTGACTGTGTTGCCGCTCAATTCGCAAGCCCTCATGTATATTAATACACTCCGGCTGCTTCATTCTCGCGGCGCCTTGCCAAAAACTCAATTGCTGTGAGCATACCGTTTCGTAGCTTAGCTAAACCAGTAAAACTGGCAGAAACACACTATATAGATTATTATCCCCTTTGATTTCTTGTATTTCTGATGGCTAAGCGATGGTTAAAAATGGGAAAGTAGTTGAAAACCAACGATTCCAACGGCAACGCGATAAACCTAGATTTACTCGTTTAAGTTCTCAATTGCCTTCAAGAGGATGGTTTTTTAAGTTTTCACTGAGTCTATTACTGGTATTAAGTTTTGTTTTACTATGGCAAAAATTAGCCAATCCTAGTTGTTTTCCTGTCAAAAATATTAAAATTAGTGGTGATTTAACTTATGTTAAGCAAAGTCATTTGCAGCAGATTATTTTGCCGTTTGTTGCAAAAGGTTTTTTTCGTTTAGATAGCCAAGCGTTAAAAGAACAAATTTTACATGTGCCATGGATAGCTAGCGTAAGCATAAAACGATATTGGCCGGATACATTAGCAGTAAGCTTTACTACTAAAAAACCTGTCGCTTTTATTGGAAAGCAGGGTTTATTAGATGACCAGGGTAATATTTTTACTCCAGATGGAGATTCTATAGCATTAGACCTGCCAATTTTTGTCGGGCCGTTAGGCCAGCAAAAATATTTATTACAAACCTATAGCACGCTGAATCCAATGTTTGCTCAATTAAACTTAAAAATTAAATTATTAAAACTAGTGGATCAACAATATTGGTATCTGAAGTTGAATAATGGGTTAACCGTTTATTTAAGTCGAAGTCAACCTTATATACAATTAGAACGTTTGGTAGATGTTTATTCTGATGTTATTGCAAGTAAAGTATCTATGGTAGATTATGTGGATCTCCGTTATGCCCATGGTATGGCAGTAAAATTTAAGAAACGGATTTCTTAGAAAAATTATTAATGACATAAAACAGATTTTTTTCCAAATGCAGTTTTTGAGTTTATCAGAAAAGATTCGGTTCACACAAAAATAGAGTAATGGGCTATATCCTAACAATGAAGTCAAGTGATGAAGTTTGAAAAGATCTAGAGAATTTAATTGAAGGTGAAATAATATGGCAAAGAAACCGACTAAGAATTTAATTGTAGGTTTAGATATTGGCACGTCTAAGGTCAATGCCTTAGTGGGTGAAGTAAAATCTAATGGTATCGAAATTATTGGTATGGGGATTTATCCTTCATTAGGATTAAAGCGAGGAGTTGTTGTTAATATTGATGCAACCGTTGATTCAATTCAACGTGCTGTGGGCGAAGCAGAAGCAATGGCAGGGTGTCCAGTTCGAAGCGTATATACTGGTATTGCTGGAAATCATATTCGGAGTTTAAATTCTCATGGAATTGTTGCGATTCAAAATCAAGAAGTAACACATGCGGATGTTGAACGTGTAATTGATGCAGCTAAAGCGGTCGCAATTCCAGCGGATCAAAAAATATTACACATTTTGCCCCAGGAATTTATTATTGACAGCCAAGAAGGTATTCGTGAACCAATAGGCATGTCAGGCGTCCGTTTAGAAGCTAAGGTACATATGGTAACGGGTGCAGTAAGTGCTGCGCAAAATATCATTAAATGTATTCAACGTTGTGGGTTAGAAGTTTCAGAAATAATTTTAGAACAACTTGCTTCAAGTCAATCCGTATTAACAGAAGATGAGAAAGAGTTGGGTGTGTGTTTAATAGACATTGGTGGTGGAACAACCGATATCGCTGTATTTACAGAAGGGGCTATACGTTTTACATCCGTTATTCCGATTGCCGGTGATCAAGTCACGAATGATATTGCCGTTGCATTAAGAACTCCCACCCAAAGTGCGGAGCAGATTAAAAGAAGACATGCCTGTGCTTTGCCTGAATTAGCAAACCCAGATGAACTCGTCGAGGTATCTGGGGTAGGCGATCGTCCCGGACGTACACTGACCAAACGTGCTTTAGCTGAAGTTGTAGGACCGCGCTATGAAGAGCTTTTCCACTTAGTGAAGGCAGAGTTATATCGTAGTGGTTTTGAAGAATTTCTTGCAGCAGGAGTGGTATTAACCGGCGGTGCTTCAAATGTCAGTGGTAGCGTCGAATTAGCAGAAAAGATTTTTAAGCTACCCGTAAGACTGGGGCATCCTCAATACATTACTGGAAATAACGAAGTAACGACGAACGGGATGTATGCGACCAGTACCGGCTTACTACTATATGGCTATCAACAACAATGCGAACAGCGAAAGCCCAATGTTTTATTTGGTAGAAAAATAGCACGTATAAAAAATTGGTTATGCGAAAATTTTTAAAAAATACTGAAATCCTTAGGAGTTAATTATGAGTGCTAAATTTGATGCGCACAATCCCCCATTGCAAAATGCGATCATAAAAGTCGTTGGTGTTGGAGGCGGTGGTGGTAATACGCTAGAACATATGTTGGCACAAGATATTCCAGGAGTAGAGTTTATCTGTGCAAACACGGATGCTCAAGCATTAAAAAACTCTTCTGCTAATTGTTTATTACAATTGGGTCAACAAATCACTAAAGGTTTAGGTGCTGGAGCAAACCCCGAGATAGGTCGTCTTGCTGCCGAAGCGGATAGAGAAAGAGTTAGATCCGCGTTAGAGGGAGCAGATATGGTTTTTATCACCGCGGGGATGGGTGGAGGTACAGGAACGGGTGCTGCACCGGTTATTGCAGAAATTGCTAAGCAGATGAAAATTTTAACGGTAGCAGTAGTGACTAAGCCTTTTGAGATTGAAGGAAAGAAACGTTTGCGCTTGGCTGAAGAAGGAATTAAGCAACTTAGTCAGCATGTTGATTCTCTCATTACTATTCCTAATGAGAAGCTAATGAACGTTTTAGGTGATGAAGTTAGTTTTTTAGATGCATTTAAAGCAGTAGATGATGTATTATTCGGTGCGGTTAAAGGAATTGCTGCATTAATTACGCGTGCGGGGTTAATCAATGTGGATTTTGCGGATGTGAAAACTGTAATGTCCGAGATGGGGACCACTATGATGGGGACAGGTGTAGGGTTAGGTTCAGACAGAGCGTTATCAGCTGCAAACGCCGCTATAGGCAGTCCATTATTAAAAGACATAAATTTAAAAGGTGCACGTGGTGTATTAGTTAACATAACCGCGGGACCGGATTTATCCATGAAGGAATTTGGAATAGTCGGTGGAGTGATTAAAGAAATTGCATCAGAAGATGCTAATGTGGTTATTGGTACAGTAATAGATCCTGGAATGAACGATGAATTGCGTGTGACAATAGTAATAACAGGTCTTGGACATCTTTCAACTGATGAAATAGCAGGAGAAAGAGTAGGAGATTCAAGTCTTGTTAGAGCAGCTGACGGTAGTTTAGATTACCATCAGTTAGAGCGTCCTACGGTATTACGCAAGCAAGGTGTCGTTACATCGAAGCCCACAGTAGATAGTACCGCAACCGATATTGAATATTTTGATATTCCAGCTTTTTTACGAAGACAAGAAGAGGTTTCTTAAGGGTGTCCAGAAAAAACAATTCAATTCAAACTTCACGTGCGCTGAAACAACGTACTTTAAAAAACGTTATTAAAGCCGCTGGGATCACTTTACATAGTGGTGAAACGGCTATTTTAACTTTGCGTCCAGCTCCGATAAACACCGGAATTATTTTTCGACGGATAGATTTTAATCCTATAGTTGAGGTTCAAGCTCGGGCTGAACATGTCGGTGAAACTACCTTACAAACGACTTTACTCAAAAATGGTGTCAGAGTGGCCACCATAGAGCATTTAATGTCGGCTATGGCGGGTTTGGGCATAGATAATGCGTATGTTGATATTACCGCTTCAGAAATTCCTATTATGGATGGAAGCGCAGGACCCTTTATTTTTTTGATTCAGTCAGCGGGTATTGAAGAACAAAGTGCTTCAAAACGTTTCATCCGAATTAAACAAGCTATTAAAGTGACTGAAGGCGATAAATGGGCTTCTTTTGAACCCTTCGATGGATTTAAAGTTTCGTTTGAAATTGATTTTAATCACCCACTTTTTCAAAATCGTAGCCAAAAAGCAAGTATTGATTTTTCTACGACTTCCTATATAAAAGAGGTTAGTCGCGCACGTACATTTGGCTTTATGGCAGACTATGAAAAATTGCGTGAGGTCCGGCTCGCTTTAGGTGGAAGTCTTGATAATGCAGTTGTTGTGGATGAGTATAGAGTACTGAATGAGGACGGCTTACGTTATGAAGATGAGTTTGTGCGCCATAAGATTCTTGATGCAGTAGGAGACCTCTATTTATTAGGCCATAGCCTCATTGGAGCATTTAGTGGCTATAAATCCGGTCATGCACTGAATAATCTATTATTACGTCGTTTGCTGAGCAATGTAGATGCTTGGGAATATGTGGAATTTGAAGATGAAATAAAAGCACCGCTGGTTTATCGTCGTGCTTTGTTAGATGCATATAGGACTCAATAAAGCCTAATCTAAGCTATTCTTTTTTTCTCAATGTTGTATACACACATAATTACTTTAAAAGTGCATCCAGGGCGGCATTAGCTAAGCTATCTACGCGGTCGTTTTCTGGATGGCCGCTATGCCCTTTAACCCATTCCCAACGGATTTGATGGCGTTCTGCTTGTGCGGCCAATTCTTTCCATAAATCAGAATTTTTTACCGGTTTTTTATTGGCAGTGAGCCAAGCTCGTTGTTTCCATTGAGGCAGCCATTCGGTAATACCTTTTTGGACATATTGTGAATCGGTACTGAGTGATATTTGACAGGGTTTTTTTACTACCATTAAAGCCTGAATGGCTGCCATTAACTCCATACGATTATTGGTAGTAGAGGTTTCTGTGCCAGAAATGGTTTTTTCTTTTCCCTGATATCGCAGGAGAGCTGCCCAGGCTCCGGGCCCTGGATTCCCTCGGCAGGCGCCGTCGGTAAAAATCTCTATTTTTGGAATTTTAGGCATGATGAGGCCCTCGAGCATTGGGTGCCAAGACCTTATTATTGAGTACTGGGGGAAATTGCCAAACTAAGCCTAAGCCATTGAGTCTTTTTACTCGTTTTTCTGCAATAATCAAATAAATTCCTCCCATATAAGGGATAAGCCAAGGCGACACCTGTTCTAACCATGCTAATTTCTTAAATAACCACAAACCTGGGGTGCTGGATAAAGGGGGACGGAATTGAAAGCTCTCAGTATGCTGAATTTCACCTCCTAAAAAGTGTATCCATTGGCAAAGGGTTTGGATGGTGTGAAAACGACCGTCCCAAGCAGGGCTCTTATTGAATGAGAATAGCCGATATAGGCCCCATAAGCTGATAGGGTTGATGCCTAGTATAATCAAATGGCCGTTGGGGGCCAGTACCCGCCAGGCTTCTGTGAGTATGGCTAATGCGGTACTTTTGTTCGTATCTAATGTATGGGGCATCAGGAGCAGATTAATACTATCATTGGCAAAGGGTAAATGAGTGTATAGACTCTCTAGGTTAGAGTAATCTAACTTATCTGAAATAGGCTTACTTTTATAATCGGAAAAAACCGTAATTTTATGAATAATAGGACTAGTAGATAAGCTCGAAAACGAATATGGGCTCAACTGTAATAAGTGTCGGCCAGCATAATGAGGGATTAGACTAGCTAAACGATGATCTTCAATATCCAAGTAATGCTGTTTCAAAGGGGTCATCCGGCTAACAAACAATTAGAAATAATTTAATCGATGAATCTTAACACCTTTTTATTATCGCATAGGTAGGGTCTGGCTAAAAAGGCCCTTAAATGTCAGGCTTTAACTGCATTTATACTTAAAAACAATGCAAAAATGTAGGTTTTTAAGTAAGTATTACCCCTTATAAATGTAGGTCAAAATCCTACAAAAAAGGCCTTTTATTTGGCGCTTGTAAGCCCTTTGTCTTGACCTACCTAAGGGCTCCCCGTAAGATCTTTAGTATGACTTATAAAATGCTTAAAATTTATTCTTTATTACTTACCGCACTACTCATTCTAGCAGTGGGTATCACCGCATGTGTGCAGTTTCCTACTTCTGAAGAAGGTGGGATGGGCCTCAGCGGGGCGGGTAACGATACAGATAGTAAAACCTATCAAACCGTTATTATGAAATCGACCGGTAGTAGTTTAGCGCCTCGGAATGCTAAAGCGCTTTATAGCGCCGTAGACAAGGGTACGCTTTGGGAGCCTATTCGAGCCCATTTACAATTGTCAGCCCGTGAGGAAAACCAACCTCAGGTTCAAGAGCAGATCCGTTGGTTTGCTAAAAATCCACTCTATTTAAAAGACGCGGTAAATCGAGCTGCGCCCTACATTTACTATGTGTATGCGCAGGTGAGAAAGCGTGATTTGCCTACAGAATTGGTTTTATTACCTATTATTGAGAGTGGTTATAATCCGTCAGCGACTAACTCGTCTTCAGGGGCGGCTGGTTTATGGCAGTTAATGACCGGTACCGCTAAGGGCTATGGCGTCCATCAAGATGGAGGTTTTGATGGTCGTAGAGATATTAGTAGCTCGACCAATGCGGCCTTAAATTACCTTACCTATTTAAGAAGCTTCTTCGGGGGCGACTGGTTGTTAGCCATAGCGGCTTACGACACAGGTGAAGGTAACGTACAGAATGCGATCCGTCATAATACGCAGCAGGATAAGAATACCCATTTCTGGGCATTGCCATTGGCATCTGAGACACGTTCTTATATCCCGCGTTTGTTAGCTTTAGCTGCGATTGTTAAAAACCCAGCTAAGTACGGTGTGAGCTTGCCTCCAGTCAGCGCTAAGCCTTATTTAGAGCTAGTTGACGCAAATAGCATGAGTTTAACTCATGTAGCTAAATTAGCGGGCATGAGCGTTGCGGAATTAAAGGAGTTGAATCCGGGAGTGAAAAGTAGTTCTAGTGCGATTAAACGTGGCCAGGTCGCTATACCTATTGATAGGGTAGCTTTGTATAAACAACAATTAGTTACCGCTTCAAGCTCGAACTCTAAGGTTCAAACTGATGATAATAGGCTTGTTTTAAAACAGGCTGGATCAAAAGGCAAGCGTAGTTCTGCCCAGTTAGTGAGTAATCAAACTAAGCCTAGTCCGGCTACTTTGGTGAAGACTAACCCAGGTTCGCAGCAAATCCACTTGGTAAAAAGTGGAGATACGCTAGCAGGTATTGCAAAGCACTACCACGTATCGGTTAAGAAAATACAGGCTTGGAATAAGCTTGATAGCGACTTTCTCAAGCCAGGTGAAAAACTAAAAATTATGCTTTCATAAGCATAAGCTTTAAAACGAAGAAATACGCAGGTATTTACTTCGTTTTTTTTTGCCTAAAAAACTAGCCAAGATTTTCACTCAAAGTCCTCAAATAATGAGTAAACAAATTTTTAGTTTCTGGATGCTTTAAGGCATATGCCATCGTTGCTTTTAAATAACCGAATTTACTTCCACAGTCGTAACGTATCCCTTCAAATTCCCAAGCATGCATCAATTCATCCTGTAGTTGGCTAGCGATAGCATCTGTCAGTTGAATTTCGCCGTTTTTTCCCATAAGTGTTTTGGAAAGGTAAGGGAAGATGGTTGAAGTAAGAATATAGCGACCGACGACAGCCAAATTGGAAGGAGCTTCTTTTTGATTTGGTTTTTCTACAATAGTATTAATATTGCTCAGTCTCCCGACTTTAGTCTTATAACCAACTATACCGTATTGCTCGGTTTCTTCGGGAGTTACACTTTGAACGGCAATGACAGTATTTTGTTTTTCTTGATAGATATCTAACATTTGCCTTAAACAAGGGATAGCAGCATCAATTAAATCATCGGCAAGTAAAACAGCAAATGCCTCGTCATTGATAAGAGGCCGTGCACATAAAACAGCGTGTCCCAAGCCTAAGGTATCTGGTTGACGCAGATAAACACAACTTACGCCTTTTGGTAAGATATTTTTCACAATATCTAAAAGGTCCTTTTTTCCTGCTTCGTTGAGCTTGGCTTCTAATTCATAATTCGAATCAAAATGATCTTCAATAGCCCGTTTACTACTACTCGTTATAAAAATGAGTTCAGTAATTCCTGCAGCAATAGCTTCTTCTACTGCATATTGAATTAAAGGTTTATCTACGATAGGCAGCATTTCTTTGGGACTGGCTTTTGTTGCAGGTAAAAAACGTGTTCCTAAACCTGCAACCGGGAAAATTGCTTTAGTAATTTTTTTAATCTTTTTCATATTAGAAATGCTCCCCGCGACCAATGGCATAGTATTTAATTCCTAATTGCTTTAAGCAATCAGGATCGTAAAGATTTCTTCCGTCAAAGATAGCGGGATGTTTTAAACGTTCTTTGATAAGTTGGAAATCCGGATTAAAGAAAATATTCCATTCAGTGACGATTACTAAGACATCTGCGTTAATTATGGCCTCTTCAGGACTGCCATAACAACTAAAATTAGCTTGATCTTTATATAAACGAATTGCTTCGGGCATGGCGACAGGATCATAAGCTTGAATTTTCATGCCCGCAGCTAAAGCGGCTGCAATAAACACTTTGCTAGGTGCTTCGCGCATATCATCGGTGTTCGGCTTAAAAGATAAACCCCATAAAGCGATTACTTTTCCGCGTAAATTATTTTGAAAGAATTGAGAAACTTTGTTAAATAAGAGTTTTTTTTGTGCATCATTCACCTGATGTACAGCATTTAATAGCTTGGGTTGATAATGAACCGTTTTAGCGGTGGCCTCTAAAGCGAGCACATCCTTAGGAAAACAAGAACCACCATAACCGCATCCAGGATTAATAAAGTGATAACCGATGCGCGGGTCAGAACCGATGCCAATACGAACTTGTTCAATATCTGCATTTAAACGATCGGCCAATTGACTCATTTCATTTATAAAACTTATTTTGGTAGCTAAAAAGGCATTGGCCGCATATTTTGTGAGTTCGGCAGAGCGAATATCCATGGCGATTAAACGATCGTTATTACGATTAAAAGGTCTATATAGATGTCGTAGATGTGATTCTGCGGTTTTATTATCGGTACCAATAATAATTCTATCAGAACGCATAAAATCACTGACTGCTGCACCTTCACGCAAAAACTCAGGGTTCGAAGCAACATCAAATGAAATGTTGACTTTGCGCCGATGTAGTTGTTTTTGAATAACTGCCTTTACTTGATCGGCAGTCCCTACGGGCACAGTCGATTTATTGATAATCAACTTGGGTTCAACCAATGCTTTCCCTATATATTTAGCAACCTCCAAAACATAGGTTAAATCCGCTGAACCATCTTCATCTTGAGGCGTCCCTACAGTAATAAATTGGTAGAAGCCATGTTCAACACCTTGCTGAGGATCGGTACTAAACTCAAGCCGGCCAGCATTTAGGTTTTTTTGTAATAAAGCAGGCAAATCAGGTTCATGAATAGGGCATTCACCTGATTGTAAACGCTTTACTTTTTCTTGATCAATGTCAATACAAAGTACTTTATTTCCATGCTCGGCTAAACAGGCGGCTGTGACCAAACCTACATAACCTGCACCAAAGAGATTAATTCGCATAATTTTAATAAGGGCTAGAAAATACTAGGTGGTATATGGGATTTAACCCATGTGCGGCGAGTATAGTATCGCAGAATAGTGCTTGCTTCAATTTTGGCTAAATATCCGCTAGACTTTGATGTTTTAGAGAGTAACTCTGATGCGACCCTATTTGGATTTTTTACAGCACATTCTTAATAATGGACAAGCTAAAACCGATAGGACAGGCACGGGTACACTCAGTACCTTTGCTTATCAAATGCGTTTTGATTTGAGTGTCGGTTTTCCACTCGTAACAACAAAAAAATTACATTTAAAAAGTATTATTTATGAATTGCTGTGGTTTTTACGCGGTGATACGAATATTCGTTACTTAAATGAACATCAAGTCACTATTTGGGATGAATGGGCTGATGCAGCGGGCGACTTAGGGCCTGTTTATGGTAAGCAATGGCGTTCTTGGCCAACAACCGATCATCAAGCTATTGATCAGATGAGTCAGCTTATTCAACAAATAAAAACTAATCCGGATTCACGACGCTTAATTGTTAGCGCTTGGAATGTCGGCGAGCTGGCAAAAATGGCTTTGCCGCCTTGTCATTTGTTATTTCAATTTTATGTCGCTAATTCACGTCTTTCTTGTCAGTTATATCAACGTAGTGCTGATGCATTTTTAGGTGTACCGTTTAATATTGCTTCTTACGCTTTATTAACACATATGATTGCGCAACAGTGTAATTTAGAAGTCGGTGAATTTATTTGGACGGGTGGTGATTGTCATATCTATAGTAATCATCTCGAACAAGTGCATACTCAATTGTCACGACAGCCATTTATCTCGCCGCAATTAAATATTTTACGCAAACCGGAATCATTATTTGATTATGCGTTTGAAGATTTTTCGTTAGTAGATTATGAGTATCATCCCACGATTAAAGCAGCGATAGCTGTTTAACATAAAATCCTATAAAAAATTATAAATTATTGTTTTATCAAAAAGATAATTTACTTTAATTCCTTAAGGAAACCTTAAGTATAAATCGTTAGCCTATTATTCTAAAAATTAGTTTCAGAAAAACAATAAAAAATTTTCGAGGTTTTATTTTATGGGTTTAAAGGAAAACATTATACCAAAAGCTGAAAGTAAGAATTCCAATTATAATGATACTCCTAAATGGAAAGCTACTGCTGAAGTTATTCAGCTCACGATTAAAAATGGTGGGGCACCAGTTACCGATGAAATCCCTGGTGGCGGCATAGTAAAACAAAGAATCGCAGCTCATGAAAAGCAAACACCAATTACTAAACTTCAATCAACCAATTGTATACCTGATTCTAATAGTATAACTTCAAGCTCTTCTGAAATTTCCATTTCATCCCATCAGTCTTCAGAAGAAAATCTTCATGTCGAACAAAAACAAAAGAAATCTAGAATACCCATTAGAAGTAATAGTAATGTTTCATTATCGAGTATTCTTTCAAGCGGGAGTTCAAGCTTATTCTCTAACTCAAATTCAAGAATTCCTACGCCGATACTAACTAGAAAAAATTCGAATTTTTTGTTTAATAATAATTTAGATATAGAAATTAAAAATCGAACAGCGAAGATAATCAAGATATATGAAATTAATAAAGATAAAAGATGGGTTTTAATTTCTCCCAATCATAGATTTGTAAGTCAGTGTCGTCCCAAAACAACTCCAGCGCTTACTTATCGAGAACAGGAAAAAATCCGAGTAGAACGGTTATCGAAGAAAGAGATAAAAATATTAGAACAAATGCAAACAGAGGATAATACAGAAAAAAATAATTTGGAAATACGATTTTTAGGAAAAAAATAAATTATCTGAAATTTATTGAATTTTTATCGAAAGATTAAATATATTCTACTTTATCAATCTCTAAATTAACCAAACCGGCAGGGGTTTGCACATCGACACTATCGCCTTCTTCTTTGCCAATGAGTGCACGGGCAATCGGGGAGGCGACTGATATTTTCGAGTGCTTGATATCTGCTTCGTCTTCGCCGACGATTTGGTAAATAACCCCTTCGTCGGTTTTGGTATTAATTAGACGTATGGTAGAACCAAAAATGACTTTGCCATGATTGTTTATTTTGGTGACATCAATCACTTGCGCGCTGGCTAATTTATTTTCGATTTCGGCAATACGACCTTCAATAAAACCTTGCATTTCTTTAGCGGCATGATATTCGGCATTTTCCTTGAGATCACCATGCGCACGCGCTTCAGCAATAGCCGCAATGACTTGTGGTCGCTTCAAGGTTTTTAGTTGGTTGAGTTCTTCCTTTAAATGTTCAGCACCGCTGATAGTCATAGGAACTTTTTTCATGATTTCTCTCTAGCTTGCTTCATATTTTTCTTCAGCGTCCATACTGACCCACTGATTGCCCGATCATACCTTTTTTGATTCAATTTTTCGAGTTTCAGTTTTGTTTACTGAAAAATTTCCTTACACTTTCAAACCATAGTCGCGCTTTAGGGTAGTGATTTCCGTTTTGTAATTCTTTTTCTAGCGCAATGACCAATTCTTTTTGTGCTTTGCTTAGGTTAACCGGTGTTTCTACAAACACACGACAGAGTAAATCGCCGGTTACACCAGGACGTCCAGGGACTCCTTTGCCACGCAGGCGTAATACCTTTCCACTTTGTGTTTCTGGCGGTATGTGTAAGTTTACCACACCCGTTAAGGTAGGAATTTGTATATCACCACCTAATAGCGCAAGCGTTAAGTTAATGGGAACATCACAATATAAATGATTACCTTCACGTTTAAATAGAGGATGTGGTTTAAGATGAATCTGTACATAGAGATCACCAGCAGGCGCACCATGATTACCGGCTTCTCCTTCACCAGATAAACGAATTCTGTTACCTTCGTCTATTCCAGCTGGAATCTTAACAGATAAGGTTTTGGTTTCTTGAACCTGACCCTGGCCACGACATTCTGGACAAGGATTAGTGATAATTTGACCTGCACCATGACATTCAGGACAGGTTTGTTGAATGGTAAAAAAGCCTTGTTGTATGCGAACTTGACCTTGACCTTCACAGGTTTTACAAATAGTGGGTTTCGTCCCTTTTCGTGCGCCAGATCCATGACAACTTTTACAAGTAACAAGGCGCGGAATGCGAATTTGTACGGTCGTGCCATGAATTGCGGATTCTAAATCCAATTCTAAGGTATAACGTAAATCGGCACCGCGTTGTGCTCGTTGACGTTGTTGTGGATCGCCACGGTTGCCGAAAATATTTCCAAAGACATCACCGATATCGCCAAAAACATCATTAAAATTAAATCCCTGAGCTCCTTGACCACCCATTCCCGCTGCGGCATCTACGCCAGCATGACCATATTGATCATACATATTCTTTTTTTTCGAATCAGATAAAACTTCGTATGCTTCACTAATCTCTTTAAATTTTTCCTCAGCAGCGGCTGCTGATTTACTCTCAGCAGCATGATGTTTATCAGGATGATATTTCATCGCCAATTTACGATAGGCTTTTTTTATTTCATCTTCCGATGCGTTGCGTGACACACCTAGCGTTTCATAATAGTCAGTTTTTTTTGCCATAATTAGAGAACCAAAGATAGAAAATCCCCTGTGGGTAAACTACACAACAAGGGATTTTGAGATTTTTAATGGATATAGATGTATACGATCGAGTTACGGCTGTGACCAGTAACTAGAAGGCGAGTGCTTATTCTTTATCCTTATCGTTATCTTTTTTATCCTTGTCTTTGTCTTTCACTTCTTCGAATACCGCATCAACAACGTCGTCTTTATTGTCATTAGCGCCGCCCTGTGTAGTGCTATCCGTTTGACTTCCAGCATCACTCGTTCCAGTATCTGGTTGCGCATAGAGACGATCAGCCATTTTGCCAGATGTTTCGGTAAGTTCTTTAAGCTTAGACTCGATGTTTTCCTTATCAGTGCCTTTCAGCGCTTCTTTTAATGTGTTTATAGCGTTTTCTAATTGAGCTTTTTCGTCGGTATTAATTTTATCACCAGCATCGGTTATTGCCTTGCTCGTGCTATGGATCAAACTATCCGCTTGATTACGAGTTTGAATAAGTTCTTGGAACTTGTGATCGTCATCAGCATGTACTTCTGCATCTTTGATCATTTGTTGAATTTCTGCTTCAGACAAACCACTGCCGGACTTGATAACAATCTTTTGTTCTTTTCCAGTGGTTTGATTTTTAGCAGATACGTTAATAATACCATTCGCATCAATGTCAAAGGTTACTTCGATCTGTGGCGTACCCCGTGCACCTGGTGGAATATCAGCGAGATCAAAACGGCCTAATGTTTTATTCTCGCTAGCCTGTGGACGTTCACCTTGTAGTACATGAATCGTAACTGCAGGTTGATTATCTTCAGCGGTTGAAAACACTTGGCTTTTTTTGGTTGGAATAGTGGTATTTCTATCAATCAGTTTAGTCATTACTCCACCTAAGGTTTCTATTCCTAATGAAAGTGGAGTGACGTCAAGTAATAATACATCTTTAACATCACCAGCTAATACACCGCCTTGAATAGCAGCGCCGATAGCGACTGCTTCATCCGGGTTTACGTCATGACGTGCTTCTTTACCAAAATAATTTTTAACAACCTCTTGAACCTTAGGCATGCGGGTTTGCCCCCCGACTAAGATAACTTGCGATATTTTATCGAGAGAAATCTTGGCATCTTTAACGGCTTTCTTGCAGGGGTCAATGGTGCGTGTAATCAAGTCTTCTACTAATGACTCCAGTTTGGCACGCGTTAATTTAATATGTAGATGCTTAGGGCCACTGCTGTCAGCAGTAATATAAGGAAGGTTGATGTCTGTTTCTTGAGCGGAAGAAAGTTCAATTTTTGCTTTTTCAGCAGCTTCTTTCAGACGCTGTAAAGCAAGCGGGTCGTTATGCAAATCAATGCCTTGATCCTTTTTAAATTCGTCCGCTAAATAATTGATAACACGCAAGTCGAAATCTTCACCACCGAGAAAGGTATCGCCATTGGTTGCAAGTACCTCAAATTGATGTTCACCGTCGACTTCAGCGATTTCAATAATGGAAATATCAAACGTACCTCCACCTAAGTCATAAACGGCTATTGTTGAGTCACCACGTTTTTTGTCTAGTCCATAGGCAAGCGCTGCAGCCGTCGGTTCGTTGATAATACGTTTAACTTCAAGCCCTGCGATACGGCCTGCGTCTTTAGTCGCTTGACGTTGTGAGTCATTGAAATAGGCTGGTACGGTAATAACCGCTTCTTTTACTTCATATCCTAAATAGGCTTCAGCATCTCTTTTTAATTTCATTAAGATTTGTGCAGAAACTTCTTGAGGTGATATCTTTTTATTACCCACTTCCATCCACGCATCGCCATTGGCTGCGCGAATGATTTTGTAAGGCACCATTTTGATATCTTTTTGTACCGCATCGTCTTCGAATTTCCGGCCTATCAAACGTTTTGCAGCATAAATCGTTTCAGCAGGTTTGGTGACGGATTGACGTTTTGCCACTTCACCTACTTTAATCTCGTTATGGTCAAAACTAACGATAGAGGGGGTAGTTCGTCGTCCTTCTTTGTTGTCGATTACTTTTGCTTTGCCGCCTTCCATAATGGCCATACAAGAGTTTGTCGTACCTAAATCGATGCCGATTATGGTATTTCTTGGTGGTTGTGCACTTGCCATAAATTTCTCCGCGTTAGTAGTAGCTCTTTTTGATTGGTATCAATAGAGTTGAAAATGATTGGTTGATTGAAAATTAACAACTCTTATTAAAATTGGGTTAGGAAGTTTAATTTTCAAGATAGGATCATGAAGTTTTCTCTTTAGCTTTCGCGACCACGACTAAAGCGGGTCGTATCAGTCTTTCATGAAGTAAATAGCCTTTTTGCAGTACCCTGATAACAGTATTCGGTGCTATTTCGTCATTTTCTTCTGCCAGCATGGCTTCATGAAAATGGGAATCAAAGGGCTTGCCAGCAGGCTCTATCGATTTTACGCCATTCTTTTCTAATAGGCTTTGTAGCTGTTTGAGTGTAAGTTGGATACCAGATAAAGCAGTAGCCTGCTCTTCAGCTTTGGCATGATCGAGGGCTGTTTCTAAACTATCCTTTACCGGTAATAATTCTTTGATAAATTTTTCTAATGAAAATTTATAAGCGTTTTCAATATCGCGCTTAGTGCGACGTTGAATATTGTCCATTTCAGCCAGCTGGTAAACTTTTTGCTCTTCAAATTTAGCTAATTGACTTTTGTAGTCATTAACTCGATTTTCTGTTTCTAGTAGCTGAGCTTCTAGTGTTTCATAAGAGGGATGGGTTAATTGTTTCTCTTGCTCTAGTTCTTCCTTTTCTGCAGGAGGAGCTTTTTTCTCGTTAGCAGTAGAAGAATCTTGCTTTGCTGCAATATTGAGCTTTTCCCAAGTGGATTTTTTAGATGGTTCTTTTTCAGCCATTTCTGACAGGACTCCCATATTTTAAAGAAAAAGATAGCTACTCTATATTAGAATAGAGGCACATGCATAAATTATGGAGACTCGATTGCTTGGATTCAAGAGTATGGGTTCTAGCGATATAAACATTTAACCAAAAAACCTAATCAAGACTAATATACTACATATATCCTGTTGACTAGCCTAATAGTTTCGAACAGGATATTGCCAATCTTTAACGTATGAAATAAAAGTTATGAGCAAAATTTTTACAACTATCGGATTGATCGGTAGACAAGGAATGAAAGATGTCAGTGATACTCTGATTGCTGTCTTAGACTATTTGCAATCTCATCACTATGAAGTATTGGTCGAAGAAGGAACGGCACATTGTTTTAAAAATCGCCAATTTACTTCTTGCACACGTGATCAATTAGCACAAAAGGTTGATCTGCTGATTGTGGTAGGCGGTGATGGGAGTCTAATCAATGCAGCCCATAGTGCCGTAAAACATAATACACCGGTGTTAGGTGTCAATCGCGGTCGTCTTGGTTTTCTTACCGATATTCATCCTCAAGATTTAGAAAAGAAAATAGGTGAAGTATTAGAAGGAAGTTATCAAGAAGAGCAGCGTTTTCTATTAAATGCCACCATAGGCATGCAATTAGATAAACAAGCGGGTATAGCTTTGAACGAAGTGGTATTAATGCCAGGCAATGTCGCGCGTATGATCGAATTTTCTATCATGATTGATGACCAATTTGTCTGTGCTCAACAAGCCGATGGGTTAATAGTGGCGACACCAACCGGATCCACTGCTTATGCTTTATCTGGCGGAGGTCCGATTTTATACCCACAACTCGATGCTATCGTACTTGTCCCGATGTTTCCGCATACGTTAAGCGCAAGACCTATCGTCGTTTCGGCAGAAAGTCGCATTGTGATTCATATTGATACTCATAGTACTGCCGCACCTTGGTTAAGCTGTGATGGTCAAGAACGCATTTCAGTGCCGGTTGGCGCCAATATTAGTATTCAAAAAAATGCTAAAGCACTGCGCTTAATTCATCCTTTAGATTATAATTATTTTGAAACATTACGTACAAAATTACACTGGCATAAACACAACACACCAAATAAATAAAAAAAATTCGTTAATTTTTTTTGATATTTTCTGCTTATTTGTCAAATAACCAACTATTTTTTTAATTAGTTTATTTAAAATTAATTTTTATCGATTGATAATTTTTATATTTTTTTGTATTCTGTTGCAATTAAAAATAATAAAAAAATAAGGTTTTTTATGCCTGATATAGCCCCATCAATATACGATACTGATGTTAGAGAACTTAGCATTTTCCCTAATATAGAAGCAGCCCAGAATTGGTTGAAAAATAACAAACTTGATACCAGCGATACATCTATTTTAGTCCCTTTCAAGGACGAAAACGATAAAGTACATTTTTTAAAGCCAAACAATTATAAGATCTTTTTAGGTCCGCAAAATGAAAAAACTTCGCGTAATGAGGCTAACCAAAATATTCGCATTATAGGTGCAGCGAATAGTACGCATGTACATGGGTTTTTCGCTGAAATTCAAAACGCATTTTTTACAAAACATATTCCACGTTTGAATGAATTAGAAGGAGATACTATTAATCTTGCCGATCATGGCTTCATTATTATTTATAAAAAAGGAGAAAAAAAAACAAGCTACGATTTCTTTAAATTTTTTGAGGACGAAAAAGATCGGTTAATTAAGGAAATTAAAAAAGCGCAAACGAATGAACAGCCAGAAATTAATAAAGCTCAGTTTTTAGAAGCACTTTCGACATTGGCTATAGATTTGAAAATACAAGGAGGGATGTGTTATTTTTTTTGGACAGATAAACATGGTAATCAACATGCTTATCGTGATTGCTTTAAACAAGATGCAAATAATATAAAGCTTGAGGCTTATTTAGAAGCAGAACAAAAATTGCATAAATCTAAATCTGTTATAATTAAGGAGCATAAATCTCAGAACCGCCATATACTTCGTTTTTTAATTGATTGGTGTAAATGGACAGTTTTTGCGGCGATCACTGCGATAGGGACAGGGTTGATACTTGGAGTTTTTATCACACCACCAATAGGAACCATTGCTGCAGCAATCGTAGCGATTGTTACATTTGTTGGGATAAGTAGTATCGGTTTTGCTAAAGCAGATAAAAACAACCCTACAACCATAGAATGGAGTGAGGCGGAAATTGAAGAAAAATCTGAAGTTACTTTTTCTTCTCGAGTCAAACAAAAAATTATCAGTCTACACGATTTTTTCAATGGAAAATCAAACAAAACCTTAGGTTTATCTAATGATACTAGTGAAAGTGAAATTTCTACACCTCCAATTGGAGTGTTTACTACCATAGTCTCTTCAGCAGGTAACATTCCTGTTCGTAATTCTACTTCTTTATCCTCTATCGAGGCATTAGTCAATTCAAGTTTAAGTTTATTTACATTCCGCCAAACTGAACTGAAAGCTAATGGCTTGGAAGCCAACTCTCTATCATTAAGAAATTAATGCTATCTAATTAATGTTATTTGATTTTTTGATGCAATAATGCAAAAAGCGCCTTCCTCAGTTAGTATGGGCTAAAGAAAATAACAAGGAGCGTTATGTTGCTAAGTCGATTAGACAATCAAAAAGGGACACGGAAAATATTAATCGATTTGCTTTTTAAAAAAGGCTATTGTCTGTGTATTCCCGATCCAGAAATTGTTAAGTCATACCTCAAACAGGTACGCCTAAGCTGGATACAAAAATTCTTCTTAAGTAAAAATGCACTTGAACTTTCAGTGATCCCGATGTTTATGCTTATTTTTGTAAAAAATAAGAGTTTAACGATCGATCAAAGCCAGCGTTTACTTGAATTATTGCACGTATTAATGTCGCGAGCAGAATTCGCTACTATCGATCAGATATTCTTGGATAATAAGATGAACCAAATGGCTTGGTCCTGTTATATATTAAATGAGTTAATAAAATTTACGTTAAATGATTTTGTTAGTTCGGATAAAAATAGCAAAAGAATGATGGCGCTGGCTGCAAGCATAGAGTTTTTTTTTGATAAGGCCAGCGCGCTTACGATGACAAAATTAAGTTTGAATAGCGAAAATACAGGTTTTCATATTATTCATAAACTTATGTATGTCATTGCGTATGAAACATTACATCCCAGCCAAGTTATTTATTTAAGTGCTATTTGTAAAAAAGTAATTGATAAAACCACAAATTTTGCTTTAGAAACATTAGCTTTCCAGACACGGCCTAATGATTTTAGTTTCATTTGGTGTGTTTTAGGGACATGGTTACAGATAGTGTTTGAGCGTGAAAATTCAAATCAATTTAAAATCAATCATTATACTCAGTTGCTAGATAGTTTATTGGAAAAAATCAATGATGAAAAGTTGTCCTCTATTCTGTTAGAAAATGAAACGAAAGGTTATATAATCATTTTACGTTATATTTTTTTTAAACGATTTAGACTTAGCTCCTCTCAGCAGGATTTAAGCGAAGCTTTCAATTTCTTTAAGCGATGGTGTACGAAAATATTTTCTGAGCTTACTATCCGACAAATAGAAATTATCTTAGATAATTTCCCCTTGTTATTAATCAACGATTTAAATCTATCTAATGGCGATAGACGAACATTAATGCAAGAATTTTTTTCTTATTTGTTTGAGTTTTGCAGATTGCAACCTCAGGAACTTGTTTTATTAAAAGATTTAAAACAACGATTAGACGATCGTTTTTTTCCTAGTAATAAAATAATTAGATTCTTTAAGCAGGTAAGAACGCATTGCCATTTTTTCAACAGTGCTAGTTTTCGAAATGTCATCCAAAAGCAGGATGATATTTCTCTTAGTGAAAGCAGTGATCTGCTTAGTCCTGAGTATGCTAGACTAAAGGCTAATTATTTGACAGTGAGTATGTAAGAGGAATCTCGTCATGCGCAAGCAATATCTCATCGGCAATTGGAAGATGCACGGTAGTAAAACTTCTGTTGCGGAATTATTAAATAACATTAAAGATTCTGAGAAAAAAGATCAATCTAATGTAAATATGATAGTTTGTCCTCCTTACGTTTTTCTTGAGCAAACACAGATTTTGCTAAAAAACACGCAGCTGCAATGGGGTGGTCAGAATATGGCTGCTGAGCAAGAGGGGCCATACACGGGTGAGATATCAGCGCTAATGTTGTATGAATTTGGCTCCCGATATGTTTTGTTAGGCCATTCAGAGCGGCGACATTTGTATGGAGAAACGGATGCGCAAATCGCAAAAAAATTTGATTTAGCGATAAAATCGGGTCTTGCACCTATCCTTTGTGTGGGTGAGACCTTAGCTGAACGTCAAGCAAAGCTAACTAATACCGTATTGCGGACTCAATTAGAAAAAGTATTAGATTATGGTAGTGATAGATTAAAAACTGCCATTATTGCCTACGAGCCTGTTTGGGCTATTGGTACGGGGATATCAGCTCAACCTGAGCAAGCCCAAGAAGTACACCAATTTTTGCGTGAGCAAATTAAATTTTTGGGCTCGGATCTTGCACAAGAATTACCTATCCTGTATGGTGGCAGCGTTAAAGCCAGCAATGCTGAGGCTTTGTTTCGGATGCCAGATATTGACGGTGGCTTGATTGGCGGAGCATCATTAGATGCCATGGAGTTTTTGCGTATTTATGGAATACTTGCTTCAATAGCAGGTCATAAAATTTAATTTTTAGTACTCTTATATAACCTCATACTTTTAAGATTTATGTTACAGCAGTTTTTAGTTTTAATGCACGTTATTATTTCGATAGCATTGATTGCTTTGGTGCTAATACAACAAGGTAAAGGTGCCGAATTAGGCGCGACTTTTGGAAGCGCTGCTTCACAGACAGTCTTTGGCAGCCAAGGATCAGGTTCATTTTTACTTAAATTAACCGGTCTACTCGCATTATTGTTTTTTGTTACGAGTCTTAGTTTAGGCTATTTAGCTGGCCATACGACTAGACGCGATCCCATTCAAAATTTAGCTAGCATGGCTCAGCAACTACCTACAGTTAATAAAACTAATGGTGCTGAGAAGAAAAATTTATCTTTAAATAAGAATACAGGAAAATCAAACTTCGACCATCAACAATCTTATCCTCTACCGTCTGAATTTTCTTAATATTATTCGTATCGTTGCCGAAATGGTGGAATTGGTAGACACGCCGTCTTGAGGGGGCGGTGGCGCAAGCTGTGCCGGTTCGAGTCCGGCTTTCGGCACCAACTGTTTAAATAAAAACACTCCATGTGCTGGAGTGTTTTGTTGTCGTTTCATGCTTATTTAAAATTGTTTACTCTGCATTTTCTGGTAACACAGAGGAATGATGAGATGAAATCAGCCATTTGTGCCCATCCCAGCGATAAGTGAAAGTGTAACGTGCATGAACCTTTTTTCCATCGTTCAAAGTAAATGTATATAAACCCGTATCGATGGCTTTGTTACATCCTATCTTTATGGTGCGGGAATCGATTTTACCCACCGGATGTTTACTTAAAAAGTCTTTAAAATAAGCAATCCGCTCGGCGCTATTCACTCTGGGTTTGTTAGATATTGTTGCCAATAATATCGCGTTATCAGTGTAATTAGCATTTACTTTAACAGGATTTCTGCTTTTAAGAGAAGTGTTCCAGCGATCAAAGAGTGCCGCAATCTCTTGTTCGTTGGTTTTTACACAAGCTATATGGTTGCTTGAGCTCATCGCCATGATAGTAGAGGTTGTTAATAAGCTGCTTAATAAAATAGCTGTAATAATAGATTTTTTGCGCATAGGAAAATCCTTAAAAAATTAGACCCAACGATAATATAATAGTAGGCTAGTTATTTGATGTCTGCAATTAAATTAACTATCTCTAAGTAATTCATTAATCGCAACTTTGGCTCGAGTTCGGTCGTCAATTTGTTTGATAATAACCGCACAATTGAGATGGCAATGTCCAGTTTTAGAGGGCAGACTCCCTGAGAGAACTACCGAACCTGCAGGAACGCGACCATAGATAACTTCATCTGTGTTGCGATTATAAATAGGCGTATTACTGCCTATAAAAACCCCCATGCCAATGACACTATTCTCTTCAACCACGACCCCTTCTACCACTTCCGAACGCGCACCAATAAAACAATTATCTTCAATAATAGTCGGTCTGGCTTGTAGCGGCTCCAGTACACCACCAATCCCCACACCGCCAGATAAATGCACATTTTTACCAATTTGTGCACAGGAACCTACCGTGGCCCAAGTATCTATCATAGTCCCTTCGTCAATATACGCGCCTATGTTAACGAATGAAGGCATAAATATTGTGTTTTTAGCTATATAAGAACCTTGGCGAATACAAGCGTTGGGGACAATGCGTGGTGAACCATCTCTTTCAAAATCTGTTGTATTATAGTGAGCAAACTTTAATGGGATCTTGTCAAAGTAATGCGTATAACCCGCATCAAACAATTTATTGGTATGGATTCGGAAGGATAATAATATCGCTTGTTTTAACCATTCATGAACTACCCAGTGACCGTTTATTTTTTCAGCAACGCGTAGTTTTCCCTTATCGAGTAATTCAATAGCTTCTAAAATTGCTGATTTACTTGAGTCGTCAATCGTTTCAGCATTAATCTCATTTATATGTTGGTAAGCTTTTTCGATAATCTTTTTTAATGGCGTCATGGATGAAAAACTCAGTTGATTTAGATAAAAATAATTACTCGCTTGCGATGATAGTTGCAGTTTTATCTTCTTGTTCAATAATTTTATCCGGACTTAGTTTAGAATGATAAATCAAAGTATAGACGACTGGCAAAATAAATAAGGTAAAAAGTGTACCGATTGACATTCCTCCTAAAATAACCCAACCCAATTGGTTGCGCGCATGAGCCCCTGGACCATTGGCCAATGCCAGTGGAACGGCTGCTAACAACATAGTTGCTGTGGTCATGAAAATAGGACGTAAACGTAATGCAGCGGCTTCGATGACAGCTTCTTGTACAGAAATATGCAGATTTTTTTGTAATTGTCTGGCAAATTCTACAATTAAGATACCATGTTTAGTAATCAGCCCAATTAAAGTAATTAATCCAATTTGGGTGTAAATATTTAAACTTCCGCCTACACAATATAGTGCCAATAATGCTCCGGTTAAAGATAAAGGTACAGCAATAAGGATAATAAAAGGCGCACGAAAACTTTCAAATTGAGCAGCAAGAACCAGAAAAATAAATAACAGCGCAAACAAAAAGGTTTGTTGCATACTATTCCCGGCTTGCATGAATTGACGTGTTTCTCCTGTAAAATCAATTTGCACGTTATGAGGAAGAATTTTATCCGTCAATTGTGTTAAATAATTAACAGCATCTCCAATAGTATAACCAGGAGTAAGATTAGCACTAAACGTAACAGCACGTAATTGCTGAAAATGATTGAGACTTAAAGGCGTAAATGAGTTTTGAATATTGACGAAATTAGCTAAAGGAATCAGTTTGTTATTTTGTCCACGCACATTAATGAGTTTCAGCTGTTGGTCAGTCGTCATATAATTTCGATTTAGTTGAGGAATTACTTGATAACTACGACCATCCCAATTAACTAGGCTTGCTTGTGGCGCACCAATCAGACTATTCAAACTATTCGCTATATCACTCATAGCAATGCCTAATGAATTAGCTTTATCTCTATCAATATTAATTTGGATTTGATTAGCATCAATTTTCAGATCGGATTGTAGGCCTAAAATATGCGGGTTATTTTGTGTAATGGCTAACAGTAATTTTTTACTTAGTTGATTCAAGGTGTCATAACTATCAGTGCTTTTAAGAACAAACATCAAAGGGGCATGCCCAGTTGCCCCTGGCAAGGCATGCGGGTTAAATGGGAATGCTTGTAGACCAGTAATTCCCAAAAAACGCTTAAATAAAGTTTGAATAATATCGGTAGTTGTTTTATTTCGTTCCTGCCAAGGTTTTAAAATTAAAAAGGAGAGTGCGTTATTGGTGATAGGCATTCCTATTAAAGTAATATAAATATCTATCTCGGGTGTGGATTTATAGATTGCCTGAATTTTAGCCATATACTTTTCCATATAAGCTAGATTAGCCGATGTAGGTCCAGTTGCTGCACTGATGATAAGGCCTTGATCTTCTTGTGGAGCTAACTCACTAGGTAAGATTTTAAATAATCCAAAACACACAAAATAAATTATTAGGCCGATACCTAATATGGTTTTTCGATGGGTTATTGCCAAAAGTAAATATTTTTTATAAGCAGTTATCGTTGTATGAAAAAAAAGATCGACTTTTAGGCTAAAGCGAGAAGCTTGCTGTTCATGTTTTAAAAGCTTAGCGCACATCATCGGAGAAAGCGTTAAGGCAATAAAACCTGAAATAATGACGGCTGAGGCCAAAGTGAAAGCAAATTCACGAAATAATAAACCGGTCATATCGCTGATAAAACCAATCGGCGTATAAACAGCCGCTAAAGTTAATGTCATGGCAATGATGGCAAAGCCAATTTCTTTAGTGCCGATAATGGCCGCGTTTTCCGGCGTTTTGCCTAAACCGATATGGCGGTGAATATTTTCTAACACTACAATCGCATCATCGACGACTAAACCAATACCCAACACCCAGGCTAAAAACGTTAATACATTTAATGTATAACCTAAGGCCAGCATAGCGGCGCACACGCCCATTAATGATAAAGGAATAGTGACAAAGGGGATTAAACCCGCACGAAAATTAGCTAAGAATAAAAAGATGATGGTAAATACAAATAAGCAGGCTTCAAAAATAGTTTTTTTTACATCATGTAAGGATGCAGCGATAAATTTTGCAGCATTCCAAACTAAATGAATTTTTATATCCATTGGAGCGGCTTTTTCTAATTCGGGTAACAGCGCTATTACCGCTTTGGAAACGTCTAAGGGATTTGCGGTGCTAAGAGGCACGATACCTATAATGACTGATTTTTTATTCCCATTAACAGTAGCACTGCTTTCGTCCGACTCTACACCGAGAACCGCCACTCCGACGTCGGATAAGCGCACTAAATAATTGTTTTGTTTGCGAATAACTAAATGATTTAATTCAGCTGCTGTATGTATATCGGTATTGGTATTGATATTAATGATTTGATTAGGAGTAATCAGTGACCCTGAAGCCGATTGAATATTATTTTGCTGTAAAGCTGTCATAATATCGCTAGCAGTTATTTGGTGAGCAGCCATTTTTATCGGATCAAGCCAAATTCGTAAAGCATAGTGGTTATCACCAAATACTTGTGCTTGGCTAACTCCAGGAATAGTTTGTAATTGTGGTTGGATAACTCGAATTAGGTAATCAGTAATAGCAGGAGGACTCAGCGTATTACTAGCAAATGAAATGAATAGCGTTGGATCTGCATCCGGATCTTTAGTATTAATAACCGGATCTAAAACTGCTTTAGGTAATTGTTTGCGTACAGAAGCAATCGCATTACTGACATTGGTCATGGCTTTAGTTAGATCATAACCGAGCTTAAATTGTAAAGTGATCTGGCTAGTACTTTGTTTGCTTGAAGAATGCATAAGATCGATCCCCTCAATACCGCCCAAAGCATTTTCTAGAGGGGTAGTAACGAAACTTTCCATTAATTGCGCGGGCGCGCCCGGATAAGTGGTTTCTATGTGAATGACAGAAGGGGATATGGAAGGATATAACCGTATCGGTAATGATAAAAATGCTTTAACGCCGACTAACAAAATGAACAAGCTTAAAACAATACTTAATACCGGTTTGCGGATACACAGTTCAGTGAATTGCATCAGTTTATTTCTCAACTATCACGACTGAATTTTCTTGTACTTTGAAACCACCCACGCTAATAATTTGATCTCCGGGATGAATATCACTGCTCAATAACCCTATTTTTCCATCCTCATGAAAACGGATACTGACGAATGTTTTAATCGCTTTATGATGCATGATGCGATACACAAAGCTGCCGTTATTATTGGTATTGACTGCGGTTTCTGGGACGATAATCAAGGTTTGTGGTGTACCGACTTCTATTTGAATATCAACAAAAGCACCAGGAAGTAATACTTGCTCCGCATTATTAAGGCTTGCGCGTACAGCTAAACTGCGTGTGTCATTATCGATGTGTGAATCAACCGCATAAATAGTGCCAACAAATGTCTTATTTGGGTAAGCACTCGCGTGAATCAATATTTTACTGCCAAGCGTTATTTTGCTTGCTTCTGTTCCCGGTATATTAAACTCTACCAATAAGGGGTTAATGACCTCCAAGTTGGTAATGGGCTTACTCGGATCAATAATATCTCCTAGATTGACCGCACGTAGGCCTAATCGCCCACTGAACGGCGCACGTATGAGTGTTTGATCGAAACTGGCTTGATTTTGCGCTTGTTTAGCTAGATCCACTTGGTAATTTGCCAAAACTTTATCAAGGTCTGCTTTTGCAAATACCTTTTTTTTATAAAGCGTTAAACCACGTTCATAATCAGCTTTACTTAATTGTGTTTGCGCTTTAGCGGCATCTAATTGAGCTTTTAAAATATCCGGATTAAGCTGCAGCAAAGGAGCGCCAGCTTTAACATTATCGCCGGAACGGAAAAAAATGCCGCTAATGCGGCCAGAGGTTTCCGCTTTAATGACAGTGCCTTGGCTGGCAGATAGACTTCCTAGCGCCTCAATCGTTTTCTGCCAAGGTTCTAAGTGTGCAGGTATAGCTTCAACTACTAATGGAGGCGTTAGGCGAGTGCTGTTTTCATTATAAAAAAAGACGCTTACTCCACTCACAGCAATAAGACAGAGTAGAAATACATAGCAAATTAAGCGTTTTAACATATTATTATCTTTATTTTTTGACGCTTTTTTTATTAAAATACGCAGAATTAACGACTATAGAGGCATAGGGTATTGAAATCAAGCTAGTAAAATGATCTATGCTGTTTTTGCCTTCTTATTCATGTAGATAAAGATTATACTGTTATTTCGTGTTTTGTTTAGCTTAAAGTGAGGGTTGTTAATGATTTATCAGAAAAATCACAGCTTCGATCAAGTAATGGCCAATCAGATTACCAATGCTTTTCGTCGATTTGGTCGTTTTGGACCTGTTTATCAAGTGATGGGTATGAGTCGAAAAACAGAGCAAGGCGACTTATTGATGAAGATTCATGTGCTTGAAACGAAAGAAGAACTAGAATATCCGTTTGCGAGTATTTTACGAGATCCGCAGGAGAATAATTTGCATGTATGCGATAGCATTTGATTTAGTCGTGTCGGAGACTAATAAGTATCATCCAAAAGGCGTGTCACAGGCTTATAATGATATAGCTCACACACTCGGTACCTTTGGATTTACTTGGGTTCAGGGAAGTCTCTATGTCAATTCGAATGAAGATATGTCTAATTTATTTGCAGCGATTATGAAACTAAAGTCATTAGCGTGGTTACCAAGATCTATCAGAGATATCAGGGCGTTTAGAGTAGAACAGTGGTCTGATTTTACAAAAATGGTGCAAGGCGAAATTATATCAACGGCCGTGGTGGATTGATAGATTGGATTGTTTTTTACTTAGATAAGGTCTTGTTCTTCAGTGCGCTTAGTCAATACTTCATATCCAGATTCAGTGACCAGTAGTGTATGTTCCCATTGTGCCGATAGGCTATGATCCTTGGTTACGACTGTCCATTGGTCAGGCATGAGTTTAGTAAAACGTTTACCAGCATTGATCATAGGCTCTATGGTGAAAGTCATGCCAGGGACTAACTGGACCCCAGTACCGGTTCGACCATAGTGTAATACTTGTAGGTCTTCATGGAAGAGTCGACCGATACCATGACCGCAATATTCACGTACTACAGAAAATCCTTCAGCTTCGGCATACTGTTGTATACATGCGCCAATATCACCCAAGTAGGTGCCAGGCTTGACCAAGCGTATGGATTTATACAAACATTCTTGAGTAATTCTTGATAAACGCTGCGCTAATATCGAAGGTTTACCGACAAAAAACATTTTACTAGTATCACCATGGTAACCCTCTTTAATAACAGTAACGTCAATATTAATCAGATCACCATCTTTTAATACACGATCGCTAGGAATGCCATGGCAGACCTGATGATTGATAGACGTGCAAATTGATTTCGGAAAACCACGATAATTTAAGGGAGCAGGAATGGCCTGCTGTTGATTGACGATATAATCATGACAGATTTTATCGAGTTGATTAGTGGTAATACCCACTTTCACATGCGACGCAATCATTTCTAAAACTTCTGCCGCTAAGCGACCAACAATGCGCATTTTCTCAATTTCTACCGGAGTTTTTATAATAATTTGTGACATATTTATTTGATTAAATTTTGTAAAAATTAATTAATCTGACCATGGCAATGTTTATATTTTTTTCCAGAGTCGCAAGGGCAAGGATCATTGCGTCCCGTTTTATTAGAATTTCGTTGTGTACTAAGACGAGCGGTTGCAGTTTCGTTAGTTAATGATTCGCCATCAGCCGCTAATAAGGCTTGATGTTGAAAATCGAGTAACTGTGGCATTTGTTGGCGTCGTTGTTCTTCTAAACGTTCGGCATCTTCTGGAGTTGTGATTTGTAGACAGCTCAGCAAACTAATAACTTGATATTTTAACTGATCTAAAAGCTCAGCAAATAATAGGAAGGACTCGCGTTTGTATTCTTGTTTCGGATTTTTTTGTGCATAGCCACGCAAATGTATCCCTTGGCGTAAATGATCCATAGCGGCTAAATGATCTTTCCATAAAGTATCAAGTGTTTGTAGCATTAAGGTTTTTTCAATTTGGCGCAGCGTCGGTGAGCCGAACAATTTTTCCTTTTCTGTATAAGCATTTTGAGCGGCGAGTAATATTTTTTCACGGAGATTTTCTTCAAGACAATTAGGATCTTCTAGCCATGTGTCTATCGGTAAATCTAAACAAAAATTTTGCTTAAATTCATTTTTTAAGCCGGGTATATCCCATTGCTCTTCTAAGCTTTGTGGAGGAATAAAATGTTCAATAGCGTTATAGATAACATCAGTCCATAAATTATTGATGACAGGTGAAATATCTTCTGTAGCCAATAATTCGTTACGTTGCTCGTAAATCACTTTACGTTGTTCATTAGCGACATTATCAAACTCTAATAATTGTTTGCGCACATCAAAATTACGGCCTTCTACTTTACGTTGTGCATTTTCTATCGCGCGTGTTATCCAGCGATGTTCGATCGCTTCGCCAGGCTGCATTCCAATTTTTTGCATAATCATGGCGACTCGATCTGAAGCAAAAATCCGCATTAAATTATCTTGCAGGGATAAGTAAAAACGCGAGGAGCCCGGATCCCCTTGCCGACCTGAACGGCCGCGTAATTGATTGTCGATACGTCGTGATTCATGTCGCTCGCTACCGATGATATGTAAACCACCGGCGGCAATCACTTCATCATGTTTTTTTTGCCAGTTTAGTTTATGTTGTGCAATTTCTTCTGCAGAGCTATCACTTGGCAAAGCAGCGAGTTCGGCTTTTAAATTACCACCTAAGACAATATCGGTTCCTCGACCCGCCATATTCGTGGCAATGGTTACTGTGCCAGGACGACCGGCTTCAGCGATAATTTGTGCTTCTTTTTCGTGAAACTTAGCGTTAAGGACTTGATGGGGAATGTTTTCTTTTTCCAGCAGTTGCGATAAATATTCCGATGTTTCTATCGATGCGGTACCGACTAATATCGGCTGCTTACGTGCCTGACAAGCTTTAATATCGTCGATGATGGCGGTAAATTTCTCATCTTTGGTCAAATAAATTTGATCGGCTAAATCATGACGTGAAACCGGTAAATGCGTGGGAATAACGACGACTTCTAAATTGTAAATTTGCTGGAATTCATACGCTTCGGTATCGGCGGTGCCAGTCATTCCCGCCAGTTTATGGTAGAGGCGAAAGTAATTCTGAAAGGTAATCGAAGCTAAGGTTTGATTTTCGTTTTGAATGTTGGCTTTTTCTTTAGCTTCAACCGCTTGATGTAAACCATCCGACCAGCGCCGACCCGACATTAAACGACCAGTATGTTCATCAACGATAATAACTTGATTATTTTGTACAATATAATCGATGTCACGTTGGAATAAATAATGCGCACGTAATGCCGCATAAACATGGTGCATCAAACCAATATTAGTCAGATGATATAAGTTTTCGCCTGGATTTAATAAGCCTTGCTTGACTAATAACTCCTCTAGTTTTTGATGTCCTTCTTCGGTTAAATAGGCTTGCTTGGCTTTTTCATCAAGATAAAAATCGCCGGGACCGTCCTCTTCTTTTCTTAAAACCAGTTTAGGTATAATTTGATTGATCTTGATATAAAGTTCCGAGCTTTCTTCACTGGCACCAGAAATAATTAAGGGAGTACGTGCTTCATCTATCAAGATAGAATCAACCTCATCGACAATGGCAAAATTTAAAATACGTTGTGATTTTTCTGCCAATGAGAAAGCCATATTATCGCGTAGATAATCAAAGCCAAATTCATTATTGGTACCGTAAGTAATATCTGCTGCGTAAGACGCTTGTCGTTGGGGAAGTGGGAGATCAGAAACAATTACACCCGTACTTAAGCCTAAAAAAGCATAGACTGGTTTCATCCATTCTGCGTCGCGTTTGGCTAAGTAATCGTTGACAGTAACGATGTGTACACCTAAACCGCTTAGTGCATTCAGATAAGCAGGTAAGGTAGCGACTAATGTTTTACCTTCACCAGTACGCATTTCAGCAATTTTGCCACTATGTAAAACCATTCCACCAATTAATTGTACATCGAAATGACGCAAACCTAACACACGCGTACTTGCTTCACGCACTACAGCAAAAGCTTCTATTAACAATTCATCTAAAGAGCAGCCATCTTGTAAGCGGGCTTTGAATTCTGATGTTTTTGCTTGCAATTGCGCATCAGATAAACTTTGCATACTAGGTTCTAGCGCATTTATCGCAACAACGGTGTTTTCAAATTGTTTTAGTACGCGCTGATTGCGGCTTGGGATAAATTTACTTAAAAGCTTAGAAATCATAAATATAAAAAAGTCTCAGTGTGCTTTACGCAACAAACTCAACAAAAGCCCAGAAAATGTGCTCACTGTACTAAAAAGTAAGTGATAGTGCTAGTCGTTGTTCAATAGCAGACAAAATAGTGGCAGCATCTAAACCTGCTTCTGCAAGCAATGTATTTGGGTCACCATGTTCAATAAATCGATCCGGAAGTCCTAAGATCAATACATCACAAGGAATGCCTTGTTGATGCAGAAACTCACTCACCGCTGACCCTGCACCACCTACCTTAACATTTTCTTCTAAGCTGACCAATAAGCCATGTGTTTTTGCCAGATTACGCAACAACTTTTCGTCTAAAGGTTTGACGAAGCGCATATTAACCACAGTTGCATCCAATGACTCGCCGACCGTTAGAGCAGGATGTAGCATAGAGCCAAAGGCCAACAAGGCTATCGATAGTCCCTTGCGACAGATTTCTGCTTTACCGATAGGTATACATGACATTGCTTGTTCAACTAAACCGCCGCTCCCGGCGCCGCGCGGATAGCGTATCGCACAAGGAGTGCTTAATTGAAAACCGGTGTAGAGCATTTGTCTTAATTCATTTTCATTACTCGGCGTCATGATAGTTAGATTCGGAATACAACGCAGATAAGATAAATCAAAGCAGCCATGGTGGGTTGCACCATCTCCTCCTACGATTCCGGCCCTATCCAAGGCAAATAATACCGGTAGATTCTGTAGAGCAACATCATGTATGAGTTGATCGTAAGCACGTTGCAAAAAGGTAGAATAAATAGCGACTACCGGCTTTTGACCTGCGCAGGCTAAACCTGCTGCGAAAGTGACGGCATGTTGTTCCGCGATGCCAACGTCAAAGTAACGATCCGGATAACGTTCGGAAAATTCTATTAGATCCGATCCTTCACGCATCGCCGGTGTAATCGCGATTAGGCGTTCATCGATAGCTGCCATATCGCAAATCCATTGCCCAAAAATATTCGCGTAGGTCTTAGGTTTGGGTTTATTCGCAGTGGTGGGTAATACCGGCGCTAAAAAATGCGGATTGACTGCGTGATAAGCAATTGGGTTTTGTTCGGCAGCCGGAAAACCTTTGCCCTTGGTAGTAATGACATGAACCAGTTGCGGGCCGGATAATTGACTTAAATTGCTGAGTGTATTTAACAATAAAGGTAGATCATGACCGTCAATCGGACCAATATAATTAAAACCTAATTCTTCAAATAAAGTACCGGGTACTAACATGCCTTTGACATGTTCTTCGGTACGTTTAGCGAGTTTACGCACACTAGGAATAGATTCTAAAATTCTTTTGCTGCCTTCTCTGACACTAGAGTAAAGTTTACTGGATAATATGCGTGCAAAATAATTAGATAAGGCGCCGACATTATTAGAAATCGACATGTCATTATCATTGAGTACGACTAAAAGATCCGCATGGATATCGCCTGCATGATTTAAAGCTTCAAAGGCCATACCTGCAGTCATCGCACCATCGCCTATAACCGCTATCGCTTTTTGGCCGGTGTTATTTTTTTTAACAGCGACACTAAATCCTAATGCTGCACTAATAGAAGTGCTTGAATGACCGACACCAAAACTATCAAATGAACTTTCTTCGCGGGAAGGAAAGGGCGCTAAACCATGAGTTTTTCGAATACTACCAAGTTGTTCGCGGCGACCAGTAAGAATTTTATGTGCGTAGGCCTGATGACCGACATCCCAAATAATATGATCATGCGGCGTATTAAACACATAATGCAAAGCAATGGTTAATTCCACTGTTCCTAAATTAGCGGCAAAGTGACCTCCACATTGATCCAGCGTTTGAATAAGAAACGCTCTGAGCTCAGTTGCTAATTGTGGCAGTTGCGTAGGCATGAGTTCACGCAACTGTGTTGGAGAATCGATCTGTTCTAATAAAGAACCTGTGCTGTTGTTAAGGTCCATGTAGTTTATAAGAGAAAATTATCCTGATGATGGGTTATTAATGTTTTGTGCTTGCTGTATCAGTTGAGCTCTTCCTTGGTTATTGAGTTCTAATACTAAGACCGACATAGTAGCGAGTAAACGCTCTAATGTCATCCGTGTTTGATAGCTCTCTGCTAAGTTTTCGGCTAATAATTCGACTTGTTGTCGTTGCAAGGTTGCTGGATTTTCATGAATCAAATCATTTTTATACCAGTTTTTATCGAGAATTCGGCGTGTTGCCATAAAATTTTCTAATTTTAATAGACTGACGGGACCCGATGTTTGATGACTTAATGCTGCCAATGCAGGTTGCACGGCAGGATCGGCTTTGCTAGGATCGATGGGTTGTCGTTCTGCATACAGTTGATTAAGATTACTTAGCGCGACACTTTGTATGGCTAAATAACTGCGTAAGCTCGCGAGATATTCTTGTATGGGTTTTTCATTCAGTTTAATTCTTAGATTATTCTTCTTATCCCCATTTAGATTAGCAACCAGTTGATTGAAGTTGACGGTGTTGATGGGTGTTAGCGAAGTATTTAAGGCATTAATCACATTTTTAGCTTCATCGGCTTCAGTAGCATTATAGCTAAGAGGTTGGAGCAAGCTATTGATGTCTATCGATTGTAAAGGATTTTTTTCTACATTAGGATTAGGTTTTGTTTTCGGATTCCAAGTAAAAGCAACTATATTATTGTTTTTATCGTCCAAGTTAGCAGATTGAGTCAGTAATTGTTGCGTCAATGGACTAACCAAGGGTGAACTGGGATATAACAAATAAGCGGCTTGGGCATTATTAATAGCAATTGTTAAATCATCGCCTATCGGCGCGGTGTTCATGAGATTACTTGAAATGGCTGTACTGCCATAGCCGGCTACTAAATTTTTTATACTGATCGTTGTAAAATCGGGCGTTGGAACTGGTCCTATATCGGCATAACTAGGCATTGTACACAAGCTTGTTGCGACTAAGGAAATGCTTAAAAAACTGTTTTTTAAAGTTTTTATTTTTGATAAGTAAGACATAAACATCCTCAGGGAGTTTGAAAGTAAAAATTCTTAGAAATTAGCATTGGGTCGAGGTTTGTTTGTATTAGGGGTTGAGTGTGAGGGCGCAAAAATATTCGGTGGACTAGGAATAGCTAAATTTGCTGATGGTGTTGGTCCCGGAATAGGCGCATTCGAATAAGGGTTTACTTTGGCGTTTTTTTCCCAAATATTCGGTGGTTGCTTTGCCCAAGGATTAGGCTGCAGCCAAGGATTTTTATTGGTCGAATTAGCTGGGTTTGTGGGTTTATTAGCAGGTGAAAAGGCTTTATCGTTATTTGAACGAGACGTCGGCGTTGCTGATGAAGCGGATGCTTCAGGGGCCGGCTGGTTTTGTTGTTGCGAAGAACTATCCGGATCGGCGGCTTTTAATGCATCCAAAACCGTTTGCGAGGCATTGGCTTCAGACTGTTTGATTTCATCACGATAGATCTGCAAAGGATCACTTTTCGTTGGCTCAGAATACGCAAAGGTCAGACCGAGGTAGTAACAACTGAAAAAAATTAAACAACATCTAGAAAGCCATGACTTTAGCATAATTATTCACCCTCTAATGCTTTTAAAACTAAGTCCAAACGATCTTGGGAAAACACTCTAGCGAGTAGCCGTAAGCGCTCAAAGCTAATATTTCTACGCAGAAATAAACCTGCTTCATCTTCAGGACCGTTGCTGACTTCCTCAGCATGCATGAGTAATTTAGCGGCAGAACCAGGATGTGTCGTGTCTAAGGCCTGGAGTAGACGCAGAGTACGAGACATACCTAAATGATTGCCTAAGCGGATAAACAAGGCTTGTTGAGCGAGTTTATCTAGATCGACTTTATCGATGTCATCCAGCTCTTTTCCTAGCTCTTCGATGCTAGCTTCAAGCGCCGTATCACCATCCTTGGTCCAGGATTCAACGCTTTCCATAAAGCATAAAACCCTGTAGATCAAGGGATCTTGATAGTGTTTCCAATAGAGGTGTGAACCTTTGTGAGTGAGATCTGGCATAAGTATGGTATTGTTTTATTTGTAATACCCATTCTAATTGGGTATAAACTGCTGCAAAGGAATCTTGATTATCCAACTTAATGCAGGTGAAATCAAACTCAATCTCAAGCTGGTAGGGATTTTCTGCTAGTCATGATACTTGATTTATGTCTAGAAACCGAAATTTGCAAGTTTGATATGGTCAGGATAATATAGGTCATTAAACCGCGGGGTGATACGTGAGTTTTTTTGGTGGTATAAAAAAAATAATTAAGCCAGCTGTTGATGTTCCGAAGTGGATAGACTATCGACAATTGGTTAAGAGCAATCGTTCGATTTTCGGATTCATTAAAAAGTTTTTCATTCCTGATCAGGCTAAGACACAGGAGTCCTTTGAAGAGGCACTGTTACGTCTTAAGCTAACTCCAGCCGATTTAATTCAACGCAGTAAAGAATTTACACGTTTGATGTGGATATGGATTTTTCTTTTCTTACTGATTATCAGTTATAGTATTTATCTCTTACATAACCATGCGTTACGAGCATTTTTTCCTTGCCTTGCTATTAGCGTTATTATTTTAACGCAAATCTTTCGCTATCATTTTTGGCTTTTTCAAATTAAGCAGCGTCGTTTAGGTTGCAATTTTCGTGATTGGTTAAGTAGTCAATTTATTATTGGAAAGAAAAAATAATGAAAAAGATTCTATTGAGTGGCTTTCTTTGCTTGTTTCCATCCTTGTTATTAGCAGATAACTTAAGCTTAACACCACCTACTACCGATCTATCGATGTCGTATTTAGCGACTATTTTTGGTGTCGTGGATGGGGTATTACATGGAACTGGAAGTCAAATTTTAGGAACCATGTTCGGTGCCTTCAATGCCATTATATTAGTTATGGCTTCTGTCATATTAACCTATGTTTTATTTATTTCGATCTTAAATACCTCACATGAAGGTGAGTTTCTCGGTAAGAAATGGTCTTCGATATGGGTCCCTTTAAGAACCGTTATGGGGATCGGTTTATTATTACCGAAAGCGAGCGGTTATTCTTTTATACAAATCATGGTGATGTGGGTGGTTGTACAAGGAATAGGAGCGGCGGATGAGGTTTGGAATGTTGCTTTAAATTATATGAATCGTAATGGGACCATAGTCGAACCGATACAATCTCTGGCACCCGATCCAACCTCTGGAAAAGCAAATAATACTTTTCTTATTAATAAAGCAGGAAGTATTCTTAAATCAGAAGCTTGCATGCTCGTGGTGCAAAATGCGCTAATGCGTCAAAATGCTACAAGTCCATCTTCTGGTACGCCCCCTGCTCCCGTTCCTGATTTTATGAGCTCACTGTCTGTGACTGGGAAAGGTCCTGATGGGTTAAACACCGGCTTACCGATAAAGTACTCAAGAGATACGGGTGGGTTTATAACATTTCCTGGCAGAGAAGGTTTGGTTAAAACACCTTACGAAAAATATATAGGTATGTGCGGAAACATTTCCTGGGATTTTATTGGGAAGAGTGATAATGACCAAGTTTATAACCCAGCACAATTGACCGCCAATGATAGTGCCAGCATTGCGGCTCGACAAATGACTTTAGATGTAGGCACGCTAGCTAAATCCATGGCCAATAAATTAGTTCCTCCTTACACAGATAAAGCGGATAAAACAGTTCCTGTAATTAATTTATCTGCAGAGGATACTATCTTTGCTCCCAATGCATTAGTCGATAGCGGTGATGATTATTTTGCAATCGTAAAACCTGCTTTACGATCCTTAGATGACGATGCCAATAAAAAATATAAGGATTTTATCAAAAGTGCTAAAGATACCGGCTGGATACTGGCCGGAAGTTATTACTACAACATGGCACGTTTAAATCAAAGTATTAGAAATAATACAGGAACATTGGCTATTAAGGATAAATTGATACCTCAATTTAATCCTAACTACGATAAAGGAAGTTTTAATGATATCACTGATGACAATGTTAAAATTAATTTAAAAAATAATTTGCCTAGCGATGACGGTGTGATTGATAAATATATCATTGCCGAAATTTCTAAGGCTGCAGCGAATAATAATCCTGGGTCTAAGCCAGTGCTTACTTTCCCGGGTAATCCATCCGAAGCTTGGCAAGGTTGGGTAGTTAAAAAAATAATGAATGGTATATTTCCCCATGTACATGAGTTCACACAAGATTTATCTAATAAAATCAATGACCAGAATCTGGATCCTATTTTTGCTTTAGCATCAGTTGGAGATGGTTTGGTAGAGATGGTAGAAAAGATATGGGGCTGGATTATAGCTATCCCGATAGGCGTAAGCGTGGTTGGAGGCGCACTGAGTTGGATTCCTGTCATTGGTATCGGCTTTGCTGTAACCACGATGGTACTGCAGCTACTTTATGCGCTAGTCATGGTAATCCTTGGGCCATTGCTTTTTGTTTGGTTGGGTATTAATTTGACGCTTGGGGCAGTGCTGTCCTATTACGTACCTTTAATTCCTTTTTTCCTGTTTACTTTTGGTGCGATTACCTGGTTTGCAGTCGTGCTAGAGGCAATTTTAGCTGCACCGTTAGTCGCCTTGGGGATTACCCATCCGGAAGGACATGACTTTTTAGGGAGGGCAGAGCAGTCGGTTATGTTGCTGGCTAGTGTTTTTTTAAGACCGATGTTGATGGTATTTGGTTTAATTTTCGGGATAATTTTATCCTATGTTGCTCTTTCTTTATTTAATCGTGGCTTTGCTATTGCTGTACAGTTTTTAAATGATTATAACGGGGATATTTTTAATCTTATCTATCAATTAGCTATGATGGCTATTTATACTTCAGCGGTATTGGCTATCATGAATCGTTGTTTTGCCATGATCTATGAAGTGCCAAATAAAGTACTGCGTTGGATCGGCGGTCAACCAGAAAGCGGTAATGAAGATTCGATGCTACAAGGTATTCGCGGTCAACTCGAAAGAGATGTACCACAAGTGAATCAAGCAATGACTCAATATACTCAATCGGCGAAGGAAAGTGCTTCAGCTAGCTCACAATTATCCAATGCTACGCAAGAGGCTCAACAAACATCAGCGAGCTCTGGCGGCAGCTCTGGAGGAGCGGCGCCTACTGGTGGTTCAGGTGGGGGTGCTCTGGGTGGTGGTGGAGCAGCAGCAGGTGGTGCGGCTAGTTCTATCCCGCCAGTTGTGCCATAGTCAACGTTAATTTATGTTAGTTTTAACCTATGAAAGATGATGTTGAATTCAATTTAGATTTAGATGAGCTCTTCGCCCAGCTGGCTGAAATCACGCAAAGTTCTGATATTAATCAGCAAGCGTATCAATATTTATTGCTTTTATGGGGTTATTTTGAAGTTGCTGTACAAGATGGAAGCGAGGGAGATACCTCTGGAAGCACTACGTTGACCAAGCCTAAGATTATCCAAGTCGATCAAGGGTATCAAATCTTTGATTATCGCACACATCTGAAAACGGCGGCTGGAAAATATTATGGCAGTTATGCAACGGGACGATTACTGACAACTGTGCGCGGGATGATTAAATTATTGAGTGAGCGCGGCGCTAAAAAACTCCAATTTGCTGGACTGGATGCAGCTAAGCGGTTTGCTAGTCTAGAATGTGAAAAATACAAAATAAAAGTAACTAACTTTACGCCTGATAATAAAACACAAGTATTACGCGATCGTTTGCCCCGTTTAGATAGTTTACGCAACAGCGTCCCCTATATACCTAGCAAATAATCCATTTTTTTACCTCACTTGAGTAGGTGCGGTGCGTTAGCCATTCAAGTGTTTAATTAAGTTCGGCAATGCTGTTTAAGGAATAACTAGAATCGAGGTCTTGGGTATAACACCTCTTTTTGTTCTTCTTCTGAATTATAGCCAGACTCTGTTAAAGTGGGAGTCGTCGATCCAGACTTTTTATTTTGTACTTGCAAGCTATGTGCTTGCAACTTATTTTTAATTTCATCTACTTTCGACTGCAATTCCTTGGTATGTGCTGCTGTTAATGGCCCTTCTCTGGTAACACGCTCTTTTCCGTCTGCAGTTGGGGTAGTTATCTTTAGTGTTATTTTGCTAGGGTCTAAACCAAAAAGTTGATTTTCTTCAATGACCCCCTTTATGGCTGTAACAACTCTTTTTTCATCGTTGTCACATATCAATCCAAAAATGGTAAATATGATTATATGAAGCAATGCTAAACCCGGCGAGTTGGTTTGAAAGCCAATATCAGCCATCTTCTTGATAAGAGCGGATCTACCAGGAGCTCTTACGTTGATTTCAATACTCTTTCCATTAGCTATATCATGCAGTATTTGTTTCTTAAGATTGTCTTTGTTAACTTTTAAACCAAATACTGGCTCAGATTTGGGTTCAGATAGCAGCTCCTCGAGAGTTGGGTCCCTATCAACTGTATGACTTACATTTTTATCAGATTTAGCTTGTTTCGCCGTAAGCCCTAAATGTGACTGATATTTAGCATAAACAGCAGGTAAATCTTTAAACTTTTCTAAATGTTTACTCAATTCATTATAGTTTTTATCAAGGTATTCGGTAAAAACGGTCTCAAGTTTAGTTTTATCTTCTGGAGAGAATACTTGTCCTTTATCGCTTAACTCCTGACTTAAACTCGTCAGCAATTGCTGCTTCGTTATAGATAATTTTACTTGCAACTCACGTTGAACCTTTTTTATGCTTGTATCCAGATCAAAAGTTTTTGTAAAATCTTTTATGAGTGCCTCTACTGTATCTTCGTAATCCTTTTGAAATGCCTCACGGCTGCTTTTTTGCACAGGACTCAGAATAGTTTGCTCTAATATACTCGTGAAAACGTTTTTTCCTGCGTCGGAAAGTTGCCCCTGAAATTCCGTTCCAAAGGCCTTTAAAAACTCGGATTCAGTAAATTTTGGTAAACCTTTTTCAAAATTATCACTAATAAGCCCAAAAGCATCTATCAACTTATTATAGGAATCGGCTATGTTTTTATTTGGCATGGTTTATTATCCTCTTGAGCGTATTGTTTTATGGCTGATTGTATCATCTTTTAGTTTCTCAGATGTATCGGCTAATTCCTCAGTATGAAGATTTAATTTAGTTTTAATTTCTTCTTTTGCCTTAGCGATTTTATCTTTATCCATATCAGGCGGATTTTTCATATGGCACATTATTCGAGGTCCTTTTTGAGGGCCATTATCACGACGTAATTCATTATAGGCATGGGCAAAAAGATAAAGCTTTTCCTTGATAGCATCAGAACAATTACCAAAGTTAAGCGTACAAGTCTTAGCGTTTTTAAAACTATTCACCGCGTGGATCATTTGTGCGAAGCTAATTTCCTGCATGTAGCTTTTTTCGCGTCTAAAAAATTTCTTTTCGGTTTTATACGCTAAGCATTTATCAGCGCTACGTGTGACAGACCATTTACATATCTTCTCATTTTCTAATTTTTGTGCAAATGTAACTGTTTCATCTGAAGCAAGTGCTTTTTGTTTGTGAAAAACACTTGCTTGCACATCGAATTGGTATGTATCTGAGGGATCGGACTGAAAGTTAGGTATGATCCGACATTTGTTTGGTATATAAACACCTTTTGGCATAACGACGGTTCGTTCCTCAGCGTCTACTTGTTTTAGAACCAGCATATCTTCGAGAATATCTTCTCTTTTTTCTATTTCCTCAGAAAATTGACTATTAGGTCTCAATTTTTCTGTGAAAGCATACAGCGATTTAATATCTGTTTTCCATTTTTCTCTTTTATTAAGCGTGTCTTGTAGATCATGAAATTTACGTAATATCTCCAACGTATTACTAACGAGCATTTGAATAGCTTCTTTATTTGCAGCCCCAAATTGATTTGCATCGTCTGCAAGAATATCATTGGTAATTTCTTCAGTTAGCTTATTATTCAGCCAATTCCATTTGCTGCTATCATTTTCTAACCGATAGTTTATTTTTTTTAAGATGATTTTTATTTGGGCATCGTTAACGTTTGGTCGTCCATTGACGTCTCTAATTGAAAATATGAGAGGGAGAGAGTTATTCAGATTAGCTTTGAAAATCTCAGCGTCTTTCTCATCAATTAAATTTGGATATTCTTTTAGTTTAATTTCAATTTCCGAAAATGTTTTATAAAGTCTAGCGGCAGCTTTTATTTTTAAGTCATGTAATTTTTCTAGCTCATTGGTTAATTCATCAACCGATTTATGTGTAACAGCCATAGCTTCGAGCGGCGATAGCGGAAATAGTTTATAAAATTTATTATCCAGATCCTTCTGTTGCTTTTTGTCTAGTTTTAAAGCAATAGATTTGTCTGTTACTAGTGCCAGTTTTTTTTCTAACCAAGCTTCAGCAGATAAATCAACTAATTCATCGTTGTTTATAAGTGTTTGGTTGATAGTTGATAAAGCATTTTTTCGTAATATTAAAACTGATTTGTCAAAAACATCTTTGGATATAGGGAAGGATTTCAAATGAGGATAATTAGCAGCTAAACCTAAAGCAAAATCTTCGCGTGTATCGGAATATTGTAGCTCTAATGGAATTTTTTGTATTTCCTCTTCAGACAACACTTCGCCATCTTTAATTTTTCGAAAAATAGGATTTAAATGGACAATTGGAAAATAATGATCAAAAGTTTGATCAACTCCTTGTTCCAGTTGTTCTTGTAATTTTTGTTTGCTTGCCTCTAAACGATTCACACCATCAATGGGGACGATTTTTGCATCCTCTATAATGCTTTTTAATTTATCTGCTTTCAGTAATTTTTTTACCAATTGCTCAGCAGCTGTTTTTATTTTTTCCGTGTGCTCATGAGGTTGTAAATCATTATCGGAAGCTTTATCTGCCAACATCGTTTTTGCATCTTCGAGAAGTTTATCTTTTTCGTTCGTTTGCAGATTTTCAATACAACAATTTATTAGAAGATCTTTACCTATATCGGCAATATAATCCTTGTAATTTTTTTGACCTACCTGCAAAGTTCCAAAAATGAATGAAGCTGAATTTTTTACTTCTTCTAAATAAGTTAAATAATTTATACCGTTTGTATGTATTTTTTCTATAGTTCTAGTGAGTAGCTCTGGTCTATTAGATAATTCAGAAATTAAGGTTGTAATTTCACTCGTTGAGATTTCCTGAAGTTTATTTTCAAAATTAGGTAGTTCACTACTATCTATATCGTCATTGAATAAATTTTTGGCAGCATGAGTAGCTATCCGTGAAAATTCTGCTCTGAAGGCTCGACTAATTTCTTCATGGTGTTCTTCATTAAATGCATTTATTACTCCTCTTGCATGAATTGAGGATGTGTTATCAACTTGTGCGCTTTGTTGTTCTTGTGTTGGCATGGGGGTACCGGTATCTATGGGATCTATTCTGTGTACTTTAGGCTCCTCTTCAACTTCATCATTGCTCAAAGATAGTGCTGAGTCAGATCGAACTGGATCACTACCATTTAAAGAATCACCTTTACCAAAGGCATCATCTTGACTCATTCGTCTTTGACCAAATGTAAGCCCAGAGTCAAAAAAACCAGGAATATTTTCACTCGAAGCATGAGAGTTAGAACTAGAATGTCTAGATGAATGTCCAGAGCTAGAACCATTTTTGTTAATCAAATTAGTTGTAGGATGAATTTGATCGAGATGGTCTTCACCTATTGAGTTTCCAAAATCTATTAGATTTTCTCCAGTATTTGGCATACCCATTTCTCCTTGTGTTATGTTTTTTGCTTGAGCTTCTTCTAACTGCTTTTTCGCATTGTCAAACTCAATTTTTATTTCATTTAATTCTGAATTTTTTTCAGATAATTTTCTATCAAGTTTAGCATAATCCTCTCTTAAATTACCATCATCCTTTTGCCTAGTTGCAAGTTTTTCTTTTAAAGTTTCTATTTCTTTCTCAGTTTCAATTAATTTATTTTTATATATATAAATGGTGTTCCTTAAATCAGTAATAAGCTCATCATTAACTGAATGCCGATCAAATAATTCTTGAAGTTCTGTATTTTTTGTGAGCTGACTTTGTAATTCTGAAATTAATTTTTCTTGTTGTGACTTAAGTTTGTTTAACTCATCGAGCCGATTTGTAAGGTCCGATATTTGCTCTATATCAGTCGACTTATTTGTTTGTAGTCTTTCTATTTCATCTTGAAGACTATTCTTTTCTGCCTCTAAGTTTTTTTGTTTTTCATGAGCTATGTTTAAAGCTTGAGATAAGTTTTCTTTTTCGTCTGTTAATTCTTTAATTTGGCTTGAAAAAGCAATTGTGCCATTAGTTAATTGATCTATATGTTGCTGGTCTTTAATTGTTTGTTGTTCTAGCTGATGATTTCTATTTTCTAATTGCTCAGACTTTTCCTGAGTTTCCACTAACGTTTTACTTAAATCTTTTATTTGATTCTCTTTGTATTCTATTAAACTAGCATTAATTTCTATTTTTTGTGTTAACTCTCGAATAGATTCTTCTTTTTGTAAATCAAGTTCTTTTAAATCCTGGATCTGATTTGTAAGTTTAGATATTGCTTCTTGATTAGACGAATCATTTTTTTGTAGTTTATCTAGTTCACCTTGGAGATTAGTTGTTTCAAATTTCGATTTTTGTGAGATTTCCTGTGCATTGATTAAATCTTTATTTAATTTTTCTTTTTCATCATTAAGAGCTGATATAGTTTGCGCAGCTTCTTCAGAGGATTTTTTTAAAGCATCTATTTCTTTTGCAAGTTCTGTTTTGTTAAGATTTGATTCTTCTGTTTGAGTAAACAATTTTTCTTGTAATCTTGTTAACTCATTATTTTTTTTCTCAAGTTCAGTTTTTGTTTCCTTTAATGAAGCTCGTATCCATACTAGTTCTTCCTGGTATGCAGTTAATTCATTATCATCAGCAGTTTCTTCGTTATCAGAATCCCAGTTGTCTTCAAGGCTATAATTTGCTGGAGTAGTAGCTTGATATAGTTCTTTATTTTGCTCTTCAAGTTGAATAAGTTGATTTGTTAAGCTCGTAACTCGTTCTTCAAGCAGTGCCTTTTCTGCTGTTAATTTTTTTGTACTGGCATTAATTAGTGTGTTACTAGTTTTTTCTAGATCTTTATATTGATTACGTAGCGCGTCATTTTCTCTTTCTTTGATTTCAAGCAGCCGTTTTTTTTGCTCATCTTGAGCTTTTAAATTATAAAGGGTTGAAAATAATTGTCGTTTTGAATGGTCGAGTTGTTCAAAAGTTTGATCATAAGGAACAATACTAATAACAGTACTAATACCAGTCGCATCTTGATCAAGAGGAACCGTAGTGTAAATCGGCTTAATTTGGTATTTTGCTTCAATAGAGTCATGTTCTTGGTGAGTTTGTGGATTTAATTTATCTAACTCACTTTGTACTGTTTGAATGAACGCGGATACTTCCTCATTAAGCGTATTTAATTCTTGAACTAAATTTGCTGTTTTATTTTCTTCAGAATGTAGTTTAATGTTAAGTTCGTTATAGCTTTCTTTAGTTTGACTGATTTGTTCTTTAAGCGATCCAAATTCTTGCATTTTTAACTCATTCGCGGCTAATTTTTCGAATGCAGTTTTTTCTCCTTCGTTTGCTTCATGGAGTTGAAGCTTAATTGCGTCTAATTGACCTGTAATTTGTTGAAATTCTTTTTCCTTTTCTTGTAATGTTTCAATGATTTTGGTAATTTTTTGTCGCTGTTCCTCAATTTGTTTATCTTTTCCTTTAATTTCTTCCTTTAATTGGTCGGATTGTTCTGTTTGGTCTTTTAACTGGCCTTCAACTTTGGTGATGACATTTTTTTGTTTTTCTAAAGCCTGATCTTTTTTTATTGAATCAGCCATAAGCAACGCATGATTTTTTACCAAAGCTTGATGGGTATCTTTTTGTTTAGATAGTTGATCTTGAATTTCATTTTTTTGGGTAATTAATTCATTTTTTTCTTCTTCTAATTCGCTTTTATTTAATTTTAAATTGACGATAGTTTCTTTAGATTCATCGTATTTTTGGTTGGCAGAATTAAGTTTATTCTTAGTAAAGCTTATTTCATCATTCAGCTTACTTATCTCAATATAAACTAATTGGCTATTAACTTCTTTAGATTCCAAATCTCCTTGAAGAAGTTTTGTTTGTGTTTCTAAAGAAGCTTGAAGATTAGCATGCTGAGTTTGTAAGTCACTTAGTTGCTTTAATGCTGCAATATGATCAGATGACTTGAGTTCTAAAGCATTGGCCATCTCTATTAATTTTGTATTTGTTTTGTCTATTTCAGCAGCCAATTTAGTGTTGTTAACTTCAAGTGTTTTAATTTTGACTTCAGTTTCATTAAGCTTGGTTGTAAGATCATTTTTTTCCTTTTTAGTTTTTTGCAAGTCTGATTTAGCACCTTGTAAACTAAGTAAATAGTCTTCTTTTAATTTTTTTAAAGACTCAAGTTCTACTTCTTTGTCTTTTGTATTCTTTTGGAAAAAAGCCAAAGTAGTTTGTAAGTTTTCCAATTTTTGTTTGTTTGATTCAGATTCCCGATGCAGGACGTCTTCTTTATTTTGAAGAAGATTTTGTAACTCTGATATTTGAGTTTCTAGTTTCGTTTTTGTAGCTTCCAAGGATTGAGATTTTTCTTCTAATTCTTTTTTTGTATGCTTAAGTTGTGCTATTTCTTGATTTTGCGCTGATTCATTGATTACAATTTGGGTATCTATTGATGGTGTAATTGATACTGAAGTATCAGTAGAAGCGGAAGAATTCTCAACTGGATTTGCATTGTAATTGGCGCTGGCACTAGGGTTTATCTCAGTATTGCTGGAAGATGGAATTGAATCAGAACTTAATGAGTCGGTTTGTGGAGGTACTAAATCATTTAAAATACCATTTTTTACCTTGGACCAGTCTTTAATATGACCTAATTGTGAAAAACTTAAAGCTTGAGTGGGTTCTGGTTTGTTTTTTAATAGTTCGTAATTCTCTGGACTTAAAGGGATAAACTTTTTTGCATTTAAGCTTTTTTGAATTTCTTGCAAACGAAATAGGCTGACGATGTTATCCCACCGAACAAAAAAAGATAGGTTAATATAGATGAAGGTTTGTTCTGTAGTTAAGTTGCCAATTTTTGCTTCAAATGTTTCAAGTTGATTAATTATCACTTGCTCAGTAGGTTGTTTATTTTTTGTTAGCTCTTGCCGTAGTTCTCTGGTTTTTTTCTCGTCAAAACTAAATAATTTAAAAACATTTTCGCGAATTTCATTTTTAGGATCACCTTTGTTTGAAGGTATAAACCAATCACCTGTTATTTTTAAAAAATCTGTAGCTGCCCCACTTTTAAGAATAGTGTTTGAATTAGGTTGCCGAGCCGGGATAAAAAGCAAATCATCTATTTCTTTTTTTTTATTTTCTGTAAATAACGCGAATAAATTATCGGATCCATTTGCGGATATAAATTTATTTAAATTGAAAAGACCATTTTTTATAGCATTATAACTTTGAGCATTTTTTTCTTGGGGAGTTAATGGCATTTTTTATTCCTTGTATTGAATTATTCTTCTTAGTGTTAACAAAGGTTTTTTACTTATTTAATTCTACGCGATGAACCTTAAGAAACTCTTAAGGTTTTCTTAATGAAAGGTTATGTGCAGATTAAGAATAAAAAATGACACTCATCAGAGTAAAAAAATTAAAAATAGCGCATCATAGCGAAGCCGAAACGTCAAGTGCGGCCGTGGCTATCCATGGATTGCCACGCACCTATGGTGCTCGCAATGACGATTAATATTTTACGCGCTCGCAAATGAGCGGGTTGCTAGCGCTCGCAATGACAAAAAATGCTTGTCTACTGGAAACAAAAATTGCTGTTTTTTTGCAATAGCTTAAGTTCAAGCAAGTAGGATTATTTTTGTACTGTGTGCGGTGAAAAGCATAACAAAGATATCTTTCAAAAGACAAATAAAAATGGTTGTTTTTTGCTCTGTATTATACTAAACTGACTAGTAAGACTAGATATATTTGATGGGGGGGGAAATTAATATGCGTGCTTGGCAACTACAAGATGCTAAGGCTAGGTTGAGTGAAGTGGTCAAAGAAGCAAGTTTGCATGGCCCACAAGAGATTACTTTGCATGGTAAACCAGCTGTCGTAGTGATTTCGAAAGAGCAATATAACAAATTACTTAAGTCCAAGCCTAATTTTATTACTTTTATAAAAAATTCACCTCTAAAGGGTTCAGGTATCGATTTACAGCGTAACTCTTCTTTAACTCGAAAGATAGACTTATGAGCTATTTATTAGATACGAATGTTATTTCCGAGCTTATTCGGCCGAAGCCGGAAAAAAAAGTGTTGGATTGGTTTATTGATATCCCTAATGAAGCGCTGCATGTTAGCGTATTGAGCTTAGGTGAAATTCGTAAAGGCGTGGAAAAGCTTAATGACAATCATCGTAAAGAAAAGTTAAGATTATGGTTAGAAATTGAACTTGCAGCTTGGTTTGAGGATCGTATTTTGGTAATAAATCATGAGGTTGCTGATAGATGGGGTAGGTTACTATCATCTATAAACAAACCACTTCCCGCTATTGATAGTCTTATTGCGGCAACGGCGCTTTTTCATGATTTACGTTTAGTGACGCGAAATAAAAAAGACTTTATTTTTGATTCTTTACAAGTCGTTTGTCCATGGGATTAGGGATAAATTTTTTAGTTTATTTCATCGGCAAATCGTAAAATTGAGCGATGATTTTCCAGGCTTGCTCGGCAGTTTCGACATAATGAAATAATTTTAAATCTTGGGCATCGACCATGCCTTCGCTGACTAAAAAATTAAAATCAATTAATTTTGACCAATATTTTTTTCCGAATAATAGTAAAGGAATCGGCTTGATTTTTTTGGTTTGTAATAAGGTTAGGGCTTCAAATAACTCGTCTAAGGTACCATAGCCGCCAGGAAAGCAGACTAGGGCTCTGGCGCGGATCAAGAAGTGCATTTTGCGGATGGCAAAATAATGGAATTGAAAGCAGAGTTCCGGCGAAATATACGGATTAGGACTTTGTTCATGGGGTAGCACAATATTTAAGCCAATACTTTTGGCTTTGACATCCTGCGCGCCGCGGTTGGCGGCTTCCATAATGCCTGGTCCACCGCCGGTGACAATGACGAAATGGCGACGTCGATTTTTTTGACACCTCTCCGAGACTATTTGACTGAAACGTTGCGATTCTTCGTAGTATTTGCCTTTTTCTAGTTGGTTTTTAAGCAATTTTTCTGCTTTTTTGGCCGAAGCACTATTGGGCGTCTGTTTTAATTTCTTTTGTATTTGCTTTAACTCCTGCTTGGTCACTTCTGGATCGACAACTCGAGCACTGCCAAACACAACAATGGTGGATTCGATCTTTAGCTTTTGTTGCGAGAGTTCTGGCTTTAACAACTCTAATTGTAAACGAACCGAACGTAAGGATTTATGCAGCAAAAAATCATGGTCTAAAAAAGCTAGCTCAAAGGCTGGCCAGGCCACTTTTTGCCGGTTACGTTTTTTCACTTCAACTTTTGCGGATGAAAAAGGCTTGGAATCTGCAATATCCATTCATTAACCTTGATGGGTGTAAATTGTAAGTATATCAGCGCTATTCGCGTGTGCCTAATACAAATAAATGATAGTAATATGCTGGAGAATGATATATAGTAAAGATATCATTCTTGGTGGAGCCGTTATGCGAACCTTAGTAGATATACCTAATAAACAGCTGGGCGAATTGGCTGAAATATGCAAACAGGAAAAACTATCGCGTGCAGCAGTCGTTCGAGAAGCAATAGCAGCCTATATTGTCGAACATCGTTCAAAAAAGCCCGTAGATGCTTTTGGTTTATGGGGAAAAAAGAAAACAGATGGGCTTAAATATCAACGCAAGATTCGTTCCGAATGGTAAGGGCGCTTTTTGATACCAACATTTTAGTGGATTATTTAAATGCTGTGCCACAAGCTCGCGATGAGCTAAGGCAGTATACCGAAAAAGCAATTAGTGTCATAACATGGATGGAGGTGATGGTAGGAACCACCAAAAATACTGAAAAAGGAACGCAAGCTTTTCTCAATAGCTTTTTTCTTATTGAGCTTGATTATTTTGTTGCAGAACAAGCTGTTAAGCTTCGCAAGCAACATAGAATCAAGTTACCCGACGCAGTGATATGGGCTTCAGCACAAGTTAATTCTATGTTATTAATCACCCGAAATACTAAAGACTTTACTGAAAGAGAACCAGGGATTCGGATCCCCTATAAACTTTAGCCTCTATTCGAAAATATGCGTGAAATAATGGCGCGACTTATGAGCTATTAAGCTGTTGATAGAGTTCGATCAGCGTCTGCGTTGAGGAATCAAAGTTTTCCATCTTGTTATCATTGTTAACGCTATTTAAAGTTTGGAATATCTTTTTATTTAATTGTTTACCATATTCAACGCCCCATTGATCAAACGGATTAATCTGCCAGATGACACTTTGCACAAACACTTTATGTTCATAAAGTGCGATCAACTGCCCTAAACTAAAAGGATTAATTTCATTCAGGGCCAGCATATTATTGGGATGATTTCCTCGTAGAATTTTATAGCTAGTATCGCTATGGCAACCTTCCATAAAAGCCTTACTTTGACTTAAAGCACTGGCGATAACATGTTGATGATGGTGAATATTAAGTTTGGGATCACGCAACGTACAAATAAAATCAGCTGAAAAATGTGCCGTACCTTGATGAAAAAGTTGATTAAAAGCATGCTGGGCATTTAAACCAATGTCTCCGAAAATAATTGGACAGGTGGCATAATCCACTGGCTCTCCATTAATGCGTGTGGATTTACCATTGCTTTCCATTTCTAATTGTTGCAAGTAAGCAGGAAAATATTTTAATCCCGCATCATAGGCTAGTATCGCATGAGCGGAAGATTGAAAGAAATTGACCTGCCATATGCCTAAAAGAGCTAATAACACTGGCATATTAGCTAGCCAGGGTTGATGAAAAAAATGTTGATCCATAGCATGTGCACCGTTGAGCAGTGCCCGGAAATTCGACATACCGATGGCTAAAGCGATGGGTAAACCAACCGCTGACCATAATGAATAGCGACCGCCCACCCAATCCCACAGCGGAAAGACACATTCAGGATCGATCCCAAATGCGATGGCTTTTTCGATTTCGCTGGTAACAGCTAAAAAATGTTGTTTAATGGATGCTGAGCTAAATTTTTCTTGAAATAATTTTAGGATGCTTGTGGCATTCAAAAGCGTTTCACAAGTCGTAAAGGATTTGCTGGTAATAATAAATAAACTGCTTTCTAAGTTTATTTTTTCTAATAGGCTTTGTAAGGTTCTATCATCGATTTGAGAGATAAAATGAAAACGTAACGAATTTTTTTGCAAGGGTTGTAAAGCATGAACGGCCATTAGAGGTCCTAAATCGGATCCGCCTATACCTAAATTGACAATATCGGTTATTTTTTTGCCGTTAAAACTGCGCCATTGATGCTGATGCAATCGATCCACGAAATGTTGCATTTTATCTAAACAGGCATGAATTTTGACTAGAACATCTTCGCCATTCACGATTAATCCGGTTTTTTTAGGATCGCGTAATGCGGTATGTAAGGCAGGAAGTTGTTGCGTGGTATTGACGCAAGCACCTGAAAATAAATCATGGATATGTTTTTTCAGATTAGCACTGTCTGCCAATTGGCTTAATAGCGTCAGCGTTTTATCAAGTACGGGATTTTTTGAATAATCAAAATATAAGTTTTTTTCAGTTAAGCTAAATTTTTTAGCGCGCAATGGATCATTATGAAATAATTCTGCGATGCTGGTTTGTTTAGTTTGTAAAAAATGTTGGTTTAAATCCTTCCAACTAGCCGACTGAGTCAGTCCGACTTCGATTCCTTTCATATTGTTCTTCCTCGTTTTTTAGGACGTTTGGCTCCTCGCGGCGCTTGTGTTGCGGTTAGGATTAATTGTTTTCTGGTTTCATCATCGGCTTCTAAAAATCCAGTCCACCAATTTGCAATATCTGGATCAATCTCTTTGATTTCGGCGCGTAATAATAAAAAATCATAAGCAGCACGAAAGCGTGGATGATTCATTAAGCGATGTAGCATAAAAGGACGTCGTTGCAACAATCGATGTTGTAAATCCCATATTTCACGAATGGCGGTACTATAACGACGCGGAATGGTAATGAGTTTTTGCTGCTTTCCCAGCGCATAACTCACTGCGTGTTGATAGGCAATAAATGTCGGTGTGTGTTGAGCAATGAGTTGTTGAGCTTTGTTTTGAACCGTAGGCCATAAAAACACTGCAAACAAAAATGCCGGCGAAACTGTTTTTCCTTCTTTGATACGTTTATCAGTATTTTCACAGGCCAGTTCTAGAAGTTTGTCGTTTGTATCATCTACATAGTCTTGATTAGCGTGTGGAAATAATTCGTTGAGTAAATGATATTGCTGTAGTAGTTGATAGGTTTTTAAGGCTTGGCCATGATGAAAAAGTTTCAGTACTTCTTCAAATAGGCGAGCGGGCGGTACATGGCGCAGTAATGGGGCAAGTTCTCGTATTGGTTCTGCGGTAGCTGGATCTAATTGGAAACCTAATTTTCCAGCAAAGCGGATAGCGCGTAATAATCGCACCGGATCTTCTTGGTATCGAATGCGTGGTTCGCCGATAATGCGTACGGTTTTATTCTGTATATCGGCGAGTCCGCCACAATAGTCGACTAAAGAAAAATCTGCGATATTGTAATAAAGGGCGTTCATAGTAAAATCTCGCCGCCATACATCTTCTTCAATAGTTCCATAGACATTATCGCGTAACAACATACCATGTGTGGCAATCTTACGGTGTTTAAAGGATTTTTTTTTGCTTTGCGCCCTAAAGGTACTCACCTCAATGATTTCTCGACCAAAACGAATATGTGCAAGACGAAAGCGCCTGCCAATCAACAAACAAGTTCGAAAAAGCTGTTTGATATTTTCAGGACTGGCATTGGTGGCGATGTCGAAATCCTTTGGCTTTTGATTGAGTAAAATATCACGTAAACAACCACCCACTAAATAAGCGCTATATTTATGCTGATTGAGTCGGTATAGAACCTTAAGCGCATTATGACTAATATCTTTGCGGGAAATAGTATGTTCAGCCCTAGGGATGATTTTAGCTGGTGCGTGAGCTATTTTTTTGGGAAATAGTCGATGAAAAAACTGCTTAATAATGGGAATCTTCCTCTTCTATGTAATTCATTAATGAGTAGATTAGTAAGGGTTGATAGTTGATCTTTTGCTCAATGCATTATCACACTAACCTGTTCCTAGGCATGTATGCTACCAAAATTCTTTCATAATAGTATAAAAAAATCACTGTCATGGGAGCGAAGGGGGAGATCGTGGCCATCCATAGATTGCCACGCACCTCTAACTTAAATACTTTTTTAAGTTGGGGCTTTATAAACTAACAAAATCAACAGATCTTCTTTGCGTAAGATAGTATCTTTACTGGGGTTAATTTTTCTGAGCCCTTTGCGTTCCATACCTAGTACTATTCCATCGATATGATTTTTTTGCATGGCTTCCTCTATTGTAAGTCCAACAAAAGAATGGCTTTTATCGAGTAAAAAAGTTTTTAATTCCAGATGGTTAAATAGTTCCAGTTCTTCTTGATAGGTATTCACCTGTAATAACTGACTAAAGGTATCGATTTGTTCGTCACTACCTAAAATAAAAAGTTTATCATAAAGCCTAATTTTTTCATGATGTGGCGGAGTCAAAATAATTTTTGGGCCACGATAAAGGGCGATCATATGAATGCCAAATTGTTGTGCCAGGTCCAGTTCTTGCAGGGTTTTATTAATAAAATAATAATTATTTTGAATATCTGTCCCTTTTAAATTTACACCCCAAGCGCTTAATTCATCTTTGGAAGTTTCTTGAAGGCTGGGTATTTTAATATTGGCTAGGAATCTTTTTTCTAACCACGGATAAAATTTTTGCAAAGGTTTATGCAATACACTAAATAATGTAAACGCAATAATGATTAACAGTAAAATAATGGACCAGGTATGAAAATAGGTAATTGCTAAGGTCGTGATAACGGTTAAAGTAAAAATCCATCCTAAGGCAATGATAGGTTTAATGGCGGCTAGGCGTCGATGCGGGAAAGCGCGATAAGCAAAGATCATACCCCAGATAAACGGTGAAGCTAATAATAAGGCAATTAGACAGCTTAAGGTGTTTACCCAGTAGATTGCAGCGATCCATTCACTAATTTTTGGAAATATCCATTTTTCACTTAAGCTAAAAATAATAGCCACCATGACGCTGTTAATCAGTAAGCGCGTGATATATTGACTATACACTGCTCGTTTTTTTTTCAATCTTAGGTAACGATGGATGAGTACCGTGTAATGACTGAGTAGCTGTCTTACGCGTGTGGGAAGATTTTTTTCTAAAAGTTTACTCAATGCCGCCGAGGACATGATGAGATAAGGCGTGGTAAACGTGGTGACGGCCGATACGGCGATGATAATAGGAAATAGTGCAGGGCGCGTCACCTGTAATGTCAGCCCTAATCCAGCAATGATAAAAGAAAATTCACCAATTTGCGCCATACTAAAACCTGCGCGCACTGAAGTGGTTAAACTTTGTCCCGATGCTAAGGCACCGGTGCCGGTGGCAAGAATTTTAGCAATGATCGTGACGATAGAAATCAGCAATACTATCCATATATTTTGAATAATCATACTCGGATCGATAAGCATACCTACCGAAATAAAAAACACTGCCGCAAAAATATCACGGATAGGGCGCATATATTGTTCAATAAACTGAATTAAATCCGTTTCAGCTAATATGGAACCCATAATAAAGGCACCTAATGCTGTGGAATAACCGAAGTATGCTGCAATGCAGACGAGTATCAAACACAGTGCCACTGAAACGATAGTCAAGGTTTCTTGATTTGCAACATCGACTAGTTTTCGAATCAACGTAGGAATTAAAAAGTAACCGATCAAAAACCAACTACCGACGACGATAAAAAGTTTAATAGCGGAATCTGCGAGTGTGGCAGAAATAACGGCATGTGTGCCGACCACGATAGAGAGTCCGGCAAGTAATAAAATTGCGAGCAGATCTTCAACAATCAACACACCAAATACAAGTTCAGCAAAGTGTTTGCTTTTTAAACCCAATTCTTCCATCGCTTTGATGATGATAGTGGTCGATGAGATGGAAAGTGCGGCACCTAAAAAAATACAATCATAAGTAGACCAGCCCAAAATTTTGCCTAGCATGAAACCAATGAGTAAGACTATCAGCACTTCAAATAAGCCGGTAACGATAGCTGGCGTTCCAACTCGTTTAAGTTTATGAAAACTAAAATCTAAGCCGAGGGAGAACATCAAAAAGATAACACCTAATTCGGAGAGCGTATGTAAGCTGGGTACGTCGGTAACGAGATCATAGGGGGGGATGTGAGGGCCGACAATAATTCCGGATAATAGATAGCCCAATACGACCGGTTGTCTTATTTTTTGAAATAAAAGTGTGACTAAGCTGGCTACGCCTAGTATGACGGCTAAGTCTTTAATAAGTGGAGCAAGGGGTTGCATAGATCTATTGTTAGTCGGCTTTTAGGATATAGCAAGTTTTTTTGCATAACTTTATATTGAAACTTACACTGAGTAACATTTTTTCTTAGAACTTAATATTTCATTAAGATTTTTTCTTTACTCTAAGAAAGTAGGTTTATGATTGCTATGGGTATTGTTAGTAACAAGAAAATTTTCATGAAGCTTATACAAAAATATAAGTGATCCTATAAACTGTTTAAAACATTAATAAAATTAAGGTGAGATATGCCAAAGGTAAAAGCAGTGGGTCTTCAGCGTAGAACAATAGGGCTAATGAATGATTTTTTTAACGATATTGATAAGCTTAATGATAATAATTTAAGTAGTTATCAAATGAATCTCCCTATTCGGGTTAAAAAATTTTTTGATGATATGAACCAACTTGGAGAGCAAGAGTTTGCAGAGTTTCTTAAAAAACATCAATTTGAAAATAGAGATCCTGCTCAGCAACAAAAATATAACGATGCTTTTAATTGTTTGGTTGCATTGATCGTCAATGAATACGATGAATCCGATCTATTGCGTTATTTTCTTCCAAGAAAATATTCTATCGAAGCTAAACCGACCTTAGAGTCTAATGCATGGCGTGTTGTTCATTGGATGAAATTCTTAAGTTACTGGTTAGGTAGTAAACTATTTGATAGACAAAAATTTAAGATGCATGGAGCTGAGAATGAATCTCTAGGATCGGCAATAAAAGCGATTAAGCAAGATTTGAGTGAAAGTAATTATTTTGATTTACTACAAAAAGATAGCTTTAAGGAAAATTTAGAAACAGTTGTTGGGAAATTTGTTGAAAATCGTAATAAAGCGAATGTTGAATATGCAGAGAATGATAATTCAAGCAATGGTGGTGTCTCACCGCAGCTTGCCTATTCAGATGAATCTTTTAGAGAAGGGGGATTTAAATTTGGATCATCAACATCGACATCAGAGCTAGCTACAAAATCAGTGTTATCACCACCACCACCCCCTCCTCCTGCTGCTCCTAGTGGTACTGTAAAACCAGTAAGCGCAAGCCCTGGCCCATCTAATTCATCTATTAAAACTACTAAACCATCCGTTAATGCGCTTGGTAATAATGACACAGATGCTTTATTTAATGACATTAAAAAAGGTGTAAAACTTAAGTCAGTAAACGAGAGAGAAAAACTTCCAAATAAACTTAACATCAAGAGCAATGATCCCTTTGAAGCCTTAAAAGATACTCTTGCTATACGTCGCGATGCTATTAAAGGCAATCCTAAGAAAAATCAGGATGAAGGTAATGAAGACTGGCCAGATGGACCTAAAACGATAGGGAGCGAAACTACAGAACAGTCCATTGCGATTCCAAGTAAAGCCCAATCTCAAAAAATCGCTAATACTTATGGAGGATTTTTTAGTAAACCTCCTCGTTCTGAAACTGGTGAAGAAATACAACCACCTAATGAGAATAGTTGTACTTACTCTCAAGGATGATGTTTCCTATTAAGAATTAGTTTTTTTGGTTTAGGCCGTTCATCACCGAAGGACATTCGATGAGACATGGAGAGCACGAAGTGCGGTCGAAGAGCCCGCGATAGGCGTGCGTTGACGGGCGAAGCAGGAAACGCATCACGCCGTCAAGTCATGGTGGTAGCCACTGCACGCAG
>JBDKHQ010000110.1:0-46888 GCA_039797585.1 Pseudomonadota bacterium | reverse complement strand
AATGGGCCAGTGCGTGGCGGACGCCGGACGAATCGGGGCTTAATATAAGTCGCGTGATGCGAACAAATTTTGGGGACACGACGGCCAAAATTTTTCGTGAGCATAGCGACTCGCTTGTTATAGCCCATTTATTTTACAATTCTTTTGTGTTTTGCTTTGGTTAAATGGTTTTCTAAGGAAGCTATCTGTTTTTCCAAGGCAGTTATTTTGGTGCGAGTTTTTGCTAAAACTTTTTTTTGTACATCAAATTCTTCGCGCGTTACTAAATCAAATTTTGCAAACATGCTTTGCAAAATAGCTCTAAAATTTTTTTCTAGATCTTTCTTAAATTTATTTAATCCTGGAGGGAGACTTTCGCTCAGTCGTTTTACGGTATCATCAATAAATTTCGTATCAAACATACAAGAATTCCTCGTTTAATTAATATTTTAAACCTAACGGATCTACATACATCGAAATAGCTAATTTTCACCAGCGCAAATAGTGTCTAAAGCGATTTTAAAAGTACTTGGATTATCATCAATAACCAAAGTATGGTGTTGTTCTGATTTTAATAAAGGCTCTATTAATTTCTTTTGATGTTTTAAAATGGTTGAGTTTGCTTCAGAAATACGGTTATTTCGAGCGTTACGCTTTTTAATTCGTTGGATTATTTTAATATCATTTGTTTGGCAATGAAGTATATAGAAAGGTACTTTTAAAAGGTTAGCCAAATTATAGAACATTAATCGTTGACCATGAAAAAGAAATGTTGCATCAATTAACGCAGTAAATTCTGCTGTAATGATAATTTTTGCTAGTTCCAGAAGTTTATTATAGGTTTTTTCGCTCGATTGAGGAGTATAAATCCCCCCATAGGCATTTGAATTAGAACTTTCATACAAAGGTATGTCAAATAATTGCTTGCGTATAACATCAGAGCTTATTTGGATGGCGCCACATGCAATGGCAATATTTTTTGCTATGGTTGATTTTCCTGATCCAGCGAGCCCATGCATAATAACTAAACAAGGTTTTTTAGGATGAGTATAGAATTCTGCTAAATTTATGAAGTTATAATAATCATTACGAATATCTAATTTTTCTTTATCATTTAAATCTTTCTGATTTAATCGGAATAAAGCTATTTTGGCACGAACAACTGCCCGATATGAAAGATAATAAGCTAATAAATTAAGTCCTTCGTAATCCCCAGTGAATTGTAGGTAGGTATTGATTAACTGATTAGCTAATTTGGGCTGGTTTTTCCCTGCCAAATCCATTGCTAAAAAGGCCAGATCAGCAATGACATCAGTCCATCGCAAATCTTCATTGAATTCTAAACGATCAAAAAGAACAAGTTTATCTCGATAGAGAATAATATTCGCTAGATGTAAATCTCCATGACAGTCACGAATAAAACCTTGTTCTTTACGCTGTTCGAATATTTTTTGATGCTTAATAAATTGTTCGTTAGCCCATACTTCTAATCTTTTTATTTGAGCTATATCGGTAGGATCACTAAGCAAAGCAATTATTTGTTCAAAATTCTGCTGTGTGGGGGCGTGTACCTCATGAGGAAGGCCGAAACGCGAATTTTTAGGAGCAACAGGTGTTTTTTTGTGAAATTCTGCGATTAATTGACCTAATTGGTCAATAAGCCCAGCATTTAATTTTCCTCTTTTGAGAAGTGCGCTTAGTAAATTGTCTTGGGAAAACTCGCACATCTTGACGGCGTACTCTAAAATAGGTCCTGTGTCGCCATTAATCTGAGGATGTTCGATAGTTCCGGTAATGGGTACTATAGCAAGATAAATTTCAGGTGCAAATAATTGACCTAATCGTAATTCCTCTTCACAGAAATGTTTGCGTTTTTTTAAAGTTGAAAAATCTAAAAAACCAAAATCAACAGGTTTTTTTATTTTATAAGCATATTTCCCAGTTAATATGACCCAGGAAACATGGGTTTCAATAAGTCCAAGTTGCAGAGCTGGATGATTAAAAGCACGGTTAGATAGAAGGTTTTTAATTAAAGAAGAATTAGGCATAGTCTGAAGATTAAATATCAATATTTATTAACCCACACGCACTATAACGTAACTTGTTACTGGTTGTAAGGGGTATAGGGTTCAGATTAGATTATTTTTACAAGGATATTTCAAATGAAATTGCCGTATGCTAAAAAATTAATCCAGCAGTTACTAATGGAAGCACAAATTGAGATAAATGGAAAAAATCCTAGGGACATTCAGGTACATAATGAAAAATTTTATAAACGATTATTAAAAAATCCTATTTTAGCTTTAGGCGAATCCTATGTGGAAGGATGGTGGGATTGTGAAAGTCTCGACGAATTCTTTTTTTATTTACTACGTACTGAAGTCCCTGAAAATATAAAAACAAATAAATACTTTTTGTATTATTTTATTAAGGAAAAGCTTCGTGGGTTTGTTATGCGTTGCTTTAATTTACAAGCAAAGTCTCGCGCATTTGAAGTGGGGAAACATCATTACGATAAAGGAAATTCTTTATATCAAGCGATGTTGGATAGGGATTTGACCTATAGCTGTGCTTATTGGAAAAAAAGTAAAAATTTAGATGAAGCCCAGCAAGCCAAATTAGCTCTAGTATGTGAAAAACTGAAACTTAAGCCTGGTATGAAGGTATTAGATATTGGGTGTGGGTGGGGAAGCTTTGCTCGCTATGCAGCTGAAAATTATGGAGTTTCAGTACTTGGGCTAACAGTATCCAAGGAACAATATCATTATGCTAAAAAGCTTAGTCAAGGCTGGCCTATCGAAATTCTCTTTAAAGATTATAGAGATATTACCGGAGTATTTGACCGTATTTGTTCGATTGGTATGTTTGAACATGTTGGACCAAAAAATCATAAGGCCTATATGAAAATTGCTCATCGTTGCCTAAAAAATTCCGGATTATTTTTATTACATACGATAGGTAGTAATACATCAAAATACTATCCTAATCCATGGATACATAAATATATATTTCCTAATGGAATTTTACCTTCAATTCGCCAAATTGGAAAAGCCAGTGAAGGTCTTTTCATTATGGAAGATTGGCATAATTTTGGGGCTTATTACGATGGAACATTAATGGCTTGGTTCGAAAACTTTAATAAATCTTGGATTTTTTTAAAAAAAGATTATGATTATGCGTCTTTCTATCGGTTGTGGAAATATTATTTATTGGCATGTGCTGGGGCGTTTAGAGCCCGCGATCTTCAATTATGGCAAATTGTTTTTTCTAAAGGCGGCGTAGTGAGTGGATATGAATCTATCCGTTAATTAACGAAAATCAGCTTCAGATTCTGCCGTACAGAATTCCTCAAACAGAAGCTTATATATTAGTTTTTTCAAGGTTTAGTTTCTCCAATGATTTAGATTAAAAATAAATTGAATATAGATGGTCTAAGATGGTTTACCCCCTAGTACTTTTATGAAACAATGTAAGCCTAATTTATGTGGAGAGTATCGTGTGATTGACGAGGAAGGTTTTCGTATAGGAGTTGGTATTATTGTTGCTAATTCTGTTGGACAAGTCCTCTGGGCTAGGCGCATTGGTCAGCATGCTTGGCAATTCCCTCAGGGTGGTCTTCAAGTTGATGAAACGCCTGAGCAGGCTCTGTTTAGAGAGCTTTATGAAGAATTAGGATTAGAAGATTCGGATGTTGAGTTGCTGGGAGAGACAAAAAATTGGTTATATTATTGGCTACCTCCTCATTTACGACGCTCACATATGCAACCATTATGCATAGGACAAAAACAAAAATGGTTTTTGCTTTGCTTAAGGGGGGATCCGGAAAAAATTCGTTTTGATGTTACTCGCTCGCCTGAGTTCGATCGTTGGCGTTGGGCTCCTTATTGGTACCCTATCAGGCAAGTTATTACATTTAAAAGACATGTTTATCGGCGTGCGTTAGAAGAATTAGCGACATTACTTCCCTCCGAAGTTGTTCAGCCAAGACGGGTTAGTAAACTGTATAGCAACTTAACGTTGGTAGAAAAAGTCGAATAATCAAATAAATATAAACTTATTTGAGCATGTTACGGTTTTAGAACGGCATAGATGTATTAAACCGTAATTTAATTGTATGTTCAAATACTAATTAGTTAGGTGTTTGCTATGTTGAAAATACTTCGTCGTATTGTTCAAGAGATCAGCGCAGCGCAAAGTTTTAAAGAAGCTTTACGGATATTAGTAAGACGAATTCGTGAAGCTTTGAATACGCAATCTTGCACAGTTTTTCTACTGGATAGTGAAAAAAATTATGTTTTACTCGCAACTGATGGGCTAAATCCTAGATGTGTTGGAAAAGTACGTTTTGGCTTTGATCAAGGTTTAGTTGGTTTAGTTGGACGGAATGGCGAATTAATTAATATTGAAAATGCGCCCGAGCATCCTGATTTTTTATTTATCGCTGATATAGGCGAAGAGCGCTATAAAGCCTTTCTGGGCGTACCTATTATTCATAATCGCGCCTTATTAGGTGTGTTGGTAGTTCAACAAGAAGAGCAGCGTTGTTTTGATGAAGCAGAAGAGGCTTTTTTGGTCACCATGGCAGCTCAATTAGGCGGCGTATTAGCACATGCTGAAGCCACAGGAGAAATATTTTCTTTATTTAAGGAAAATAAAAAACAATTACAACAAGATATTAGTTTTCAAGGAATCGCAAGTGCACCAGGTATTGCCATAGGACAGGTTGTTGTCGCATATCCATTTGCTGATTTAGAAGCGGTTCCCTATAAAAGGACAGATGATTTATTAGCAGAAATAGCTCAGTTAAAGAAAGCTTTTAAAGCAGCGCGAGATGATATTCATCGTTTAAAAAAACACATGATGTCTGTGTTACCAGAGGAAGAGCAAGCATTATTCGATGTGTATTTAGCAATTTTAAATAAAGCCAGTTTGGAAAAAGAAGTTATAACAGCCATTAAAACTTCTCATCAATGGGCACAGGCTGCTTTGCAGTCGGTTATTAGTGCGCACGTGCAACAATTTGAGAAGGTTGATGACGATTATTTGCGTGAAAGAGCGGCGGATTTGAGAGATTTAGGACGCCGGATTTTAATGCATTTACAAAATAACCAATTTACGCCACCCCTGTATCCTGAAAATACTATTCTGATTGGTGAGGAAGTCAGTCCTTCTGCTTTAGCGGAAGTGCCTGAAGGGCGATTAGCAGGGATAGTTTCTGTAAAAGGTTCGAGTCATTCTCACTTATCTATTTTGGCGCGCTCTTTAGGGATTCCTGCTGTTACCGGAGTAGAAAATTTACCGGTAAATCAGCTTGAAGCGCAGACCTTAATCGTGGATGGGTCACAAGGTCGCATTATAGTTGCCCCTTCGGGAAGGGTTAAACAAAATTTTACTACACTGATAAAACAACAAAGTGAATTTACGAATAGCCTTGAGGCATTGCGAGAATTACCAGCACAAACATTAGATGGATATAGCATCGCCCTTTGGGTAAATACCGGGCTGATGGCAGATGCGAGCCTTTCTTTAACTGCAGGTGCAGAAGGAATCGGACTATATCGTACCGAAGTTCCTTTTCTAATTCGAGATTGTTTTCCTGCTGAAGATGAACAATATGGTTTATATCGTCAATTATTGGCGGCTTTTTCACCACGACCCGTGGTAATGCGCACATTAGATATTGGAGGAGATAAGGCATTACCTTATTTTCCTATTAAAGAAGATAATCCATTTTTAGGCTGGCGTGGAATTCGTGTAACGTTGGATCATCCAGAAATATTTTTAATACAAATCCGTGCAATGCTACGAGCTAATTTGGAATTTAATAATTTACGCATAATGTTACCAATGGTAAGTTGCGTTGCCGAGGCGGATCATGCTTTACGTTTGATTGATCAGGCCTATGAAAAAGTAGTAAGCGAAGATCCCCATGCCTGCAAGCCTCCAATTGGGATAATGATTGAGGTTCCCTCTGCAATTTATCAGGCTCGCTCATTAGCTGAACGGGTTGAGTTTTTATCGGTAGGAAGCAATGATCTTACTCAATATATGTTGGCCGTCGATCGTAACAATCCGCGTGTAGCCAATTTGTATGATCCTTTTCAGCCCGCGGTTCTGAAAGCATTAGTTCAAATTGTTGAAGCTGCTCATCAAGCAAAAAAACCGATTAGCATTTGTGGAGAAATGGCCAGTGATCCTTTAGCTATACCTTTACTTTTAGCGATGGGATTTGATGCATTGAGCATGAACTCTTTTTCTATTCCTCGGATAAAATCAGTTATTCGCCAGATTAGTTTTCATCAAGCCAGAAAAACATTAATAAAAATTTTAACAATGGAAAATGCAACTGATATAAGAAAATATTTAAATGAACAGCTGTCGAGATTGAATTTGGATCATTTAATACCTGTAACTGGATAGCCGCTATGAGTTGGTGTAAAAAATGTCAATCTAGTTTTAATGGTTACCCTATAGAGCAGCCTGAGTGTGTATCGCGCCCCGAAAGCTATGCAGAACTTAAACCTAGCCAATTAATATCTATAGCGCGCGGTTCAGGCGGGAGTTACGGTGATGCCGCTCTAAATGCCCGTGGAGAGATCATTTTAACCAACCGTTTAAATCGTTTTCTTGAGTTTGATATGCATAAAGGAATATTGTCAGTTGAATCGGGGATTAGTTTAGCAAAGATCTTAAAACTTATTGTTAAACAAGGTTGGTTTTTGCCAGTAATGCCAGGAACAGCGGAAGTTTCCTTGGGCGGTTGTATTGCTACGGATATACATGGAAAAAATCATAGTCATGCTGGTTCCTTGGGTCAACATGTTATCAGTTTACAACTTATTACAGCTACTGGAACGAAAATTAATTGTTCACCTAAAATTTTGCCCGAATTATTTTGGGCCACCATAGGTGGTATGGGTTTAACAGGAATTATTGGCGTAGTGACCTTACAATTAAAACGAATTAAAACAGCTTATATGAAGGTGAAACAGCAAGCTACTCATAATCTAGAGGAAATATTGGAAAGCTTAGGTCAAGATGATGAGTTTGAATATAGTGTAGCTTGGCTAGATGCTTTAAATATGCCATTTTCTCATGGCGTTATTATGAAGGCAAAGCATGCGGACTTGCTCGAGCTTCCTATTGACCAACAAAAATCAGCGTTTTCAACTGCAAAATATTTTTCCTTTAACTGTCCTCATTCTCTATCGATTTCTATTTTACCTCCAATTTTGGTCAAACTCTTTAATAAAGCGTATTACTACTATTTAGCAAGAAAGGATCAAGCTTTTTTACTCGCTTACCATGATTATTTTTTTCCGTTGGATCGCATAAGAAACTGGCCTCGTTTGTACGGTAAAAAAGGTTTCATTCAATATCAATGCGCAATTCCAACAAAATTCTCTCATTCTGCCATTAAAGATATTTTGGAAACCTTGCATAAACATAAGCATCCTATTTATCTGGCTGTGTTAAAACGGTTTCGGCAGGAAAATTTAGCACCGTTGTCATTTCCATTGTCGGGATTTACTTTAGCACTTGATATTCCTCTTCGTAGCGACAAATTATTTACTTGCTTAGATATTTTGGATGAAATTGTTATTCGTGCTGGAGGCAGGATTTATTTAGCAAAAGATGCGCGTTTAAAGCCAAAGGCATTTCGCGAGATGTATAAACGATATCCAGAATGGTTAACAGTTAAGCAGCATTGGGATTCACAGAATAGATTTAGTTCAAGTTTATCTAGGCGTTTAAAGCTTGGAAGTTAATAATTTAAGTCTAAATTTTTTAAAAAGGCCTGTATTTTTGGTTCACGGCCCCGAAACTTTTTAAACAGTTCGATGGCATCAATTGCACCACCCTGCTCTAAAATATTATGCAAAAACGCTTTCCCGGTTTTTTCATTAAAGATTCCATCTTCTTTGAACTTGGCAAAGGCATCACAGGCCAAAACCTCTGCCCAAAGATAACTGTAGTATCCAGCAGCATAACCGCCTGCAAAGATATGCGAAAATCCATGCTGAAATCGATTGAAGGAAGCTACGGGGATTATGTCAATTTGTTTACGTATTGAATCGAGTAAGTCTTGAATTTGTTCATAGCCCTTTGCTGGATCAAATTCTATATGAACACGAAAATCAAATAAGGATAATTCTAATTGTTTTAATAATTGTAAGCCCGCCTGAAAATTTTTAGCTTTACGTATTTTGTTAATCAATGTATCGGGTAAAGGCTTACCGGTTTTATAGTGGCTACTGATTTGATCTAGAACTGGTTTTTCCCAAACAAAATATTCTAAAAACTGACTGGGTAATTCTACCGCGTCCCAAGCAACGCCATTAATACCTGAAATAGCGGAGTAATCAATGACGGTTAACATATGCTGTAACCCATGGCCGAATTCATGAAATAAAGTTAAAACTTCTTCATGTGTTAATAAGGGAGTTTGTGCGTGATCGATAGGAGGAGAAAAATTACAGGTTAAAAAAGCAATAGGTGTTTGAATATCACCATTACTTAGGTAACGTCGGGATTGATAATCATCCATCCAAGCCCCTTCACGCTTTTCCGGCCTTGCATAAAGATCTAAATAAAACTGTCCTCGTAATTGTTGCTGACTATCTGTGATAGAGAAAAAACGAACCTCAGGATCCCAAACCTCAATGTCTTTAATTTCTTTGATTTGCATGCCAAATAAACGTTCTATTAACTTAAAAAGCCCTAAAAGGACTTTATCTACGGGAAAATAACAACGTAAGGTATCATCACAAATACCAAATTTTTTTTCTTGTAATTTCTCCCGATAATACAAAATATCCCAGGGCTGTACAGTATCAATTTGATCTTGTGATTGGGCAAAACTAGAAAGTTCTTTCCACTCCTCGTTTGCTCTAGGTTGCGTATAGGCAAGTAGTTCCTCCAAAAATTCAAGCACTTCTTCAGGATTTTTTGCCATTTTATTCGAAGCTAAACTTTTTTGAGCATAATTTTTGAAACCCAATATTTGGCTCAACTCATGGCGTAAATTAAGTATATTGAACATAACTTGGCTATTATCAAGAGCCAGATTACTGAGTTCGGAAGCGCGTGTAGTATGCGCTTTATGTATGGCTTCGCGTAGGTCACGATTATCTGCATAGGTTATTATGGGAAAATAGGAGGGATAATCTAGAGTAATTAAATAACCGCTTAGATTTTTTTCTTTTGCGGCTTTTTCGGCATTTGCGATAACATAAGCAGGAACCCCTTTTAGCTCGGATTTATCCCTAAGGCATTTTGACCACTCTGATGTAGCATCGAGTAAATTTTCTTCAAATTGATTCGATAGTTGAGACAACTGTGTTTGAATGTCCAGATATCTTTTTTGTTGAGATTTGGGTAGATCGACACCACCCAAATGAAAATCTCGTAATTCATTATGTAGACATTTTTCTTGTGCGTAATTGAATTGATAATCACTATTAGCTAAATTTTTAATAGATTGGTAGAGAGCCTGATTTTGACTTAATTCAGAACTATAGGTACTTAGTTTGGGAAGACATTCGTTGTAAGCATATCTTAGTCCTGGGGTTTGTTTGACAGCATAGAGGTGATTGATCGGAGACCAAAAATGTTGAAGTCGATCATCCAAATCATCTAATTTCTGAATAAAACTCCAATCAAGAGGCGTGACTTCAGCTAATAATTTAGCTAATTCGGATCGGTTATTAGCAAGTAGAGTATCTAATTCTCTGACTATATTGTCCGGATTAATTTCAGTAAATTTTGGTAAGGCGGTCATCATATGTTCCTAAGGATTTTATATTTACCTGTTTTTTTTAAAAATTAAATTTAGAAATAAAATATATTACGTTTCAGCATTTTTTAAATTAAAAAATTTGTAAATTGTAAAAATTAGACAGATTATAAAAATATAGGTTATAGGAAGTAAGGGAGCAGTCGTATCGAATAAGCTTAGACTTATTACTATCAAAGTAACAAAACCCATATTTATAAAACTCATGACAGCTGAAGCTCCCGCTTTATCTGGATTATTAAGCATTGCAAGTGTTGAAGCATTTGAATAAATAAGGGATAAGCTTAAAAAAATTAACATGGTGGGAAAAAATAATGTAAGCAGGGGGCCTGCATGTAAATAGGTTGCTAAAGACATTATTATGATGGAGCATCCACTGATAAAAACTCCTAATTTAATCCCTTCTAGGGATGAATGTTTTTTTCCATAACTAACCGATAGTAATGAACCAATCACTAAACCTAGGGTGGGTATAAGATTCGCAATGCCATATTGGGTGCTGTTCATGTCTAATAAATTGATGGCTATAAAAGGGGCTAGTGTCGCAAAAACATATATGAAGCAACTAGCAGCGCCCATTAATAAACCACCTAGAAATAATTGGATATTTTTAAATTGGGTAAGATAGCCTCTTATCAAGGGCTTAATTTTTAACGCATCGAGTTCTAATGTCGTTTTAGTTTCAGTCAAAGTAGGAACCAAAAAAAGTAATGCCAAACCGTAAATTGCACTCAAATAAAAACAGCTCATCCATCCATAATGTGTATTTAAAATGCCTCCTAAGGCAATACTTAATCCTGGTGTAATAGCAAATGCCAGCATTAAATAGGATATTTTTTGCGTGGCAATTATAGGTTCGAAAGTTTCACTCACCAAAGTAAAAGTTATTATTAAACCGACTCCTGATCCAATGGCTAATAAAAAACGGCCAACAATAAGCAAGGGAAAACTTTGTATCATTCCGGAGAATACACAGAGTATGCTGCTGAAAATTTGTAGGGAAATCCCTGCATAAAGCACTGGTTTTCTACCGAAACGATTGGCAAAAGGCCCGTATATCAGTTGGCCCATTGCATAACCAATTAAAAACCAGGTGATAGTTTGCTGAGCAGCACTATTGCTTATAGAAAAATAATGAGCGATATTGGGCAAGCCAGGAGTAAATAGTACTGCATTTACCGAGGCAAATGAAATTAATAATAATAAAGTTGTAAAGGGTAAATTAACCAAGGAATGATTATTTTTAATATATTTTTTCATGTTACTATTATGCTTCCAAAAAGAGTTTATTTTGTCTAATGAAGATAAATTTTTAGCGATATTTTTATCTGGTCAAGTTTAAAACCACGATATTGAAGGTAGCGTATTTGACGTAATTGTTCTTTTGGTAAGTGACTGGGCCGGAACTTTTTTTGCAGTATCTTCTGAATAACCGCTAACCAAAATTCTTCATCTTGGGGAAGTTGAGAAAAAATAATATCATTATTTATTCCATATTGATGACATTCAGCAGTGATTCTTATCGGTCCATATCCTTGTCTTATACGTTTTTGAATAAAAGCTTCACAAAAACGTCCTTCGTTTAAAAGTCCTTGTTGAATTAAAATATCTAACACAGTCTCCACCGATTGATGCGAAAATCCTTTTTGCATCAATTTTTCTCGAAGTGTAAAGCGAGTATGTTCCCTTCTCGCTAAATGATCCAGGGCAATTTGGCGGATTTTTTTGTCAATCTCTAAAACCTGAACATTATATAACATTAATAGCGCACTAATACTTATTCAATAATTTCGGTCTCTAGTTCGGGTGCTTCAGGCAGGCTATTTTCAGTTGGCTTATTGAGTAAATTTTTTCGAATTTCCGCTTCTATTTTTTGACAAATTTCCGTACGATCTTTCAAAAATTGTTTTACGTTATCTTTCCCTTGACCAATACGTTCACCTTGATAGCTATACCAGGCCCCAGCTTTATCGATTAATCCATGTGTTACACCTAGATCAACAATTTCTCCCATGTGACAAATTCCTTGATTATAAAGAATTTCAAACTCAGCTTGTCTAAAGGGAGGAGCAACTTTGTTTTTTACTACTTTGACCCGAGTTTCATTACCTATGACTTCATCACCTTTTTTGATGGATCCGGTGCGTCGGATATCAAGACGTACCGACGCATAAAACTTTAGAGCATTGCCGCCCGTTGTTGTTTCAGGGTTGCCAAACATAACCCCAATTTTCATGCGGATTTGGTTAATAAAGATAACTAGCGTATTTGAGCGCTTAATATTTCCTGCGAGTTTACGTAATGCTTGTGACATTAGACGCGCTTGTAAGCCCATGTGTGAGTCACCCATTTCTCCTTCAATTTCGGCGCGAGGAGTCAGTGCAGCAACAGAGTCGACTACGATAATATCGACGGCATTAGAGCGGACTAACATATCAACAATTTCTAGTGCTTGCTCTCCCGTATCAGGCTGAGAAACTAGAAGATCAGCTGTCTTTACGCCTAATTTACTGGCGTAAATAGGGTCCAGAGCGTGTTCGGCGTCAACAAATGCCGCGACCCCCCCTATTTTTTGACACTCGGCAATAGTTTGTAAGGTTAGTGTCGTTTTACCAGAAGACTCAGGCCCATAGATTTCGATGATGCGTCCGCGCGGTAATCCCCCTATTCCTAAGGCAATATCTAAACCTAACGAACCCGTAGAAATTACATCTACAGGAACCTGACTGGAATCGCCTAGACGCATTACCGCACCTTCTCCGTGCTGTTTTTTAATTTGGCTTATTGCCATTTTAAGGGCTTTTTCTCGAGCATTACTTGCATCACTCATAACGAAGGTACCTTTAATAAAGGAAAAAATGTGTAAAAATGGACTCTGGCTAGTATTATCGCATAAACTAAGCAGCTGTCTCTATATGCTTTCTTGAGCCATCTGCTCGAAACAGGTATTTGTTTAAAACTTAAACAAATATCTAAGAAGTTCCATGTGTGCTTTATAGCATGTTTTTTTTATAGTGGCTGGTTACTTAAAAGTTAAAATTGTAAGAAGAAGATTCTGCAAGAGGTCTAATGAAAACACAAGTTCCTTCATTTCAATCTATCCGCGCTTTGGTTGTAGGTGATGTGATGTTGGATCGTTATTGGTCTGGCGATACATCCAGAATTTCTCCAGAAGCACCCGTACCGATAGTGCATATACAAAATCTTGAAGAACGTCCAGGGGGTGCGGGTAATGTCGCTTTAAATATAGCTGCACTTGGGGCGCAAGTTGATTTACTAAGTTTTTGTGGAGACGATAACGAAGGAGACATACTTGAGAAAAAACTAAGTCAGGCTAAGGTCAATTGTTATTTACACAAAATAACACAATCACGTACCGTGACTAAGCTGCGTATACTCAGTTTGCATCAGCAATTAATACGACTGGATTTTGAAGAGCAGCCTTATCAAATTGATTATACACATCTAAAGCAATTATTTGATCAAAGACTTAAATATTGTGATGTGGTTATACTTTCTGATTATGCCAAAGGATGTTTGGCTTATGCCCAAGAATTAATTCAGTTGGCTCGAAAAGCAGGAAAGCCTGTGTTCGTTGATCCTAAGAGTAATGATTTTAATATTTATCAAGGCGCAACGGCATTAACGCCTAACCGGAAAGAATTTGAAGCAGTAGTCGATAGATGTGACAACGAGCATACTTTGTTGCAAAAGGGTACGCAGCTTTTAGAAAAGCATAATTTTCAAGCTGTACTGGTGACACGCGGTGAACAAGGGATGACATTAATTCGAAAAGATCAGCCGGAAGTGTATTTATCGGCCTATGCAAAGCAGGTTTATGATGTTACGGGCGCCGGTGATACGGCGATCGCTTGTTTAGCGTTAACTTATGCAGCTCAAGCAGATTTAGTCCAGTCTGCACAACTTGCCAATATTGCGGCGGGGATTGTCGTTGGAAAACTGGGGGCAGCTACAGTCAGTCCAGCAGAACTAAGACGAGCGATACAAATTCAGCAACTCTCATCTCACCGCGGTATTTTGTCAGAAGCGGAACTTAAAACAATCGTTGAAGATGCGAAAGCACATGATGAGCAAATAGTAATGACAGGCGGTTGTTTCGATATTTTACATGCTGGTCATGTTGCCTACTTAGAACAAGCTAAACGTTTGGGCCATCGATTAATTGTAGCGGTTAATGACGATGATTCTGTGTCAAAATTAAAAGGTTTAGGAAGACCGATAAATAATTTGGCCAATCGAATGGCGGTATTAGCAGGATTAAGTGTTGTAGATTGGGTGATCCCTTTTAGTGAAGCAACTCCAGAACGTCTAATTAAGCTGTTGTTGCCAGATATTTGGGTAAAGGGAAGTGATTACCAAGTGCATGAGCTTTCCGAAGCAAAAGCAATACATGAATATGGCGGTCAAATTAAATTAATAAATTTTGTGGAAGGTTGCTCCAGTAGTGCGATACTTTCTAAAATTCAAGAACAAGAAAGGGAATCTTCATGATTATCGTTACAGGAGGGGCGGGTTTTATAGGTAGCAATTTGGTAAAACAACTTAATAATGTATATCCCGATACGCCAATTATCGTCGTCGACGATCTGACAGATGGAATCAAGTTCAGAAATATTGCGAATTGTTCGGTTGCTGATTATTTAGATCAAAATGAGTTCTTAGAAAAAATTAAACAAAATAAGGTTTTTCCTAAATTAAAAGCTGTTTTTCATCAAGGCGCCTGCTCTGTGACTACGGAATGGAATGGGCGATATATGATGAGGAACAACTATGAATATTCTAAAAGTGTATTAAATTATTGTTTGGCTTGGAAGGTTCCTTTCATTTATGCTTCAAGTGCTGCTGTTTATGGTTTAGGAACTGTTTTTAAAGAAGAATTAGTCTATGAAAAACCGGTGAACGTTTACGCTTATTCTAAATACTTATTTGATCAGTATGTAAGAAGTATTTTTAGTGAAATAAAGAGTCAGGTTGTAGGTTTGCGTTATTTTAATGTTTATGGCCCTAACGAAAACCATAAAGGTTCTATGGCCAGCGTGGTATGCCACGCGGATAAACAGCTTAAAAATACCGGTATTATAAATTTATTTGAAGGAACAGATGGTTATACCAATGGCGAACAACTGAGAGATTTTATCTATGTTGACGATGTGGTGGCGGTTAATCTCTGGTTTTTAAAGTCGAAAAAAAGTGGAATTTTTAATGCAGGAACTGGAAATTGCGAGAGCTTTAATGCGTTAGCTAAAGCGGTTATTGATTTTTATGGGCATGGGGAGATTCGTTATATTCCATTTCCAGAACATTTACGAGAATGTTATCAAAGCTTTACTCAAGCGGATCTTTCAAAATTACGAAGCGTGGGTTATCAAGCCGCTTTTCGCAACGTTGCAAACGGAGTGAAAGATTATCTTTCCATTATACATAAAAATATTACCATTTAATTCATTGCTTCATTCTTTTTTTATCCATAAAATATAAATTCCGATAGAAAAATTTTAAAAAGGAGTTTTGTTTTATGGATATTTATTCTTCATTATTTGCGACCTTGTTAGCATCAGTTATAGCTACTCCGGTTTTGGCAACTACCAGCCCTTTTATTTCGCATAATACAGTTTTAACTGCTTCCCCAGCAAAAACTATATCGAATCCCGTCTCAGCGCTTGTCAATATTAATACAGCCGATGGAGAAACCTTGGCCGCAGAATTAAAAGGGATAGGTATAAAACGTGCAAAGGCAATTCTTGCATATCGTAATGAGCACGGACCTTTTAAGTCCATTGATGATTTAATAAAAATCAAAGGGATAAGTAAAAGGATCGTGGACCAAAATCGAGAAAAAATAACTGTTTAATCATTTAACAATGAAATCGAGTCTATAACGTAGTTTAAATAAGAGAACGATTAAAAAGGAGTAAACCAACTAAAATATATCTATGAATAGTATTCATTGTGCTTGAAAGAGCGAAATTTTTTTAAGTACAATGAATCATATTCAATTGCGAAGAGTATACGCGTGTACTTGTTCTAACATGTAGTGGATAGCCGCTTCTAAATCTGATGTTGAACATTCTAAACATGCTCCTTTTGGAGGCATAGCTCGATAGCCTGTTGATGCATGTCTTAATAAGATGGAAAAATTTTTTTTTATCCGTGGAGCCCAATCTGACTGATTGCCTAAACGTGGGGCACCTGCTATGCCATTTTTATGGCACAAGACACATTTGCTTTCAAATATGGTTTTCCCTAAATGAATAGCTTTATGAGTAGCTGTTAAAGGCGATTGCTCTATTGTAGATGCAGATAATTTGATTTTTCCAATCGGAGCAATGCGTTCTTCAAGGGCTATGGTTGAGTTATCAGAAAAATCTGCATAGACATATGTCGCGTAGCTAAAAAGAAAGTTAAAAAGAATTATATGTATAAAGTTTAGCACATGCGCAAATGTTAATTTTTATGATTAAAATGCGTTAAGCAAAGTTTGTCTCCGCCTCTTTTTCTTCAGTTTCCATGCTTGACTGATACTGCCCTTTGCAAGCAGCTGCATTAAGCCTTGCACGTTTATAAAAAGCACGTTGAGCTGCTTTCACATTATGGGCTTTACCATTCCAAGTTTTTAATGCAGGTTCTTGTAATGCGCGGCCATATGAAAAACTTAGGTGCCAAGGATGACGTGAAGGTTGTAGTTTGTTCATCGTGTTCAAATGAGCAGTAGCAGTTTCTGGTGTTTGGCCTCCAGAAAGAAAATTAATGCTAGGCACCGCCGCAGGAACTGTTTGACGTAATATTTTTAAAGTTGCAGCGGCTACTTCAGCGATATTAGGCTGAGGCATATATTGATTACCGGCAATAACCATACTGGGTTTTAGTATCATACATTCTAGTACAACATGATGCTTATGGAGTTCCTCAAACACTGTATGAAGAACGGCTTCTGTTGCTTCAGCGCAGCGGGCCAAACTGTGATCCCCGTCTATTAACAGCTCAGGTTCTACAATAGGTACAATTCCATTGCTTTGACAAATAGAAGCATAGCGGGCTAAAGCTTGAGAATTAGCTATTATGGCTAAAGAAGAAGGCAGGGCATTAGATATAGAGAAAACCGCTCTCCATTTAGCAAAACAAGCCCCAAGATTTTTATAAGTTAATAGGCGTTCTGATAGACCATCTAGGCCTTGAGTTATTTTTTCTTCTGCATTTAAAGGAATAAGGCCTTTATCAACCTTTATTCCAGGGACAATACCTTCGTTATCTAGGTAGTCGGGGAATAGTAATCCGTCTTTAGTTTTTTGCGCTAAAGTTTCTTCATGAAGAATAACGCCGTTGATAAATGCTTCAATACCAGGCGTAGTAAAAAGCAGTTCGCGATAATTACGACGATTCTCTACGGTTGACTCTAAATGTAAAACAGCAAATCGCTTACTAATAGTGGCTTGACTTTCATCCGCTGCCAAGATTCCTTTTCCTGGTACCGTTAATCGTTGAATAGTTCCTTCAAGCTCGTGAGTGGCCATGATATTGCTCCTTACATTTTTTTGCGTATCAAGCTAAGTGAATCACATATATTTTGTAAAGCCTTACTATATAGAACTATGTGAGTAATTTCTACTAAAGCCATGGATCTCGATTTCTTTGAGAATTTTCAATTAATGTAAGCCTTTCGAAGTGAAAGAAAAGGAATACACCCTTTATTAGCATTGCATAAAGAGATTGCGCTTATTATACTGTGCGGCAAATTATAAGTCGGGGGGCTTAGAATGACTTTTAATAGGCTTGCCCAATTACCTGGTAAGGTAATTCAAAAAATGTGCCAGGCGAGTCTCATGGGGTTTGCTGTTTTAGGGATAGTAGTTTTTTTAGGGAATGTATATCAGGACGAGCCGGCTATTAAATCCCTCGCGCTGGGTGTTGCCTTATGGCTACTACCTAACTGCTATTTTGTGATTAAAATAATGCGTCGTTTAGGGCAGGTATCGGGAAGAGACTTACTCAATATTTTTTATCGAGCAGAGTTAATAAAATTATTCTTCAGTGGAATTTTTTTCATCATGGTGATTAAGGTGTTATCAGTTAATGTTCCGATCTTGCTGCTAGCCTATTTGGCCTCTCAGCTAGTATTTTGGCTATTGCTAATATTGAAAAGTAAGGAAGGTTTACTGTGAGCAGCGAAACTTCAGCAAATTATGTTCAACATCACCTTGAACATCTTAGCTTTAACCTGAAAACCTTAAGTTTCTCAGGTGAGGGGAGTTTTTGGAATTTAAATCTCGATACCTTTTTCCTATCAGCGGTATTGGGCGTAGGATTTTTAATTTTATTTCGCTGGGTGGCCGCAACAGTAAATGGTGGCGTCCCGGGTAAAATACAAAATTTTGTTGAAATTCTCGTTGAATTTGTAGATAAAACCGTAAAAGAGTCTTTTCACGGCGTTAGCCAATTGATTGCACCTTTAGCCCTGACAATTTTTGTCTGGGTATTCTTAATGAATTTTATGGATTTACTGCCGGTTGATCTATTGCCGACTGTATTATCATTGTTTGGCGTCAGTCATTTTCGATCCGTGCCAACAGCTGATCCTAATACGACATTCGGTATGTCAATTGCGGTCTTTATTTTAATCATTTACTATAACTTGAAAATTAAAGGTGTGAAGGGACTCAGTAAAGAAATGCTGGTTGCCCCATTTGGTCCTTATCTCTTCCCCATCAATATTATTTTCCGGTTATTAGAAGAATTCGTACGACCTATTTCTTTATCGTTACGGTTATTCGGAAACTTATTTGCCGGAGAATTAATTTTTATTTTGGTGGCGTTGTTGCCATGGTGGATGCAGTGGACTTTTGGTGGTGTCTGGGCGGTGTTCCATATTTTAATTATTGCGATTCAAGCGTTTATCTTTATGATGCTAACTATAGTTTACTTAAGTATGGCGCATGAGACACATGGCCAAGAACAAACACATTAATTATTTATTAATAAAAGAGAGGAAATGAAGATGTTAGAAGTTGCGCAAGTAGTTGCTAATGTACAAGGTTTAACGGCCATTGCAGCGGCTTTATTGGTAGGCTTAGCCGCATTAGGGACCGCGATTGGCTTTGGTATTTTAGGTGGAAAATTTTTAGAGGGGGTAGCTCGCCAGCCTGAGTTAACACCTATGCTGATGTTGCGAATGTTTTTAATGGCTGGATTAGTCGATGCATTTGCCGCTATTTCTATTGTAATGGGGCTTTATTTAATTTTTGCTAAAAATCCCTTTTTAGGCGAAGTTTTAAAGCTAGTTTCTAAACCAGTAACGGGTTAAATGATAATCAAAGTTGAGAAATCGTCGTGGAAATTAATATAACCTTATTAGGCCAGTTAATTACATTTTCTGTTTTCGTGTGGTTTACCATGAAATTTGTATGGCCGCCCATACTAAAAGTAATGAAAGAGCGAGAACAACGCATTGCTGATGGTTTAGCTGCTGCTGAGCGAGGTCAACAAGCTTTAGAATTGGCTCAATTAAAAGCAGATGAGTTTTTACAAGAGGCAAAGCAACAAGCGGCTGAAATTATTGAACAGGCGAGTAAACGCGCTAATCAAATGTCTGAAGAGTCTAAGCAGCAAATAAGAGTAGAAAATGAACGTTTATTAGCCATCGCTCGAGCTGATATTCAACAAGAATGGCAGGCTGCACAACAGAAATTACGTGCAGAAGTAGCTAATTTAGTCATTACGACCACCGAGAAAATTTTGGCACAATCACTTGATAGCGTAGCTCAGCATGCACTCGTTAAACAGTCTTTGGAAGAAATTTGATGGCTGATTACACCTCCATTGCAAGACCTTACGCACGAGCGGCATTTGCTTGTGCCTTAGATAAAAATAACATGGATGCTTGGTCTGCTTTACTCAAGCAGGCAGTAAGAATTATTAATGAAAAATCGATGCAAAATTTACTAAAAAATCCATGTATCGATAAAATGGTGGCGTATGAGTGTTTGTTGGAATTCTGTAAAACAGTAATTTTTCCCTCTGGAAAGAATTTTCTGAAACTGATGGCAGTTAACCAGCGATTATTAGCGCTTTCGAAAGTTGAAGATTTATTAGAAGGCTATAAGGCTGAGCTAGCCAAGGAAGTTACAGCTTATATTATTTCTGCTGTGGCTTTAACTAAAATGGAAGAGGAAGCTTTAGAGAAAGTATTATCGGATCGTTTTCAAAGTCATATAAAATTAGAATGCCATACGGATAAAAGCTTATTAGGTGGATTAATCATTCGCGTCGGAGATTTGGTCATCGATGATTCGGTACGTGGCAAATTAGAACGTTTACGTGCAACATTAGTGAATTAAGAGGCAGTATAGTCAAATGCAACAATTAACCACATCTGAAATTAATGAATTAATTAAAGAACGTATCCAGAAATTTGATGTTTCTGCAGAAACGCGTACAGAAGGAAGTATCGTCAGTCTTCGTGATGGTATCGTGCGTATCTATGGTTTGAATGATGTCATGTTGGGAGAAATGATAGAATTTTCACCCCAATGTTATGGTTTGGCTTTAAACCTCGAGCGCGATTCGGTAGGCGCTGTTGTTTTAGGTGATTACGAAGGATTAAGTGAAGGCCAAACAGTTAAATGTACCGGACGTATTCTTGAGGTGCCAGTGGGTGAAGCCTTGTTGGGCCGTGTGGTGAATGCTTTAGGACATCCCATTGACGGTCGGGGTCCTATAGAGACTGAAAAAAATGCGCCTATCGAGCAAGTTGCACCGGGTGTTATTTGGCGTCAAGGCGTTTCACAGCCATTACAAACGGGCATACTAGCTATCGATAGCATGGTCCCCATAGGTCGTGGACAGCGCGAATTAATAATTGGTGATAGGCAAACCGGAAAAACAGCGCTGGCAATCGATGCGATTATTAACCAAAAGGATACGGGCATAAAATGTATTTATGTTGCAATAGGTCAAAAAGCGTCATCCATTGCAGCTGTAGTGCGAAAATTACAAGAACAAGATGCTTTAAAGCATACCATTATCGTATCAGCGAGCGCTGCTGATTCAGCGTCATTACAGTTTATTGCACCTTATGCGGGATGTGCGATGGGCGAATATTTTCGCGATCAAGGTGAAGATGCGCTTATTATTTATGATGATTTGACGAAACAAGCTTGGGCATATCGCCAAATATCTTTGTTGTTGCGACGTCCTCCGGGTCGAGAAGCTTATCCAGGAGATATATTTTATTTACATTCGCGTTTACTCGAACGGGCTGCAAGAGTTAATGAGGAATTTGTTGAAAAGGCCACCAATGGGCGTGTCAAAGGGAAAACGGGCTCGTTAACGGCATTACCTATTATCGAAACTCAAGCTGGGGATGTCTCTGCTTTCGTTCCAACCAACGTTATCTCAATTACGGATGGTCAAATCTTTTTAGAAACGGATTTATTTAATGCGGGCATACGTCCAGCAATTAATGCGGGTTTATCTGTTTCACGGGTGGGTTCTGCGGCTCAAACAAAGATTATAAAGAAATTGGGCGGTGGTGTTCGATTAAGCTTGGCTCAATATCGCGAATTGGCTGCCTTTTCTCAGTTTATGTCAGATTTAGATGAGGCGACACGCAAGCAACTTGAGAGAGGTCAACGTGTTACTGAAATTTTAAAACAAAAACAATATGCTCCTTTAAGTGTTGCAGAAATGGCCGTGCTATTATTTGCCACAGATAAAGGTTATTTAGATGATATCGAACTGATTAAGATCGTTGCATTTGCTGAAGGATTATTAGCTTATATGCATTCAGAACAGGCAACTTGCTTGGAAAAAATTAACCAAAAAGGCGATTATAACGAAGTGATAGCTAAAGAGTTAGATACCGCAATTACCGCCTTTAAAAAGACACAAACTTGGTGACAGCTGATGAGTTTTGCGCAAGAGATACGCGGTAAAATTGCTAGTATTAAGGGTACGCAGAAAATAACGCGGGCTATGGAAATGGTGGCTGCTAGTAAAATGCGAAAAGCTCAAGAGCGTATGACGCTTTCGCGACCTTATGCGCACAAAATGTTAGATTTAATCTATCATGTCGCAAGTAGTCATGCGGAATATCAACACCCTTATTTACAAGTAAGAGAGGTAAAACGAGCTGGTTTTCTTGTCATTACTACTGATAAAGGGCTGTGTGGTGGACTGAACACTAATTTGCTTAAGTTGGTTTTACAGGAATTTCGAGTGTGCCAATCTAAAGGAATAGATGTAGATTTGGCTATTATCGGTGGAAAGGGCGAAGCTTTTTTTAAACGCGTCGGTGGTCATGTGGTCGCACATGCCAATCATTTAGGAGATGCACCACAGTTACAAGATTTAATTGGGGTTATTAAAGTTTTATTAGATGCTTATAAGCAAGGCGAATTGGATAGCGTCACTATTTTCTATAACGAATTTATTAATACAATGACCCAAAAAGCACACGCCTTATCTTTATTACCCATTTTACCTTCTGAAAAATCAGAGCTTAATTATCGCTGGGACTATCTCTATGAACCTGATGCTAAGCCTTTGTTAGAATTGGTTCTTACCCGTTATATAGAATCACAAGTCTATCAAGGCGTTGTAGAAAATACTGCTTGTGAACAAGCAGCAAGGATGGTAGCCATGAAAAGCGCGACGGATAATGCGGGCGAATTAATTAGCGACTTGCAATTAGCATACAATAAAGCCCGCCAGGCAGCGATTACGAAGGAATTAGCAGAAATAGTTGCCGGCGCGGAAGCCGTCTAGATTTAACCTTACATGAAATAAATAATGAAGAGTAACGCTATGAAGCCAATTAACCCCATCGGACATATAGTCGAAATTATCGGCGCTGTTATCGACGTTGAATTCCCAAGAGAAGCGGTTCCTAAAGTTTATGATGCCTTAACGGTTCATGACCATGATTTAGTGCTGGAGGTCCAGCAACAGTTAGGCGATGGTATTGTGCGGACCATTGCGATGGGTACTAGTGATGGTTTGCAGCGAGGAACAAAAGTAACTAACACCGAAGCGCCTATTAGTGTCCCTGTCGGGAAACAGACTTTAGGTAGAATCATGGATGTATTAGGCAGACCTATCGATGAGGCAGGTCCCATTAATGAGAAAATCCGCTTACCTATTCATCGCAAGCCACCTAGTTTTGCAGAACAAGCGGCTAATGAGCAATTATTAGAAACTGGAATCAAAGTTATTGATTTATTATGTCCTTTTGCCAAAGGTGGGAAAGTGGGTTTGTTCGGCGGTGCAGGAGTTGGTAAAACGGTTAATATGATGGAATTAATACGTAATATCGCTATTGAGCATAGTGGTTACTCAGTATTTGCAGGTGTTGGTGAGCGAACTCGAGAAGGGAATGATTTTTATCATGAGATGAAAGAATCTAATGTTTTAGATAAAGTATCATTAGTCTATGGACAAATGAATGAACCACCCGGTAACCGCTTGCGAGTTGCTTTAACAGGCCTGACAGTAGCAGAACATTTTCGGGATGAAGGTCGAGATGTATTGTTATTTATCGATAATATCTATCGTTACACATTAGCAGGCGTCGAAGTATCTGCGTTATTAGGGCGTATGCCTTCTGCTGTGGGTTATCAGCCTACGTTGGCGGCAGAAATGGGTGCTTTACAAGAACGTATCACGTCAACTAAAACGGGTTCTATTACTTCTATCCAAGCTGTTTATGTTCCAGCGGATGATCTTACTGATCCATCGCCGGCAACCACTTTTGCGCATCTAGATGCAACAGTCGTATTATCCCGTCAAATTGCTGAACTGGGTATTTACCCGGCCATTGATCCTTTAGATTCTAACAGCCGTCAACTTGATCCCTTGATTGTTGGTCAAGAACATTATGATGTGGCACGTGCGGTACAAAAAACTTTACAGCGTTATAAAGAGCTGAAAGATATTATTGCTATTCTAGGTATGGATGAATTATCAGAACAAGATAAATTGATTGTTATGCGTGCCAGAAAGATACAACGGTTTTTATCTCAACCTTTCTTTGTTGCCGAAATATTCACTGGTTCCCCTGGAAAATATGTCAGTCTTAAAGAAACAATCCGTGGTTTTAAGGCTATTTTGAATGGCGAATTTGATGATTTGCCAGAGCAAGCATTTTATATGGTTGGAAGTATAGATGAAGTAGATGCTAAAGCAAAAGCTTTGTAGGGCTAGAGAAATATCATGACTAAAACCATGCAGATTGAAATTGTTAGTGCAGAAGTTTCAATTTTTTCAGGTGAAGCTACACATATAATAGTTACGGGCTTACTAGGCGAGCTTGGTATTTATCCGGGGCATACACAACTATTAACAGCATTAAAGCCAGGACCAGTGCGTATTATAAAACCAGATGGGGAAGATGAAATTCTTTACATTTCTGGTGGTATTTTAGAAGTTCAACCACAACTTGTTAGTATATTAGCCGATACGGCTATACGAGCTGCCGACTTAGATGAATTGGCCGCCTTAGCAGCCAAGGAGCATGCAGAGAGGATATTAAGTGATAAACAAGCTGATATCGATTACGCAAAGGCAACAGCAGAGTTGGCACAGGCAGTTGCTCAGTTACAAGTCATATCTAAATTAAAGAAAAAGCTAACCGGTAGAATTTAATTCTTTCAAGAACTTGTGAGAATGCTTAGATAAATGAAATTTTCTTTAAATAAAAAGTAAGATAAAAATTCAAAAAAGATTAAATAATAATCAATGAAAAGTTATGTTTTGAAATAGGCTAGTTTTGAGAATATGAAATTACTTGATGTCATCATTTTAGCTGCAGGTCATGGAAAGCGTATGCATTCTGCTTTACCCAAAGTATTGCATAAGTTGGCGGGCAAGCCTTTGTTACAATATATAGTTGAAACAGTTGAAGGATTGCAACCTCATGGTGTTTATGTGGTTTATGGAAATGGTGGTGGTCAAGTCCCCAAATGTCTAGGTCACTTAACAGTTAATTGGGTAAAACAAAAGGAATTATTAGGAACAGGGCATGCAGTTGCTCAAGCTATTCCCGAAATCAAACAAGACGAGAGTCGTGTACTTATTTTATTAGGTGATACACCCTTAGTCAGTTTGGCTACTTTGCAAAAATTAATTCATGCTACGGAAACTCATCAAATTGGTTTAATTACTTTAACTACGCAACAACCTTTTGGTTTAGGACGGATCTTACGCGATCAACAGGGAAAGATTATTCAAATTGTTGAAGAAAAAGATGCGAATGTAGAGCAAAAAAAAATACAGGAAGTTAATAGTGGTATTTTTTATGTACCGTTAAAACTATTAAAGCGTTGGTTGCCTAAAATTAAAAAAATAAATGCGCAAGGTGAGTACTACTTAACGGATATTATTACCATGGCTGTGGATGAAAAGATAGAAATAGTAACAGTTTCTTCGGATATTGATGGCGAAATGCAAGGAGTCAATGATCGTGTGCAACTAGCAAAGCTTGAACGTTACTTTCAACAACAAGCGGCTGAAAAACTTATGTTAGCGGGAGTTACGTTGCGCGATCCAGACCGATTTGATTTGCGCGGACAATTAAGTGTTGAAAAAGACGTGGTTATCGACGTAGATGTTATTTTGGAGGGAGAAAATATTATAGGCGCTAATAGTTCTATAGGCTCCCATACTATTTTAAAAGATGTCAAAATTGGGAAAAATGTTGAAATTAAGCCTTATTGCTTAATTGAAGGTGCAATCATTGGAGATAATTGTATTATTGGTCCTTTTGCACGTATTCGGCCTGGATCGGTTCTGAAAAATAATGTTCATATAGGAAATTTTGTTGAAGTTAAAAAAAGCAACATAGATCAAGAAACCAAAATTAATCATTTAAGTTACATCGGCGATGCGAATATAGGCAAAAATGTTAATATTGGCGCCGGTACCATTACGTGTAATTACGATGGAGCTGTTAAACATGAAACACAAATAGAAGACGATGTGTTTGTTGGTTCTAATACAGCCCTAGTAGCCCCAATAAGAATACAAAAGGGTGCAACGATAGGTGCTGGATCTACTTTAAATAAAGATGTTCCTGCCGGAAAATTAACCTTAAACCGAGCAGAAACCCGTACGTTTGAAAATTGGAAACGTCCTCGAAAAAGAGAAACTTAGTTTTAAATGTCAGTTAAATAGAAACTACTGTTTCTATCTGATATTTTTTCGGATTAGCGGTCAAATTTTATTTGAACGAACGATATCCCACCAATTTTCTTTTAGATACTTGATAAGAACGGAATCATCCGCTTCCACAAAGTTTTTCTTAATATTAACTAGTAACGTTTCTGTAACTTGTTTATCAAGATTGCCTAATAAAACCCCACCGACATGAGGTGCAGAACATAAAATGAGTTGCTTATATTGATGATTATCTAGACCTTTTTTTAAAAAATCAGCCAGGATTTTAGTAAAGTGATCGAGCTCTACCTCATGGGGACTGCTGGGTGCTTCATAAGCTCCTTTTGCAGAATGCATAGTTTGATAATGGCCCGGTCTATCTGAAACCAAATCACTTTCTTTTAATTTAGCACTAGGGTTTTCTAGACTTTCTAATAGGATCAATTTGTGATTTTTGGGCTCATAAGAATAAATATGACCTAAACTACTATTTAAACTAATAACCCAAATCATCTAGCCCCCTTTAAGTATGTTTTCAAAGTATAGCAGGTTCGGTTCTAGACCCTAGCATTGCAGGATAGATTATGGAAATAAAATGGACTTTTGCCATCCACCTAATAGGGTTTCTAATTTTTGTCCTATCATGAGCGCTACACTGTCATGCCACGGTTTAGCAACGATCTGTATCCCTATAGGTAGACCTTCCTCAGAAGAGCCACAGCGCACCGTTAAAACTGGCCAGCCAGTTAAATTATAAATATTAAGATAACTAAAGTCATGACCTTCGATAAATGAATGTCCTAGTAATTTGGCAGGTGTCGCTGCTACAGGACATATAATTGCATCATACGGAATAAAAAATTTTTCTAGGGCGATGCGCAATTCATCAATGCGACGTAAGCGCTGATGTAATTGAGTAATGGAAAATTCACATTGGCGGGAAATAGCTAAAAATTCTTTCACCAGATAGGAAGGTTTCTTAATACCTAAATGGTGCAGTAAATTTTTTAATCCTTGACCCTTATCGCCACCCAAAATAAATGTTTCAGTAATAAGAACATAAAGTTCGTTTAAGTGAGGAGGACACAGAGGTTCAATTTGTTGTACTTCACCTTGTAAAACCTTTGTTACTTGATTAATAGTTTGTAAAGTTGCTTTATCAGGTGTAACGATGCCATTGTCTGAGTAAAATGCAATTCGTAAATCTTTGAATTGGATGAGAGGTTTGCTGATTGAAATGGGTATAGCATCTGGATCGGCATTATCGGGGCCCGTCAAAAGGGGTAGAGATAATACGATATCATCGACAAATCGTGCCATAGGGCCATAGGCAAATAATGGGCGTAATAATCCCCTACCATCTGATGGAATATTACCTGAATTAGGAATTAAACCGCGCGTGGGTTTTAAACCCACAATGCCTGTATTGTGAGCTGGCTGGCGAATACTGCCTGCTCCATCTGTGCCTAAACCAAGTACTGAGCCTCCTGCAGCAATAATAGCTGATTCTCCACCACTACTTCCACCCGGAGTGCGATTTAAATCATAGGGATTTAAAGTTTGGCCGTAGCGATCATTATCAGTTTCATAGGCAATGTTGAATTCAGGTACATTGCTTATACCTAAAATAATTCCACCGGCTGCTTTTAATCTAGCGACGGCGGTTGCATCTTCTTTAGAAAGGAAATTGTAACCGTTACTTCCTTTGCTAATAATAAAGTCTTTGACTTTACAACAATCTTTGACAGTAATAGGTAAACCATGTAAAGGTCCAAGATTTTGATTGTTAGCCAGTTTTTCATCGGCTATACGTGCTTTTTTTAATGCAATTTCTGGTTCCGTTACTTGAACTAGTGCATTAAGTTTAGGATTAACCTGTTGAATGCGGTTTAAATAGGTTTGGATAACCTCGACACAGGAAATTTTTTTTTCTTTAATTAGCGTGGCTAATTTTCTTGCGGATAAAAAGCAAAGATCTGAGCTCATGGAGTGATTACTATAAATTATTCTGTTTACCGAGGCTTATATAAGCTGGGGAAAAAATTAATTGGGATCTAAAAGTGAGCTTTTAGATTATTACTTAATAACACCACACGCTATGCGTGCCCCGCCTCCGCCTAATTTGGCAGGAACATCAGAGTAATTATCACTACCCGCATGAATTATTAAAGAATGATTTTTAAGTTCATTTAAGCGTAGTCGAGGGGCTAAAATAGGTAATGTGGCGTTACCATTATTGTCAACATCTAAAACAGGTAGATCCCCTAAATGACCCTTTCCATAAGGACCTAAATGCTGGCTAGAATGAAGAGGATCAAAGTGATCACCTGCTGCCATACCATTATCCAGACAAGAAGGGTTTTGATGGATGTGAATACCGTGTAAACCGGGTGGGAGATTATGCAGATTGGGTGTCAATAAAACACCATTAGGGTTTTCTGTGGCAACTATTGCACCTATGGGCTGCCCGAGACCTTGTTGAGATGTAAGATATATAGGTATGGAAATATCGGCAAGGGCTATATTGCAGATTAATAAGCTGATGCTGGCAACTGACAACTTAAAAAAGTTAAACATAAAATATCTCTCTATTGCATCGCGCTAAGTATAGCATAGCCTAATAAAAATATTGTTTGGATAATTTTAGCAAGTTAGCAGTCTAATCGATTTTACTTCAATAGGCTTATCCTAAAGCCCAGAAAATTTTATAAAAGTTGGTATTCAATTTTATTTTTAAAAATAGAAGCAATGCATAATTTATTTTTTAAATATAAAAAATAAATTATATTTAAAATTTAGATAATTAAGATTATGTTTTTTACTTGCGTATCTTGATGATGTGAAGAGAAAAGTCGTCTGTGTTAATGAGTGAGAAAAAAATCTATATACTAAACATTCAATTACATTTCATGATGTAGATATTTTTTATAATGATAATAGTCATAGTGTTACTTATCCGGTATTATAGTTTTTATATTTTACGTAATTATTATCACGTAAAATTAAATTAAAAGGTATTGGATTTTAAGTAATGACAATTTAAATTGCTATGCGTATTACTCTAAAACAACTCGAAGTTTTTGTCGCAATTGCTAAGACAGGAAATGTAAGTCACGCAGCAAAGAAAATGTATCTTTCTCAGTCAGCATGCAGTATGGCTCTTGCTACATTAGAAGAACAATTAGAGGGCTCTATATTTGATAGGCACGGTAAACAATTATTTTTGAATGAACGCGGAAGAGTTTTGTTACCGAAAGCTAGCAGTGTCATTTCACAAATTTCAGAACTTAAAGATATGATGATGGAAAATAAAAAGGATAATTTATCAGGCCAGTTAATCATAGGAGCGAGTAAGACCATAGGTAATTATCTATTACCAAAACTTATTTCCGAATTAAATTACACGCATAAAAATATTCAGATCAATCTAAAAATAGCTACTACAAAAGCTATATTGTCTAGATTACTCACGTTTAATATTGATGTAGCTTTAATTGAAGCTAATTGTTTTTCTGACAAAGTCCACACCTATCCTTGGAAAAAAGATGAATTAGTCATAATCGCTTCCCCCAAATATCCTTTAAGTAAAAAAAAGAAATTGACGTTATCAGATATCGCTAATGCACGTTGGTTACTTCGAAAACAAAGTTCGAGTATACGTGAAAAGCTGGAAGAGAAAATTGGCGGAAAAATTCGTCCTTTTTTAGAATTGGATGATACAGATGCTCTTAAACAGGCAACACAAGCAGGCTTAGGGATAAGTTGTCTTTCTCGATTTGTAGTTGAAGATTCGCTAAAAAATAATACCTTAGTAGAGCTAAAAACCCCATTTTTAACACTGAGTAGAGAGTTCTATATTTTGATACATAAGGAAAAATATCAATCTACAGTCATATCTGAATTTTTAAAAAAAGCTAACACTTGATGTCATGTGGTTACTTTATTAGCTAAGAGTATTCTAAATTGCTCTGGTTAATTTTTCTGTTTAGTATAATGTAGAACTATGTTATTTGATTAGATATAAGTAGTTCTATGCAATCCATATTAATTTTAGGTGCTACTTCCTCCATAGCAAGGGCTTGTAGCGAAATTTTTGCTTCGAGGCATTGCAAGCTTTTTCTTGCAAGTCGAGATATTTCCGAGTTAGAACGTATAGCAGTCGATCTTAGAATCCGATTCAGCGTCGATGTTAGTTATGCCTTTTTTGATATTACACAACTTGATTCTCATGTAAATTTTTTTGAAATGCTTATCGATAAAATGGGTTTTATTGATGGTGTTTTAATGGCTATAGGTTTGATTGATAAAGTAGAATATCAAAAAGTGATTGCTGCTAATTTTACCGGTCCTATTTCCTTTCTTGAGTTATATGTTAAATATTTAGCCTTACAAAAAAAGGGCTTTATCATTGGATTAAGTTCTGTTGCGGGAGATAGAGGGCGAAAACCAAATTATGTTTATGGTGCTAGCAAAGCGGGATTAACTACTTATTTACAAGGTTTACGTAATTATGTGTATCCTTCTAATATACAAATATTAACGATTAAGTTAGGATTGATTGACACTAAAATGATTTTCGGAGGAAAGTATCCACTTTTCTTAGCCGCTAATCCGAAGAAAACAGCAATAAAAATTATCCGGGCGTTAGATAAAGGTAGAGAGAGCGTTTACATTCCTGGAATTTGGCGGATCATAATGTTAATTATTCGCCTTATACCAGAAAAAATTTTTAAGCGTTTAAGTCTGTAACAATGGAAATGAGCACCCTTTTGTCATTGCGTGATTTTTTGTATATTTTTTATTAACTACCGATTAACTGAGCAACTTGTTTGGATACGTTTTGATAATCTTGCATTTGATCAAAATTTAAATAGCGATATAAGTTTTCACTCATAGTGTCGATAAATTTCATTTTTTCACTATATTCATCTAGGTTAGGGATATAACCTAGAATTGCTGTTATCGCAGATAATTCAGCAGAAGCTAAAAAAACATTAGCATCTTTTCCCATACGATTAGGAAAGTTTCGCGTTGAGGTGGAAACTACCGTAGCGCCATCACGTACACGTGCTTGATTTCCCATACACAAAGAACAACCTGGCATTTCCGTCCGCGCGCCTACGATGCCATAGGTTGAATAATAACCTTCTTGCATTAATTGGTGTGCATCCATTTTGGTTGGGGGTGCTATCCATAATACAGTGGGTAATGGGTTGTTAAAGTTTTTTAATAAACTTCCAGCAGCACGATAATGACCAATATTAGTCATGCAAGAACCTATGAATACTTCATCAACTTTAGTTTGTGCTACAGCGGATAAGGGTTTGATATCGTCTGGATCGTTAGGACAGGCTAATAAAGGTTCTTTTATCTGATTAAGATCAATTTCAATGATTTCAGCATACTCTGCATCGGCATCCGGCTCTAACAAAGTAGGTTTGGCTAACCAAGCTTCCATTGCTTCTATTCGACGCTGTAAACTCCGAATATCTTGATAACCATTACTGATCATCCATTTTAGAAGAGAAATATTAGAATTTAAATATTCAATGATCGGTTCTTTATTTAAGCGAACAGTACAACCGTTTGCAGAACGTTCCGCAGATGCATCAGCAAATTCAAAAGCTTGTTCAATTTTAAGATTGGGTAAGCCTTCAATCTCTAACACACGACCTGAAAAGATATTTTTTTTATTTTTGCTATCTAGCGTGAGTAAGCCGCGTTGTAAGGCTATATAGGGGATTGCATTGACTAAATCCCGTAATGTGATAGTTGGTTGTATTTCGCCAGTAAATCTAACTAATACTGATTCCGGCATAGTTAAAGGCATTACTCCCATAGCGGCTGCAAAAGCAACAACACCGGAGCCACCAGGGAAACTGATACCTATGGGAAAACGCGTATGTGAATCACCCCCGGTACCTACTGTATCGGGTAATAGCATTCGATTAAGCCAAGAATGGATAATCCCATCACCAGGCCTTAATACCACCCCACCGCGCGAAGAGAAAAAATCTGGCAAGCTATGTTGTGTTTCTATATCGACAGGTTTTGGATAAGCTGCAGTGTGGCAAAAACTTTGCATGACAAGATCTGCTGAGAACCCAAGACATGCTAGTTCTTTTAGCTCATCTCTGGTCATAGGTCCTGTAGTATCTTGTGAGCCTACCGTTGTCATTTTAGGCTCACAGTAAGTCCCAGCACTAATTCCGGGTACTCCACAGGCTTTACCCACCATTTTTTGAGCTAAGGTAAATCCCTTCCCATTTTGGGGAATAATTTCGGGTCGGTTAAATTCCTTGGAAAAAGGATACGACAATGTAGCTCGTACGTTATCGGTTAATGATCGACCAATAATTAAAGGAATTCTACCCCCTGCACGTACGGCATCCATAAGTGTTAAGTTCGGGGTGAAATGAGCAATTTCTTGACCTTGTTCACTCTCAATTCGTCCCTGGTAGGGATAGATATGAATAATATCTCCCATCTGAAGTTGACTTACATCTACCTCGATAGGGAAAGCACCAGAGTCTTCAGCTGTGGTACGGAAAATGGGGGCAATTTTTCCACCTAAAATGATCCCACCCCGGTTCTTGTTAGGAACAAAAAGAATTTCATGGCCGATATGCCACAATAATGAATTGATAGCTGATTTTCGCGATGAGCCGGTACCCACCACATCTCCAACAAACGCGATAGGATGACCTTTAGTTTTTAATTGCTTGATAACTTGTAATGCATCCGCCATACGATTACGAAACATGACTAAGCTGTGTAAAGGGATATCGGGTCGACTCCAGGCTTCAGTCGCGGGAGAAAGATCATCGGTATTGATTTCCCCAGAAACTTTAAAAACCGATAAAGTTAACTTATTAGGTATTTTTGGCTTAGAGAGAAACCATTCGGCATTTGCCCAAGCTTCTACAACTTGATGAGCATGTAGATTGCCTTTTTTAGCCTTAGCTATGACCTCATGGTAAGCATCAAACATTAATAGGGTATGTGATAGTTGTTTTGCTGCTACTTTAGCGATGTCATGTGGTTCATCCAGTAATTCAATGAGAATAGGAACGTTATAGCCGCCCAACATACTGCCTAATAGCTCTATGGCGAGGGTTGGAGTTATAAAAGGAGAGTGAATTTCACCCTTTGCTAAGGCGGCAAGAAAAGCAGCTTTAACATACGCTGCAGGATCGACTCCAGGGGGAACATGCTCAGCTAATAAATTCACTAGAAAAGGGGCTTCATCTGAAAATGCAGGGTTTTTAATTAATTCAATACACGCTTTAACCTGTGTGGCATCAAGCGGAAGAGGCGGAATACCCTGATCGGCACGTTGTTGAATGTGTTCTCGATAAGTAGCTAAAAAACTGGATGGTGATGCAGACACAATGACCCCACTTATTGTTTAATAATAGGATTATTATACGCTTTTAAATTATCATAAGTAAGTAAATCCCCTGTTAAATTTTCTCCACAAAATATGAAAAAAAGCATTTTTGGTCAATTTTTACAGATTAAAGAAAGGATAAGAAATGCAGAATATCTTTTTGGACGAAGCCCCGATTCGGTGCAGCTAATCGCTGTTAGCAAGACCCAGAATCTAGAGGCTATAAGATCAGCCATTATCGCTGGTCAGCGAGCTTTTGGTGAAAACTATGCTCAAGAAGCCTCGGAAAAAATTCTATCCCTTCAGAATTTAGGTCTAGAATGGCATTTTGTAGGCAGAATTCAAGCGAATAAAACAAAACTTATTGCGAATAATTTTTCTTGGATACACAGTCTAGCCGACTTAAGATTGGCAGTAAAATTGAATGAGTATCGAAAACAGGCGAATTTAACGCCGATTAATGTTTGTATCCAGGTTAATTTACAAAAAGAGGCAAGCAAGGCAGGAATATATTTAGAACAGCTTGCTTGTTTAGCAGAATCAATTGCTAAGCTTTCTCATCTTAATTTACGAGGCTTGATGGCAATTCCAAAACCCGAAAAAGATTTCGCTTCGCAGCGTAAAAATTTTAAGCTATTGGGTTTAAGCTTAGTAAAATTACAAGCATTAGGCTTGCAACTAGATACTTTATCAATGGGTATGTCGGAGGATTTTGAAGCGGCTATTGCCGAAGGTGCAACGTTTATTCGACTAGGAACAGCAATTTTTGGAAAAAGAAAATTATAATATTTTATAAAAAGTAATTTTTTATATATTCCTCTAAGCGAGATAAGTTGATACGTGTTTGTTGCATAGTATCCCGATCACGGGCGGTAACTGTATCATGATTTTCAGTATTTTCACTTTTAGCTATGGTATCAAAGTCAACAGTAATGCAAAGTGGAGTACCTATTTCATCATGACGTCGATAGCTTTTTCCAATATTTCCGGTATCTTCATAGGCAATTCGGCCTAATCCTAAAGTTTGTATCGCATTCTTCAGCATTTTTGCTTTTTCTACCAACAAACTATCGTTGCGTTTCAAAGGGATAATAGCCACTTTGACAGGTGCAATGTGAGGTTTTATTTTTAAAACTATGCGTTTTTTATCGTCCTTTAGTATTTCTTCTTCATAGGCATCGCTAAGTATAGCGAGCACACCTCTATCTAAACCCGCAGACGGTTCAATCACATAGGGAACAAAATGCGTGCCAGGAGCGTCTTGAACGCTTAGTTTAGCAATGCTTTCCTTATTAACAGATACTTTGGCATTAATGTTTAATTCATTTTGACCTTGTGTGTGTGAACCTAAATCATAATCGGTACGATTAGAAATTCCTTCTAGCTCTTCGAACCCATGAGGAAATTTATAGAGTATATCAACCGTTGCTTTTGCATAATGGGCCAATTCGGAAGTGCTTTGTGTTAATAATTTTAATCTTTTGGTACTTAATCCTTGATTTTTCCACCATGCTAAACGAGATTCAACCCAATATTGATGCCATTTTTCGTCTTCGCCAGGCTTAACAAAAAATTCGATCTCAAGTTGTTCAAATTCTCTGACTCTAAAAATAAAATTACGCGGTGTTATTTCGTTTCTAAAAGCTTTACCAATTTGCGCTATACCAAAAGGAAGTTTGGGAGACATAGTGTCCATAACATTTTTAAAATTAGTAAATATTCCTTGAGCGGTTTCGGGTCTTAAATAGGCAAAAGCATCGGGGTCTTCTACAGGGCCCATGGTGGTTTTAAACATCATATTGAAAGCTCTTGGTTCTGTAAGGTTAGTTGAACCACATGCTTCACATTTACCATCTACAAGATGATCCAAACGCCAACGTTTTTTACATTGCCTGCAATCGACCAATAAATCAGCAAACGTACTTTCATGACCTGAATAATAAAAAATTTTTCTATGTGTCAAAATGGCAGAATCTAATCCATAGATATCATCACGTTCATAAACATTGGATTTCCACCACGCAGCCTTCAAATTATTTTTTAATTCAACACCTAAGGGACCATAATCATAGATTCCCTGTAGACCGCCATAAATTTCGGCACTAGGGAAGATGAATCCTCTGCGTTTGCATAAAGATACGATTTCTTCTAGATTTTCGGCCGCCATATAATAATTTCCAAAGGTTGGGTCTTGAAAGAGGTCTAATAAATTTTCATATCAAGAATTATACAACAGGTTTTCGTAAAGACTGTTACAAAATTTATAGGATAACAACAGGAGTTAAATCAGGAGCGTATAAGCTGATTCTTTTAAGTATCCCGCCCCGAACGTTTACGTTCATGCTCTTTCAAGTACCTTTTACGTAAACGTAAATAATGCGGTGTGACTTCTAATAATTCGTCATCAGCGATAAATTCTAATGCTTGTTCTAACGAGAATGTTATTGGAGGTGTCAAAATGATGTTTTCATCGGAACCTGAGGCTCGGACATTCGTAAGCTGCTTTCCTTTTACAACATTAACAACTAAGTCATTATCGCGTGAATGAATACCTACGATCATCCCTTCATAGACATCGGTTTGAGGGCCAATTAATAATTTGCCGCGTTCTTGTAAATTAAATAAGGAAAATCCAGTCGCTTTACCGACTTGGTTGGAGATCATGACACCGTTTGCCCGATTAGCAATACTGCCTTTTTTCACTGGACCATAATGATCAAACACATGATGCATTAGTCCTAAGCCAGAAGTAGCTGTTAAAAACTCTGTGCGAAAACCAATTAATGCGCGAGTGGGTATTTTATAATCTAGTCGAACTCGTCCTTTTCCATCAGATACCATATCTACTAGATCGCCTCGTCGGCTACCTAATTTTTCCATAATATTACCTTGGTGTTGCTCTTCCAGATCCACGGTCAAATTTTCGTAGGGTTCTTTCAATTCACCATCAATTTCCTTCAAAATAACTTCAGGACGAGATACACCCAATTCATATCCTTCTCGACGCATCGTTTCAATTAAGATCGATAAATGTAATTCACCTCTTCCGGAGACGCGGAACCGGTTAGGATCCTCGGTGTCTTCAACCTTAAGCGCGACGTTATGAAGTAATTCTCTATCGAGCCGTTCTCTAATTTGCCTGCTGGTCACAAATTTTCCATCTTTGCCGGCAAAAGGTGAATTATTAACCTGGAAGGTCATACTCATTGTTGGCTCATCAACTATCAAGGCGGGTAAGGCTTCGATTAAGTTAGGGTCACATAAAGTATCAGAGATATTCAGCTTATCAATACCGGTTACGGCTATGATATCTCCCGCTTCAGCTTGGTCGATTTCGATACGTTCTAAGCCTCTATAACCTAAAATTTGTAATATACGAGCGGGTCGAGTTTTTCCTTCCCTATCAATTAAAACAACCGGCATATTGGCTTTCGCGCATCCTCTTTGAATACGACCAATACCAATAGTGCCTACATAACTGGAATAGTCCAAGGTGGTAATTTGCATTTGAAAAGGACCTTGGGGATCGACCGCGGGTGGAGCGACTTTATTAATGATGGTTTCAAGTAAAGGAGTCAGATCAGAGCTCGGGTTTTTCAGGTCTGATGTTGCATAGCCTTGTAAAGCAGAAGCATAGATAATGGGGAAATCTAATTGTTCATCGGTTGCGCCTAAGCGATCGAATAAATCAAAAACCTGATTAATGACCCAATCTGGCCTAGCGCTGGGCCGGTCAATTTTATTAACGACAACAATGGGTTTTAGGCCTTTAGCAAAGGCTTTTTGCGTAACAAATCGTGTTTGAGGCATTGGGCCATCTACTGCATCGACGAGTAATAAAACAGAATCAACCATAGACAAGATACGTTCAACTTCACCTCCAAAATCAGCATGACCAGGAGTGTCGACAATATTAATCCGATAACCATGCCATTCTATGGAAGTATTTTTAGCGAGGATAGTAATCCCACGTTCACGTTCTAAGTCGTTACTATCCATAATACGCTCTACTGGAGCAGCTCGACTTGAGAGCGTCCCGGACTGTTGTAATAGTTTATCAACGAGCGTGGTTTTCCCGTGGTCAACATGGGCAATTATGGCGATATTACGTATATTTTTGATCATGATAGTTTAAGAAATTAGAGATTAGAATGTTCAAAAAGAGTGCATGATAACGCAAAGCAAGGCATTTCTGCTAGCGTGTTCTACACTGATAGAAAGGCAATTAATGTTGAGAGGTTTTATCATGGGAGTGCTTTTATTGCAACCAACGACCACAGCTCAATGGCAATCATTAGTGAAGGATGCCGAATCTAGTAGTAATCTTAGATTAAATAATGAACTAGAAAGTTACTTAGTTTTTTTATTAGGCTATTATAATCATCGACCCGATATTGCTAATTCGGTTTTAGCGAAAGAATTTTTAAACGGCATGTCTGAAAGGCATACTAGACAACGAGAGTGTTTGCGGGAGGTAGGGGATAAATGTTTACTATTTGCTGGTTTTTTTCCTGAACAGGCCGAAAAAAAACGAGTTAAAATCAAGTATTTTATTGAACTAGGCCAAACCGCTTATATTCAGGTCGCCAGTTTATCGAAAGCAGGTTCTGCTTCCCTGTACAATGCTTTAAGTTATGATTTTATTAGCTTAATGGAAATCTTGCATGCAATTCGTGGTCTTAGCGATCCCGTCAACGAATTAAGTCCTTTACAAGCTTTTGAGTTATGGACTGATGTTAAAAGTCAGCATGCTTTATCGGTGCTACGCAGACATACATCCTTTCCGACTTTTACAAGAACATCTCATAAACATTAAAATCGATAAATTTATCTATATTTGCCTATTGTAAAAATGTATAAAGTTTTTTAGGCATATTTTTCTTAATCTTAATTTAGAATAATGTCAGAAGTTTATTCGGATCTTACTTTGATTCAGGGCTATTTAAAAAGTCATTTTCTTGCCCAAAACAAACTAGCTAGTTAATATAGGTCAACTAGAACAATGATATCCCTATGCCAGCTTCTTCTTCGAGCATTAAAATGAACGAAATTTTAACCACAGATTTTGGTTATCAAACTATCCCTTTAAGCGAAAAAAATAGTCGGGTAGGTGAGGTTTTTCAATCCGTTGCTGGCAAGTATGATCTTATGAATGACTTAATGTCATTTGGCCTGCATCGTCTATGGAAGGAATTTGCAGTGCAATTAGCCCAGCTCCGTAAGGGGGATAGTGTGCTGGATGTGGCAGGTGGAACCGGGGATTTGATAAAGACATTCATTAAGCACATAGGACCACAAGGTAAGGCTATTTTGTTAGATATTAATGCTGCCATGCTAAACATGGGTCGAGATCGGCTCCTGAATTCAGGTCTTACAGAGATAAATGCCATTCAAGCCAACGCAGAGTGTTTACCTTTTGCTGATGCTAGCTTTGATTGCTTGAGTATTGCTTTTGGATTACGTAATGTAACGAATAAGCAAACCGCACTACAATCTATGTGTCAGGTTTTAAAGCCGGGTGGTCGCTTGCTCGTTTTAGAATTTTCTAAACCCATATTGGGTTTTTTACAAACTTTATATGACCGTTACTCCTTTGATTTTTTACCTAAATTAGGGAAATGGATTGCCAATGATGAAGCAAGTTATCGTTATTTAGTAGAATCCATACGCCGCCATCCCGATCAAAAAGCCCTACGGGCGCTTATCTTAGACTCAGGATTTGATGAATGTGAATACTATAATCTTAGCGGGGGAATTGTGGCATTACACAGAGCGTGGAAATTTTGATTAGCCCCAATATACTATTATCGGCGCAAGAAGCGATACTTAATCGCTATTTGATGCTTGACCCAGAGTCTAAAGAGCATTTGCATCGATTATCTGGGAAGGTAGTAAAGATAGAATGGGGACCCCTTACCTATTATTGGTTTTTTAAATCTGATTTAATTTATTTAAGTAAAGATTATAACGGACCTGCGGATTTAATATTACGCGGTTCAACCTTTGATTTTTTACGTATGGCTTTTATCAGCAAAGATAACGCACTGACAGATATTCCTTTACAGGTTATGGGCGATATGGAGTTTGCAAAGCAATTTAAAGATTTTTTTGCAAATCTAGAAGTTGATTACGAAGAACAGTTATCAAAAATAGTGGGCGAAGGTATCGCTTATCCTATGATACAAGTGCTTAAAGCGATAAGTCTTTGGGCTAACGTAAGCATGGAAAGTCTTAGTCAAAACTTGACCAACTATGTCCAGCGAGAAATGAATTGGTTAGTATCTCCAGAAGAATTACAACTTTTTTTTTCCGATGTTGATGAACTACGCGATGATTGTGCCCGTTTAGAAGCTCGGATAAAAAGGTTGGAAAAAGGGTGAGTGAATGAAATCAATATCTCGTTTACTACGTTTAATGCAGATCAATTTTATTCTTTTTCGTTATAATTTAGATGAATTAGTGTATTCTCTCGATCTATTCCGCCCGTTACGTTTTTTTGCCTATCTAAATCCTTACCGAAAGATTAATAAAAAAATCCCGAGAGGAGAAAGAATTCGTCTTGCATTAGAAGATTTAGGGCCAATATTTGTTAAGTTTGGTCAAACTTTGTCGACACGTCCTGATTTTATTCCTATTGATATTGCTGATGAACTAGCAAAACTCCAAGATCGAGTGCCTCCTTTTCCCGGAGAAGAAGCGAAATCTATAGTTGAAAGCTGTATTAAAAAACCCATTGCTGAAGCATTTTCTGAATTTGATATTAATCCTCTGGCATCGGCTTCTATTGCACAGGTTCATGCTGCTAAGTTATTGACAACGGGTCAAGAGGTCGTGGTTAAAGTTTTAAGGCCGGGGATATATAAAAGAATTAGTCGAGATATTGATTTATTATATTCTTTAGCGGATTTAGCTCTGCGTTACTGGCGATCTGCCAAGCAATTTAGACCGCGTGAAATTGTGGCGGAATTTGAGGCTTGTTTAAAAGATGAATTAGATTTATTACGAGAAGGAGCTAATGCCTCTCAACTCCGTCGTAACTTTTCTAATTCTGATTTGCTTTATATTCCAGAAGTATATTGGCCCTATACTTTTCATAAAGTTTTGGTCATGGAACGTATTTATGGTATTTCGATTTCTGATATTTCTGCGCTAAAAAAACAAGGAATTAATTTAAAAAAATTAGCTGAAAGAGGTGTTGAAATTTTCTTTACGCAGGTTTTTCGCGATTGTTTTTTCCATGCCGATATGCATCCTGGGAATATTTTTGTTTCATCAGAAAATAAAGAAAACCCTCAATATTTAGGCGTCGATTTTGGGATTATGGGTAGTTTAAGTCCCGATGATCAACGTTATCTTGCCGAAAATTTAATGGCGTTTTTTAATAGAGATTACCGTCGCGTTGCTCAATTACATGTTGAATCCGGTTGGGTTGCAGAAAATACCAGGATTAACGAATTCGAGGCAGCAATTCGTACCGTTTGCGAACCTATTTTTGAAAGACCCTTAAAAGAAATTTCTTTTGGACAGTTACTTTTACGATTATTTCAAACTGCCAGGCGATTTAATATGGAGGTGCAGCCTCAATTAGTGTTGCTACAAAAAACTTTGTTTAATGTTGAAGGTTTAGGACGGCAATTGTATCCAGATTTGGATTTATGGAACACAGCTAAGCCTTTTTTAGAGCATTGGCTACGAAAACAAGTTGGACCGCGAGCCTTTTTACGTAAAATTCGGGAATATGCGCCCTATTGGGCCGAAAAGGCTCCTGAAATTCCAGATTTAATCTATCAGGTGATGCTCGAATTACGCCATTTAAAAAAGAGATCAAAGTGTGTTTATTGTGCTAAAGAAAAAGAAAAGAAACAATCAAGTAAAAAATCTTTTTGGTTTATAGGTTTGGGTGTAGCCACTGCTTGTATAGTTTGGGTTTTGTTAGATTTAAGTGTGAAGGATGTCGCACATTTAGGGTCCATTTATTTGTGGATTTTGGGTCTGGGAGGCGTGGGATTATTTTTAGGCGCGATGATTAATTTACGAAAATTAAATTAATTTTATATTAAACACGGAGTGTTTATGGGATTTTATGGATTAAATCTAATATCGTTCCTGATTATTTTTCTGATTGCTTTGTTATTATTTGGGTCTAGATATCTTCATACTATTTTGAAAGATTTGACCCTTTCAGGGCTTAACTGTATTAAGATTTTATTCAAATTATATAACGCAAAATCAAATGATAATAAAACCGATTCAGAAACAGATATTACTAGTGGATGATGATGAGCTGTGTTTGAAAGTATTGACTCAATATTTAGATGAGGCTCAATATTCCTATATCACTTGTAAAGACGGCCAACGCGCTTGGAATTATTTACAACAACATCCCAATAATTTTTTTGTTATTTTAAGCGATAGAGTTATGCCGCATCTTCACGGTTTACAACTATTAACGAAAATGCAAAAGCAAGGATTAAACATTCCTTTAGTGTTATTTTCCGGTGTAGCGAGCAAAGAAGAAAGGTGTGAAGCGATAGCGCACGGGGTGTATGATTTTTTTTATAAACCTGTATCCAAAGAATTACTTTTGGCCTTGTTGAAAAAAATAAAAAAACAATTACTATAGTTATTTATAAGTAATTACAAGGAGAGAAAAAAATGCCTAAATCTAATCTCGATTGGGGAAGTAGTTGTTTATTTGCATCGGCGGATATTGGTGATGTCAATTTATTTGAATATTGGTTAGATAAAAAAAAATTAAATATTGATATTCAAGATGAAGATGGAGACACTCCTTTGCATCATGCGGCAAGCAGGGGGCATGTTGATCTTGTCATTGAAATGTTAAAAAGAGGTGCTGTAATTAGTTTGAATAAAAAAAAACACACTGCTTTGCAAGATGCTTATGCCTTGAATCACACAAAAGTAGCGAAAGAAATTACTAAATTTATAGTCCAGAGAAATTCAGTAAAAAATGTACTTCAATTCCAGAAGGCTATTAAATTAGAAAATCAAGAACAACAAAAACTTGAGTCGCTTGTTAATGACTTTATACAATATATGCGAAAAAATTATCTTGCTAGAAATATATTTCGCTTTCCAGCTAAGCATACTCGAAGAGCCAACGCATTAATAATTGCGTCTCGATACTGCGCCTCGATAAAAGAATTTAAAGATTTATTAAATAACCAGCTTAATTTATGTAAAGGTAATCGACCAAACCCTATATCTGAGCATATTTTCGATAAAAGATGGTCTAAAGTAATGGAAAATAAATATAAAGACCCAAATAAATCACTTTTTTATAAAACTATATATACTTTTGTTGCCGACAGGCTTGCTAACAATAACGTAAATAATAGTGGCGTCAGGAGCGGTTTTCATCGTTAATTTCCAATAAAATTGATAATATGCTTTAAGTTCTCATATAATAAAACTTGCAATTTTTTTGCGCATCTCTAAACTAAGTTCTCAATCTAAGAGCTTTTGTATGAAAATCGTTTTAGCTAATCCCCGAGGTTTCTGTGCCGGTGTTGATCGCGCTATAGAAATTGTTAAACGAGCATTAAAACTGTTTGGCGTGCCTATCTATGTACGCCATGAAGTCGTTCATAATCGTATTGTGGTTGCCGATTTAGAACAAAAAGGGGTAATTTTTGTTGAGCACGTCAGCGAAATACCGGAAGGTGCCACTGCTATTTTTAGTGCCCACGGAGTTTCTCAAGCGGTTCGTGAGTCAGCCAGGCAACGAAATTTAAGAATTTTTGATGCTACCTGCCCTTTAGTAACTAAAGTGCATATGGAAGTGTCACGCTATAATCGTTTGGGTCAAGAATGCGTTTTGATTGGTCACGCCGATCACCCCGAAGTTGAGGGAAGTTTAGGGCATTATGATAACCCCGCCGGTGGAATTTATTTAGTTGAAAATATTCAGGATGTTGCTTTGTTGAAAGTTAAAAATCCTCGGTTATTAAGCTATGTAACACAAACCACTTTATCGTTGGATGATACTAAAACTATTATAAAGGCACTGAAACAACGTTTTCCTGAAATTGCCACGCCTAAGAAAGAAGATATTTGTTATGCAACACAAAATCGTCAGCTGGCCGTTAAAGAATTAGCTAAACAGTGTGATATGGTGTTAGTTCTAGGATCGGTTAATAGTTCCAACTCAAATAGATTGAAAGAATTAGCTGAGCGTTTAGATAAGCCTGCCTATTTAATAGACACAGCTAAAGATATACAAACGAGTTGGTTAATTGGAAAAGAATCTATAGGTATAACCGCTGGGGCGTCCGCACCAGAATTCTTAGTGCAAGATGTTGTATCCTATATAAAAACATTTCCTAATTGGCACGGTTGTTTGGTTGCCGAATTAATGGGTATAGAGGAAAATGTTGCTTTCGCCCTGCCGCGTGAATTAAGAATTCCATTAGCTGTCGAAACTGAAACAACAAGCTAATTTTAAATGTATTAAATAGAGTGTGCTTTTTATCGATATAAAGAGGACTATTTTTTATTCCCCCATATATATCGGAATATGCTGCCACCAATTATTCCTCCGATTATAGGAGCAAGCCAAAATAACCAAAGCTGATGGACAGCCCATCCACCTACAAATAATGCTGGGCCTGTGCTTCTAGCGGGGTTAACAGAGGTATTTGTAACTGGAATACTAATTAAATGGATTAAGGTTAAGGCTAAACCAATAGCTAATGGGGCAAAGTGACTAGGTAATTGTGGATTGGTCACCCCTGCGATAACGATTAAAAATAAAAAGGTCATAACTACTTCACATATAAAACAAGCCGATAATGAGTAATGGCCTGGTGAATGAAGTCCATAACCATTGCTAGCAAAACCATTGTGTAAATCAAATCCATGTTGTCCACTTGCAATCAGGTATAAAACGGTTGCGGCGAGTATACCGCCTATTACTTGAGCAATAATGTAACTAGGTACCTCTTTAATGCTAAATCTACCCGCGGCCCAAAGACCTATAGAAACGGCAGGATTTAAATGACAGCCAGAGATAGGAGCAAATACACAACACATGGTTAGCAAACTTAAACCGAAAGCAAAAGCTACGCCCAAAAAACCTATACCAACTAGAGGAAACTTAGCTGCCAATACAGCACTACCACATCCGCCTAGTACTAGCCAAAAAGTGCCTAAGAATTCCGCTAATAATTTCCTTTGCATCTTGCTTCTCCATAAAAATCACAAGGAGTATAGCAGTAGAAAACATTTTTCAACAATGTAATGGATTTATAAAGGCTGTAAAGTTTAAAATTTTATCTCAATTACCAGCATAAATTCGAACCGCTACCCGCATTAGTTTTTTTTCCTAATTGGTTAAGCATGAAAAGATAACATTCAGGATCAGAAAATTTAGCTTTTGCTGATAGTAGATAAGTGTTAGCGGTGCTTTTTACAGCCAAATCATAAAAATTTTTTTCAGTTATGTCTTTTAGATGCAACTTGTTAAAGGTTGCATCCTCGTAACTATTATTATTTGAAAGATAATAAATTTCCATACGCTGGGCAAGATTTATTAAAGCAATTTTCGCTTCTATACGGTGAGTTTTTATCAGAGCATGAGTGTAAATGGGATAGGAGATTTTTGCTAAAATGCCGATTATTACTAAGACGATAAGTAATTCAAATAAACTAAATCCATGCCCAGTATTGCCCATATATAAACTTCCATCTTATTCTAGCTTTATAATGAAAAATAAATCATAAACAGAAGTTTATACAATAGTTTATAAATACTCTTATTTTTCGCTCATCATCGTGCAATTGTCAATACACCCTAACGAAATCCATGAGGTAAAATACCCAAGTTAGTACTTATTTGTTGTGCGAATGCAGCCCCCATACGATCAGAAAGTTGTTGAAATAGACCAGGTTTGACGGTGTAATCAACAATATTTTTATTCTTAATTAAGTCCTGAGATAAGCTATTTAAATCTCCAAAACCATCTACAAGACCTAAAGATAATGCTTCTTCGCCTGTCCAGGCTAAACCAGAAAATAATTCAGGATTATCTTTTATACGGCTCCCACGGCCTTGTTTAACAGCGTTAATGAACTGTTGATGAACATTTGCAAGCATCCGTTCGGCAATTAGTTTTTCATCTATTTTTTCAGGTGAAAAAGGATCTAAAAAGCCTTTATGGTCTCCAGCTGTTAATAGGCGGCGTTCAACTCCGATTTTCTTCATACTATCAACAAAACCAAATCCATCCATTAAAACACCAATTGAACCGACTAGGCTGGCAGGATTAGCATAAATATCATCGCTCGCAGAGGCAATATAATAAGCCGCGGATGCGCAAAGATCGTCACATACCGTATATAATTTAATTTTGGGATATTGATGACGTAAATAACGAATCTCATTGTAGATCTGTGCAGCTTGAACTGGGCTGCCACCAGGACTATTGATACGCAAAATGACCGTGCGTGTATTTTTATCTTCAAAAGCGTTTTGCAGTCCTTCAATTACATTGTCAGCACTTGATGTTGAACTGTCGTCGATGATTCCTCTAATATCGACTAGACCGATGTGAGCTTTTGCTTTTGAGGCACTAGGTAGGTTGGTTGTTGTTGGCCATAAAGAAAACAACAGGCCTAAAAGAAGTAAAAAAAATAAAAATTTAAAGAAGATATTCCAACGTCTTTTACGACGTTGTTCTTTCAAGTTATCAAAAAGTAATTTTTCTAGGGTTTTGCGTTGCCATGTCGGATCGTTTAATAATTCTTCTGCCATATAAACCCCTATCTAAATTTTTGAATAAATGCGCTTAGTCTACCTCTTTTCGACTAGTTGGGACATATACTCTTCGCACTTGAATTTTTGGCTATGTTGCCGCTCAACTCGCAATTCTCATATATGTCTAATACACTGCGTTTATTTGGGGCTGGAAATAAAAATTTTAACTTGCTGACGTGATAAGAGTTGGAACAAATTGAGGGTTAGACTTAGATTTAACTGTCTAAACTATTGATCGCGATGAATTTTTACCAAAATTGACTTGATTTTTTCTAATTAGACTAAACTATTTATTAAGATAGAATTTAGAAAATGGTAGAGGAGAATATGAGTCTTAATAAGTTAACTAGTCAGTTTCAAAACGCATTAGCAGAATCTCAATCACTGGCTATAGGGCAAGATAATTCTTTTATTGAGCCTATTCATTTGATGTCTGCTTTGTTGCAGCAAGAGAATGGCACGGTCAAACCTTTATTAAGTAAAGCTAATGTTAATTTGAACCAATTAACTAAAAACTTGGATGAGGCCATTTCGCGTTTACCCAAAGTACAAACTTCAACCCCTGGGGAGATTTATCCTTCGAAAGATCTTATTCGCTTACTGAATATAACCGATAAGCTTGCACAGCAAAGAAATGATGAATATTTATCAAGCGAATTATTTGTGTAAACCACCCAAAGTTACCCCAGTTTTTAAATAGAGTAATTTTTGTTTAGGGATTGAGAATAGTATAGGGGTGTTTGATTATTTAAAGCTTCATGGGGTCTTTCCTCGTTGTAATGTT
>JBDKHQ010000109.1:0-10199 GCA_039797585.1 Pseudomonadota bacterium | reverse complement strand
TGCATTAAATTTTTATTTTTGAATAAAAAATATGAAAAATACGAAATAAAAAAAAGTATTGAAAATAAATATTATCTTAATTTTTTAAATATTATTATTGTCTAATTTTTGTTTGATATTTTTTAGGGCATGCAAATAATTTATATCTGATAAATTTTTGTCGTAATACATTAATATATTATTTAAACTATCATTCCCATTATCTTGCTGAACAATATTTTTTTTTATATGATTAAATATGTCTCCATAAAAACAATCTATTAAAAAAAATTGGTTTTTTTTTAAACTATTTTTCCAATCAGAAATAATCTGATTTATTGCTATATCATAGTTTTTATATTTCATTTTAAATAAAGCTGATGATTGCATCATAGCACTTAAATTATTTAATCCATCTTCATAAGTTAATGGTGATAATGTATGTTTTCCGATTATTCCTTGCAAATTGTATAAAATATTCTTGATCTCTTCGCATGATAGTATGTAGGAAATTATTTCCTCTTCTAAATTTTCAAGTCTTACATTATATAAACCTTCCCAATAAAACTTATCAAAATAATTTATTTTTTTATATTCTGAAAAAAAATAAAATTTTGGTAAATTTTCTGTTAGATTATAAAAAAAATCAAAAATAACATGTTCAAATTCTTTGATTAGATTATTAGCCGAATATAGGAAAAAATTAATTATTGAATTTTGATTTTTTTTTAGCATATTCCCTCCATGGAATTTTTTAATTACAGAAATAAATTAATATTTTACACACACTTAAAAATTATACCACTATAAATTAATTTAATATAGAAAAAATCATTAACAATTACACAAATAAAATACTTGTTTTAATTTATAAATCTAAAAAAATGGAAATAACGCGATGCGGGAATACGTTGCGATATAAACCCGACTTTGGTCTTATTTAACATCACTAAACTCACACAATTATGCCAATATATTGATTGTTATTTTTATAATTTTATATTATAGTTTTAAAATAAAATTTTTTATTGAACATATCTTATAAACTAAATATAATTGCGCCATATAGAATATGTCTTCATCGAAATAAAAGGTAAAGCGAATATGGATAACTTTTTTTTAAGCGATAAAAAAAAAAATATTGAAGAAGAAATAAGAGAAATTACAAGAAAAATGGAGCTTTTGGAGAGCGATCAAAGGCAGAAAAAAATACAGTCAACTTTGTTAATCGTAAGTATACAGGAAAAAAAAATTATAATATCTCATGGCTCAGCGCAACTTGCTGATTTAAAATTAAAAAAAGAAAAAGATACTGCTGAACTTACTGAATTAAAGGCTGAAATTAATCAAAATAAGGGGCGACAAATAACTTTACAGGCTAGCTTAAAAAGAAACCGGACCGAGCTTATAGAAGTAGGTAATAACTTAGTTGATGAGCAAAATAAATTAAGAAGCTTCAAATCCTCATCTAAAATTAACCAGCTATATTCAAAAAAAAATAATTTAGAAGACAAAATAAGGCAAGAAAATGATCAGAGTATTTTGCTCAGCGATAAAATTAACTTTCGGGAATCGAAGAGACAAAACTTGGAAAGTAAGTTGCCACTTTTGACTCGTGATATAGAAATAAGGATAGCCAAACAAGCGGAAACAGTTGCAGAAATTAATCAGCATAATGTAAGGCTACAATACCTAAAAATTGAAATAGATTCAAAAATTAAAGAAGCGTCTGTGTTGCAAAAAAGTTTACAGAACAAACAAAGTCAACTTAGTGATATAACGCAAAAAATAGCATCTACAAAAAAAGACAGCGCAATTTTTAAAGATTTTAGTCATAATCGACTTAGAAAAACATTCTAACGGGATCTATACATTAGATTGTGTAATTATTAGGGCGTTTCCTCATTCAATGAGATATTGAGAGCACGAAATGCGGTCGAAAGCCCACGATGGGCGTGCGTTGACGAGCGAAGCAGGAATCACGCCGTCACATGATGGTTAGCCACTCGCGCATCCCAGAATGGGCTAGCGCGCGACTGATCTTGCTATAACTGACACAGTTTGCTGAACACTCTCACTGTATGCCTTTGTTTTTTCGTTGTTCCGCCTCTGAAATTCCAGATCTTATTCCAACTGTTTCTAAAGCTCATAATCGATAGTTAAAGGCGCATGATCCGAGAACCGTTGATCTTTATAGATCGCAACCGATTTAATTTTATTCTTGAGTCCGGGTGTAACCATCTGGTAATCAATTCTCCATCCAACATTATTATCCCAAGCACGACCACGGTTTGACCACCAGGTATATTGTTCCGCTTGTTGATTCATCTTGCGGAAAGCATCCACATAACCAATAGGCCCTAATATTTGATCCAACCAAGCACGTTCTTCAGGTAAAAAGCCTGAATTTTTTTGATTACCACGCCAATTTTTTAAATCTATGGGTTTATGCGCAATATTCCAATCTCCACAAATAATAAAATCGTGTTTTTGCTGGCGTTGTTTTTTCAGAATAGCTAAATAATGATCTAGAAATTGAAATTTAAGCTGCTGACGTAACTCACCGCTACTACCTGATGGCATATACAATGAAGCAACACTCAATCCAGGAAAATTGAGCTGAAGATAACGCCCTTCTTTATCTGCGCATTCCCAACCTAATCCCGCAGTAATTGAATCCGGCTTGATACGGCTATAGATCGCCACGCCACTATACCCTTTTTTTTCAGCATCAAAAAAATACGCCTGATAGTCTTGAGGATAATGTGATGCATCCAATTGATCTTCTTGTGCTTTGGTTTCCTGCAAGCAAACAATATCTGCATTTTGCAGTTTCAACCATTCAAAAAAGCCTTTGCGTGCGGCAGAACGAATACCGTTCACATTTAAAGTAATAATACGCATATTTTAGAAAGGCAATTTGAGCTCGGGATCCATCGCTAATAATGCATTCCCAAATAAAGTTTGGATACGCTTTAAGGAAGGTAAATTATCTGCTTCAAATCGCAGAATTAAATAAGGACTGGTATTCGATGCGCGCACTAAACCCCAACCATCACTAAATTCAGCGCGGACACCATCTATTTTACTCAGTTGTGCATCTGGAAAATCTACCTGAGTTTGGAAAGCCTTAATAAACGCAAATTTTTTATCTTCGGCGATCGGCAATTTTAACTCAGGTGTATTAATACTGTTCGGCAATTCGGCAAATAAATCACTCACATTTTTTTTACTTTTAGCGACAATTTCTAATAAACGAGCGGCGGTATATAAACCATCATCAAAACCGTACCAACGTTCTTTAAAAAAGATATGTCCACTCATCTCGCCCGCCAATAATGCACCTGTTTCTTCTAATTTGGATTTCATAATCGAATGTCCTGTCTTCCACATTAAAGATTGGCCGCCGTTTTCTGCAATGAGCTTTGCCAAATGACCCGTCGATTTGATGTCATAAATAATGAGTGCGCCTGGATTACGCGATAATACATCCATCGCATACAGCATCATTTGCCTATCCGGCCAAATAATCTCTCCTCGATTCGTGACCACACCCAATCTATCACCATCACCATCTAAGGCCAGTCCAATATCTGCCTTATGCTGTTTCACACTGGCAATTAAATCATTTAAATTCTCTGGCACACTGGGATCAGGATGATGATTGGGAAAATTGCCATCCACGTCACAAAATAACTCAATGACTTCACAACCTAAACGGTGCAATAATTCCGGAGCAACGACACCGCCTACACCATTCCCACAATCCAGCACGACACGTAAAGGTCGCACTAAAGAAATATCTTGAGTAATCCGATTAAGATAAGCTTCTATTACCGATATTTGCTGATAACTTCCTTTTCCTGATTTAAAACCTCCGGCTTGAATGCGTGAATAAAGTTCCTCTATAGTGCCTTCGGATAAGCTTTTTCCTGCTATAACTATCTTTAAGCCATTATAATTCGATGGATTATGACTCGCTGTTAACATCACTCCCGAGCGATAATTTAAATAACGGGTTGCAAAATAAAGCACTGGACTAGGGACTTGCCCAATATCTATCACGTCGCAGCCACTTTCGCGTAATCCCTGCTGTAAGGCCTGCATTAAAACGGGTCCTGACAGACGTCCATCACGCGCAGTGATGATAGTTTGCTCGCCTTGCTCTTGGGCCGCACTGCCAATTGCTTTCCCCAGCGTATAGATAAGCTCGGGCGTTATCGACTCACCTACGATGCCTCGAATATCGTAGGCACGAAAAATACTTTTTGAAACCTCTGCAAAAGAAATTTGTTGCATATCACCTCGTGTTATCTACAAATCGTCTAAATACGTCTATCATATAAAAAATTTAATCACCTATGCATAAAGCCAATTCCCACGGCCTATGGCAAGCAAATGGGTCAGCTCATTAACATGTTTTACCCAGCTTACTCACAGCTTACTAAACTCTTCTTCACTTCATATAGTGGTTGCATAGTATAGAAACCACATGATATTGTGTTATATCATTTCCATAGACATAATTCCTCACAACCTTTTTTAAGGAGCATCCATGAGCGGACTTTCATCCGAACTAATGACTTCTTCTCTTCTGCTTAACAGCGCCGAGATTCTACTACCTGAAGCGGAAGCAGAACAAGAGAGCAAACTTATCTGTACGTTACAAGTTATAAAACGTAACGGTAAACTTGTTAATTACGATCCAAGTAAAATTAGGATTGCAATTACTAAAGCTTTTCTTGCTGTAGAAGGTGGACAAGCCGCATTGTCTACGCGTATTCATGAACGGGTATCGCAATTAACGCAGCAAGTCACGAACATCATACAACAACGCCACCCCAACGGTGGAACATTGCCTATTGAAGCCATACAAGATCAAGTTGAATTGGCTTTAATGCGTGTGGAAGCTCACCAAGTCGCGCGCGCCTACGTGCTTTATCGTGAAGAACGACGAAAAATGCGCGCAGAAACGAAATCACAATCTGAGATTCAATTACAAATAACCTTAGCCGATGGTAGCCAACGTCCACTCGATCTCATACAACTGAGTCTGTTGATCACGGAGACCTGTAAAGATTTAAGCGAAGTAAAACATGAACTCATTTTACAAGAAACCTTACGTAATCTGTATGATGGCATGCCTGTCGCAGAAATTGATAAAGCACTCATTATCAGTGCACGCTCTCTCGTTGAACAAGATCCTAATTATACTTACGCGACTGCACGTTTCTTGTTACGCACGTTATATACAGAAGCATTAAACTTTCTTAAACTACCTGCGACAACACACACCAGTAATCATGGCGTATACCATCACTACTTCCAACACTATATCAAGCGCGGTGTTGACTTAGAATTATTGGATCCACAATTACAAAGCTTTGATTTAGAAAAATTAAGTAAAGCCCTACTACCTGAACGCGATCAGAAATTTACTTATCTAAGTTTACAAACTTTGTATGATCGCTATTTTTTGCACGCCGATGATATCCGTTTTGAATTGCCCCAAGCTTTCTTTATGCGTGTTGCCATGGGTCTTGCGCAACAAGAATCTAACAAAGAAGAGCGAGCGATTGAGTTTTATCAGCTACTTTCATCTTTTGACTATATGGCATCCACGCCTACTCTATTTAATGCTGGAACTCTGCGACCACAACTTTCAAGTTGTTTCTTAACCACGGTAGCGGATGATCTCGACCAAATTTACAGTGCCATAAAAGATAATGCCTTACTTTCAAAATTTGCCGGTGGTTTAGGTAATGACTGGACTTCAGTTCGAGCGCTGGGCGCGCGAATTAAAGGTACTAATGGCAAGTCACTAGGTGTCGTACCTTTTTTAAACGTAGCCAACGCTTCTGCTGTAGCCGTCAATCAAGGTGGTAAACGTAAAGGCGCTGTCTGCGCGTACTTAGAAACATGGCATTTAGATATCGAAGAATTTTTAGAATTACGAAAAAATACCGGTGACGACCGGCGTCGCACGCATGATATGAATACCGCAAATTGGGTACCTGATCTATTCATGAAACGACTCATGCAAGGAAAAAACTGGACTTTATTCTCACCCGATGAAACACCGGATTTACATGATGCGTTTGGTTTAGAATTTGAAGAAAAATATCAAACCTATGAAACCAAAGCCGCGCGCGGTGAAATTAAAAATTTCAAAACTATTCCAGCAGCCAATCTATGGCGAAAAATGCTAAGTTTATTATTTGAAACTGGGCATCCTTGGATCACATTTAAGGATCCTTGCAATTTACGTTCGCCGCAACAACATGTGGGAACCATTCATAGCTCCAATTTATGCACTGAAATTACACTCAATACTTCCATTGATGAAATAGCCGTCTGTAATTTGGGAAGTATTAACTTGCCTCAGCATCTGACAGAATCAGGAGAAATCGATCAAGCGAAATTGCGCCGTACTATCCGCACTGCCATTCGCATGTTAGATAATGTCATTGATATTAATTATTACACCGTGCCACAAGCACGCCGTTCGAACTTAAAGCATCGTCCTATCGGTTTAGGTCTGATGGGTTTCCAAGATGCCTTATATCAATTACGACTACCTTATGCTTCAGAAGCCGCAATCACCTTTGCCGATCATTCTATGGAGTCGATTAGTTATTACGCCATAGAAGCTTCCAGTGATTTAGCCAAAGAACGAGGTTCGTATGAAAGCTTTAACGGATCTTTATGGAGCCAAGGAATTTTACCCTTAGATTCCATTGCACTGTTACAAAAAACCCGTGGTGAATTCTTAGACCAAGATCAAACTGCTCATTTAGATTGGGACACATTACGAAAAAAAGTAATGAAAGAAGGTATGCGTAACTCGAATTGTATGGCCATTGCACCAACAGCTACTATTTCCAATATCTGTGGCGTTTCGCAATCGATAGAGCCGACCTATCAAAACCTTTTTGTAAAATCCAATATGTCCGGTGAATTCACTGTGATCAATCCCTATTTAGTCAAAGATTTGAAATTACTCGGATTATGGGATGCCGTGATGCTGAATGACCTTAAATATTATGACGGTAGTTTGCAAAAAATTGAACGTGTTCCTGATAGCTTAAAACAACTCTATGCCACTGCCTTTGAAGTTCCTACACATTGGCTGGTTGAAGCCGGATCACGCCGCCAAAAATGGATTGATCAAAGTCAATCGTTAAATCTTTATATGGCGCAAGCGTCTGGTAAAAAACTCGATGAACTTTATAAGCGAATTTGGCTGAAAGGATTAAAAACAAGTTACTATTTACGGACAATGGGTGCTACACATACTGAAAAAGCAACCTTAGACAAAAGTCACTTAAACTCAGTACAAATGGATAACACAACCGGTCCTGCTTGTTCGATACTTGACCCGGGTTGCGAATCATGTCAATAAAACTATGGCTTCATAAACAAAGCTGGGGATCCTAAACGATGAATACTGAACAAGCCACCGGTGGTTTTACCGGCTTAGAAACACTAGAAATAGGCGCAGCGCGCGTACAAGTCGATGACAAGAAGATCATCAATTGTCGCGCCGATCTCAATCAACTAGTCCCATTTAAATATAAATGGGCCTGGGAAAAATACTTAGCGGCCTGCGCTAATCATTGGATGCCACAAGAAGTTAACATGTCGGCAGACATCGCGCTATGGCGTGATCCAAAGGGATTAAGTGAAGATGAACGTTTGATCATAGAACGCAGCTTAGGTTTTTTTTCAACCGCTGATTCTCTGGTCGCAAATAATTTGGTCTTAGCCGTCTATCGTCATATTACCAATCCAGAATGTCGACAATACTTATTAAGACAAGCCTTTGAAGAGGCTCTGCATACGCATGCCTATCAATATGTCATAGAAAGTTTAGGTATGGATGAAGCGCGCCTTTTTAATATGTACCGCGAATTACCTACGGTAGCTAAAAAAACCGAATGGGCGCTTCCCTTTACACAAAGTTTAGCCGATCCCAATTTTCGTACCGGCACACCCGAAAATGATCAACGTCTATTGCGTGACTTAATTGCTTTTTATGTGGTGTTCGAAGGCATATTTTTCTATGTTGGTTTTTCACAGATCTTAAGCATGGGTCGGCAAAATAAAATGACCGGAACAGCCGAGCAATTTCAATATATCTTACGCGACGAATCGATGCATTTAAATTTTGGTATCGATGTGATCAATCAGATTAAATTGGAAAACCCACATTTGTGGACATCGGAATTCAAACGCTATGTCATTGATCTTGTCAAAGAAGGTGTTGATTTAGAATATCAATATGCTTTAGATACCATGCCGCGTGGTATTCTTGGATTAAATGCTAACATGATGTGGGATTATCTACGTTTCATTGGTAATCGACGTCTTGCACAGATTGGCTTGCCTGAACAATATCCTGGCGTTAGCAACCCTTTACCCTGGATGAGTGAAATCATTGATCTGAAAAAGGAAAAGAATTTCTTTGAAACCCGCGTAACGGAATATCAAACCGGCGGCAGTTTAAATTGGGATGATTGATAACAGAGTTCACAAAAAATCCCACGCCTGAACGTGGGATTTGATGGGTCCGTTAGATTAATTTCCGAACAACAGCAAACTTTGCAAGTTACTTAAATCCTAGAACCTTAACGCTAGTTAAATTATTAGTATCAGTACTCTCTTCGTTTGCCCTAGCAGGTTGAAAAAAGCAAACATTACTTTTTTTACCATCTAATTTTTCAGAACTAGAAGATTTTTCCATTGTTTGTTCTGAATCTGGCACATTTAATCTCTTCAGTTCAGCTTGTAATTCTGTGATCAATTGAATTTTCTCCGAACATATTCTTTCTTGATGATCCAGTTCGGGCCGAGAATGACCTATTCCCTTTACAGAAAGGGCCGCTGAAAGAAAGCACAAAGCTGCGAAAATGGGTATTGATATTATCGAAGCTGCCACCACAAAAGTAAAAACAATATACCCAGTAACGATCGCAGCAGGTGCTACAACTAATAATAGGAACAAAATCTCCCGTGTTGATTTGCTATTGTTAACATTCTGCATCCCAAGAAGAAAATCATCATTCTCCTGTAAACATTTTTCCTCGTTTTCTATTATTTTTTCGATAATTTTTTTCTTCGCGCTAACTTGGTTAGCTTGTTTATAATCTTTCAAATACTCTCTGTTACTTTTAGAAAATCGCTTAAGATCCAAATGTTGCATTATAATCACACTCATAAAAAAGAAAATGCATTGTAGGAAGGAAAACTTAAAGAAACATTAAATAGCTACCATTACTGACAAAATCAGGGCAAACACATCAAAATTAAAAATGTTTAGGTTTTGCTATGCAACTTAAAAAATAATTAGCGGCTGCCAACGCACTAATCCAAAATGGAATTGGCCAATCAGTAATAAATGCTAAAATGATACCTAACCATACGATTAGGACTCCAAACAAAACGGTTAAAAATAAGCCGCTTAAAATATGATGAGTCCAATTTAAAGCCGCGGCGGAAGGTCCTATCAGTAAAGTAAATACTAAGAGTACACCCACCACTTGACTGGCTTCAGTGACAGCAACCGCCACGATGATCATAAATAAAATAGAAATGAGTGGTAACGAAACGCCTTTCGCTTCCGCTAATTCGGGCTCTAAGCTAGCAAATAGTAAAGGTCTTGCAATAATACCTAAAGCTAACAAACTGAGAACAGAATATACCAACATCATTTTTATTAAATGCGCAGAAACACCTAAGAGATTACCAAATAATATCGTCATCGCTTGTGCGGCGTAACTGGTATAAAAATGCAAAAATAAAACACCTAATCCTAACGCCAATGCCAAAACGATGCCGATAGCCACGTCGCTTTTACTAATTCGATGACCTAAGCTACCCATGCCGATGGCCGCTAATATCGTCAAAATTAACTGCCCGGTCACCGGCATTAAACCCACTAAACCTGCGCCGGTCGCTCCAGCAAAACCAATGTGCCCTAATGCATGACCGGCAAAAGCCAGCTTACGGATGACCATAAAATATCCGACGAAACCGGCCAGTATCGCTGCAATCGTACCCGCTAGTAGTGCGTTACGTAGAAAATGATATTCAAACAGAGAAATGATCAAGGTCGGGTCGACAATGGTTGACATGATGATGGAATCCTAATTCTTTATTTATGACAAAAAGTTGCTGCTCATGCTGAATAACCTGTATATCCATACTATAAAGCTCACTTA
>JBDKHQ010000108.1:0-23399 GCA_039797585.1 Pseudomonadota bacterium | reverse complement strand
TACGGCATTTTTTGATAAGCGCTCTAAATTTATTCATTACCATCCTAAAACTTTGATTTTAAATAATCTTGAATTTGATCATGCAGATATTTTTCCGAACTTAAATGCAATTCAAACTCAATTTTCTTATTTATTACGAACGGTGCCTGGCCAGGGATTAATTATTTGTCCAAAAACCGATGAAAATTTACAAAATGTCATATCACGAGGGTGTTGGACACCCATTGAGTACACAGGAAGTGACGGAAATAAAGATATAACCTGGCGAACCGAATTATTGAAAGCTGATGCTAGTCAATTTACTATCTATCATAAAAACAAAAAACAAGGCGAAGTAGATTGGTCGCTAATCGGCGATCACAATGCAGCAAATAGTGTTATTGCCATAGCGGCTGCGCATCATATCGGTGTTAATCCAAAAAGTGCAATTGCTGCATTGAATCAATTTCAAGGAATCAAACGCCGCTTAGAAATTTACAAGCAAGTCAATGGAATAACACTGTACGATGATTTTGCCCATCATCCTACGGCCATTGCCGCAACGCTTGCCGGTTTACGTAAAAAAATTGGAAATAAACGCATTTTAGTTATTTTAGAATCTGGGACACATACCATGCGTTCTGGGATACATCGAGAAACTTTAGGACCTTCCTTACAAAATGCAAATAAGGTATGGTTATTGCGACCAAAGCAAGATTGGGGTATTGAACACTTAAGCGAGACAACATCAGTTCCTATTGTTATTTGCGATTCCGTAGCTGACATCATTCAAAAAGTAGTTAAAGAAGCCCAAAATTCCGATCATATTGTGATTATGAGTAATAGTGCTTTTGATAACCTACATCAAAAATTGGCTCGAGCATTAGATGCATGAATAACAGTACCGCTCATTATCTCAAATCAGCCCTAACATTGGCAGAGATACGCCAGGGCTTTTGTGCACCAAACCCCTGCGTAGGTGTTGTATTAGTTAAAAATGCACAGGTTATCGCTACAGGCTATCACCAGAAAAGTGGCTCAGCTCATGCCGAAGTGGATGCCATTAGTAAAGTTGATCCTTCTCTTATCCAAGGCGCCACCTTGTATGTGACTTTACAACCTTGTTGTCATACCGCCAAAAAAACTCCTCCATGCACTGATCTGATTATAAAAAGCGGCATCGTTAAAGTTATTTATGCTCATCGAGACCCTAATCCTGCTGTATACAACCATACTGATAAAATATTACAACATGCAGGAATAGAATGTATTCAACATCCTCTACCTGCTATCGATGATTTTTATGCGAGTTATAGCTATTGGTGGAAACATAAAAAACCCTTTACTACTGCAAAATTAGCCATGAGTTTAGATGGGAGAATTGCCGGTGCACATGGCAAACCAATTCGAATAACGGGAGATGAGGCGCAACAATTTACTCATCAACAACGTAAGAGAACTGACGCCATTTTAACTACGGCGAAAACAATTCATTTTGACAATCCCTTATTAAATAGCCGTTTAAATGATGAAGTATATAAAAAACCACTTTATATTTTAGATGCGCATCTCAGTATACCGATTTCAGCAAAAATTTTTAATTCTGCGGAATCCATTACAATTTTCCATGATGCTGACTTAAGTAAAAAACATCAACAAAAACTACGACAACATAATATACGCTTCATTCCCATAAAAAGTGATAAAAATGGTCTTGATTTACTTGCGATACTGAATCAAATTGGACAAGATGGAAAGATTGATTTGTGGATAGAGGCTGGGGGTGTTAGTTTTCAAGCTTTTATTAAAAGCGGTTTATTACAACGTGCATTTATTTATGTGGCGCCCATATGGCTTGGAGAAAATACCCAACTAGCTTTTACTTCTCCTAACCCCTTAAAACGGGCGATACCGATTAATACCACTCATTTAGGTAAAGATACATGTTTTGAGTTTAAATGGAGGGAACAATAGGGGTATAATACTGTCCCAATTCAGCAATAACAAAACAGATGATAAAGACCTTTGCATTCCCGAATATCGACCGCGCTTTAGAAGACCTACGCCTAGGCAAAATGATCGTTTTATTTGATCATGAAAACCGAGAAAATGAAGGTGACTTAGTCATTGCTGCTGAAAAAGTAACGCCCGAAGCTATTAATTTCATGGCCCAACATGGCCGTGGATTAATCTGCTTAGCTTTAGTTGAAGAAGATATTAAGCGCTTGCAAATTCCTATGATGGTAGAACACTCTACCAACCCTTTTCACACTGCCTTTACTGCGTCTATCGAGGCTGCCGTAGGGGTTACGACTGGCATCTCTGCCGCAGACCGTGCCCGTACCATTCAAGTAGCCATCAATCCCGAAAGCGGCCCTAAAGATATCGTCATGCCAGGCCACATTTTTCCGTTACGTGCCCGAAAAGGCGGTATTTTAGAACGCATGGGTCAGACAGAAGGCAGTACTGATTTAACCCGTTTAGCCGGCTTAAAATCTGCGGCGGTTATCTGTGAAATCATGAATCCAGATGGCAGTATGGCAAGATTCCCTGACTTAGAAAAATTCGCCAAGCAACATCAACTCAGTTTATTATCGATACGGGATTTAATCCAATACCGTTTACAAACTGAATCTTTAGTCCAGGAAATCGCCTCTATTGGTTTACCTACCGAAGATTATGGCGATTTGACAGTTAAATTGTTTGAAAGTTGCCTGGACAAGCATCATCATTTAGCACTTATTAAAGAAAAACCAGCAGCGTCCAAACAACCCACTTTAGTACGTATCCATTCAGAATGCTTTACCGGGGATCTTTTTGGCTCTGCCCGTTGTGACTGCGGTTGGCAATTACATGAATCTTTAGCGCAAATAAGTCAGCAAGGGGGTATATTACTTTACTTACGCCAAGAGGGTCGGGGTATTGGTTTATTGAATAAACTTAAAGCTTATGCCTTACAAGACCAGGGCCTTGATACTGTCGAAGCGAATCAAAAATTGGGCTTTGGCAGTGATGATCGAAATTATTGGATAGGCGCACAAATGCTACAAACCTTAAAAATCTTACAGATAAAATTACTAACCAATAATCCACAAAAAATTATCGATTTAGAGCAATATGGAATAGAAGTTGTGGAACGCATTCCATTAATTACCACACCCAACTCAATGAACCACACTTATTTAAAAACTAAACAAACCAAGCTCGGACATCTACTCAATTTATAAAAAAGGAACATCTTATGCAAAAAATAAAAGAAATCATTGCTAAACCCTTACATTTCAATCAACCGACTGATGAATTTAATATTGCTATCGTAGTCAGTCGCTTCAATCAAAGTATCACCGAAGAATTACTTAATGGTGCCTTACAACGATTAAAAGAATTAAATTTTCCCGAACAATGCATCACTATTGTCAGAGTTCCTGGGGCGATAGAAATCGGTCTTGCAGCTCAGCAAATAGCAATTTCCGATGAAAACTGTTTAGCTATCATCTGTTTAGGTGCTGTTATTCGTGGCGAAACCGATCATTATGATTATGTTTGCCAACAGGTGAGTTATGCTTGCCAAAAAGTTGCTTTGCAAGAATCCATACCTGTTATTTTTGGAGTTCTAACTACTGATAGTGAAGAACAAGCGTTAGCACGTATAGATGGAAAGCGTTGTCACAAAGGCCGCGATGCAATAGACACAGCAATGGAAATGATCTCGGTTTTAGAACAAATCGAAGCAGAATAATTACACTCTTCGCACTTGAACTCAGTAGCTACTTACTTTATAGCTGCTGAGCTAGTTAATTAGATGAAATATACTTTTCACGTCGAATATTTTCAGTAGGAAAAGTATAACTTTTGACTAAAAGTGTAAAAACCTCATCCACCATATTCGGGTTACCGCACAAGTACACAATATCCTGTTTTGCATTCGGTTTAATTTCACTAAAGGCATTTAATACATAACCGGTATGCTCATAACTCAATGCCTCTTCCAATTTAACCCGGCTATAATAAGCGTGAAATTCAAACCAATGATTTTTTTCTGCAAATGCAATAAACTCATCACGATATAATAAATCTTCCCGTCTACGTACACCAAATAACAAGATAACCTTAAAACAGGGACGCAATTTAAATCTGTGTTCTAACTCAGCCAACATCGTCCGGTAGGGTGTAACCCCTGTACCAGTAGCCACTAAGACATACCGTTCTGGCATCTCTTCACGCAAAATAAGTCGGCCAAAAGGGCCGGTCGCTGTAACACTATCACCAGGTTTTAATGTAAATAGCAGCTCACTCGCAATACCAGCGGGGACATAAGAGGCTGCAAATTCAATTTTATTAGTCGCTTGGTGAGTTTTATTGGCGATACTATAGCTACGGCGCAGTACTTTTTCAGCGGTAGGTATATGCAAAGTAATAAATTGGCCTGGAATGAATTCAAAGCTCTCCCCCTCTTCATAGCGAAAAGTGAAATGCTTGACGTCTGGAGCAATCTGCTCACTGGCCTCTAGGATTAAATGAAATTCTTTTCGTGACATAATCCGCGTAGTCTAATCAGCCCGGCCGGTTTCGTCAAAAAAATCTCTAAATTATAGAAAGTTTTCTCATATAATCATAATCATCCGGTGCTTCTGCCGATTTATGGGGAAGTTTAACTTCAGGAAGGACTTTCTTATGAATAGCCATGTCATCCGTCCAAACTCGAGGCTGTTTCACATTGTAATTACTTTCAAAAAAAGGTTCAAACATGGTCTCTAACAAAAAGTGGACCATTACCGAAGGATGTAAATCATCCCAGAATATGTCTTGCTGATTGGGGAAACTTTTCTTTATTGCCAATAATACGGAAGCATAAATATCGGCAAGTTGGATTTTTTCTCCAAATTTCTTTTTATAGGCTTGTACAGCAGATTGCACTAGATGAGTAGTCCAAGAGCTATGTTTCTCTTCCATGCCAATTAATTGGCTTATTCCATCTTTTAAAGGATGTTGCTTAAGTTTTTCTTGCAACTCAATCTTTTCTTCCTTAGAAAGGGTAAAGCTTGTAACACTGGCAATCCTAGTTGAATTAATATCGTGTTCCACCAACTTTCCATTTTGGACATAATAACAACAAAATTCCGAAAGAGATCCTTTCTTTTCATTATATTCTTGATTGATTTCTTTAAGTATGATGGCATTGCCTGATGTTATTTTTTTAGAAATACATTCCTTATCTTGATTTTTGTTTAAATAATAAACTGCGCAACCACTAGTAAACCCATAAGCTTCAGGATTTTCATCTATCTTTTCAAACACTGCAGCAGCATCAAATATTTTTACATCTGTAGTTAATTTCGCTATAGTACCTATTTTATGAACTAAATTCTCTATTTCTTGCAAATTTTTGCTATTCCCTGCAATTTTTCCTTTTTCTTTCCCAAGTAATTTTTTTTCCGCTCTTGATAGATTAATATCAATCGATACTTCCTTGCCATTTCTTAAAATAAAGCTTTCGTTATCGACATAATAAATCTTCTTAGTATTTCCCGAGCCCGTTATGATAATTGCTTTTTTCTTAATCTTAGTTAGATCTACATCCTCCTTCTTAGCTACCTGATAGATATCACACAATCTAAAATCAAGATATTGGTAACTTTTAGCAAGATTTTTTAATCCTTCATTAAAGAAATGACAAGCTTTTTGGGCTTGCTTCCTTTCCTTTTTTGTTTTTTTGGAAAATCTAGGAGTTTTGCTAAAATCAGGCAAAGTAAAAGCTAATATATTTTTAGAATAATTTGAATCATCTTTTTGTTGAGATGTCGTTAAAATTTCTATCGTTTTAGCAATTCCTTGTATGGCTCGCTCAGCTCCGCCTTTATTACAATATCCTGCAGTAACGAGATCATTAGCTCCAGCAAAAATAATACATAAATCATCTGGATTAAGTTTACTATGTTTTTCTTTTTTTAATTTTTTTGCCTCGCTTTGTATGTTAGTCAGCGCAAGACTCAGAAAAAACCCTTTTAGATATCTAAAGAAATTTAAAAATCGTCCATAATTATAGTCCATAGCACCTCCTTGCGCCCTATTTTCAGATTTGAAGAAGCCATGAATGGGAGTTAAATTAGAATTTTCTAATGGATTATGCGATTTTCTTAAATATGTCATTTCTTTATAAAATGCATAATTCCAAACAAAACCATTAGTAAATTGTTTATGTGGTGATTTATGTAAAGTTCGGTCTAATCGGAAATGCCAGATTTTTTTTTCATACATCCCATATTTACCCCCCGGATCACTTAGGCTATCACCAAAAATCTTTACTCCAGCCACTTCAATCTTCGATGTTATATCTTCTAGATAAGCTTTTTTAAGCAGATCAGTATAATGATGTAAAGGGATTATATAGGGATTCATAATTGATTTTATTGTTATTTTCAGAAATACTTATCCATTTAAAAACAATACAAGCTAAAGATCAAGGATTTATTAAATGATAAAAATTAATAGATTAATTTTTTATAAAATAATTTTTAGCGATAGCCACATCTTGAGTAATTTGCTGTTTAAGTGCTTCTAGACTATCGAATTTTTTTTCATCACGTATTTTTTTTAAAAATTCTATTTCAATAAATCGGCCGTAGATATTTTGATCAAAATCGAATAAATGAACCTCTAATAAATTTTTTACACCATTCACTGTTGGACGTTTCCCACAATTGGCGATCCCCGCGAAAGAAGTTTCCGCTAAGCCATATACGTTAACTATAAATACGCCCTGCAAAGGTATAACCTGACGATGCAATCCAATATTAGCTGTCGGAAAACCAAGTAATCGTCCGCGTTGATCACCATAAATTACTCGGCCACTGAGTAGAAAGGGACGACCCAGTAATAATTCTGCTAATTTAAAATCAGCGTTCCAAACGGCATTTCTTACTCTTGAGCTACCTATACGTTCATTTTCAAATAGTACGGTTGGCGTAGAAAAAACTTTAAATCCGTATTCCTGACCTAATTTTTGCAAAAAATGGAAATCTCCTTCACGTCCTCTGCCAAAACGAAAATCATCTCCGATTATTACGCCTTTTATACCTAATTTATCGACTAGAATTTTCTTAACAAACTCTTCTGCGCTGCATTCTGCTAAACGTTTATTAAACCGTAAGCAAAGGACTCGATCGATAGCTAAAAATTGTAAAAATTTAATTTTTTCTCGGAGTCGCATTAAGCGTGCCGGCGCTTTCTCTGGATAGAAAAATTCTTGCGGATGGGGCTCAAAAAGAATCACGCAAGTGGGTAGATTGAGCTGTTTACCAAGTTTGATTAACGACTGGATAACTCTTTGATGTCCTTGATGTAAACCATCAAAATTACCAATAGTCGCTACACAACCTTTATGTCTCGCTTTTATATTATGGCTATTACAAATAAGCTCTGTCATGACTGAGCTTTCAAATCATCGTAACGCAAACCACTTATCCATAAACTAGAAATATAAATAATAATTGAAGCGATACCTAAAAAGAAAATATGTGAAAAACGTTGCTGCCAACCCCAATTTATCCAAACCGGAGTAGCGGCTGCCGCCCAGCACAAAAATAAACATAATGTACTATTAGCAAATAACAATTGTAATACGAACTTTAGCCATCCTGATTGCCATTGAAAAACTTGTCGAGTTTGCAAGCCCCACAATAACAAACCCGCATTCAACCAAGCTGATAACGAACTTGCTAAAGCTAAACCGGCATGCTTTAACGGAAAAATTAATATGGCATTAAAAATCATATTCGCAACTAGGGCAATAATACCTATTCTCACCGGTGTTCTTATGTTTTGTTGCGCGTAAAAAGCGGCCGCCAATACCTTAATCAGCATAAATGCTTGTAGACCGATAGAATAAGCCACCACACTACGTTGGGTCATAAAGACATCATGGATAGTAAACTTTCCATAATGAAAAAGTGTAATTATAAGCGGTCCCGATAAAATCAACATGGTTAATGAAGCGGGGATTCCAATCAATAAATTACAACGTAAGCCCCAATTTAATGTGCTAGCAAATAATTCTGGTGATTTTGCTGCATGCTGACGCGAGAGATGTGGCAAAATCACCGTCATCAAAGCCACTCCAAACACACCTAGCGGAAAATAAGCCAGCCTGTCGGAGTAATAAAGCCAAGTCACACTACCTGCAACTAAAAAAGAAGCAAAAACTGTATTGAGCAATAAACTAATTTGCCCTATAGATGAACCAAATAAAGCCGGTAACATCAGCTTTAATACTTTTTGCACACCAGGATCACGCCATTTAAATTGTGGTTTTCGCAATAATTTTAATCGATGTAGAAACGGTAATTGAAAGCCTAATTGTAGAAAGCCTGCTAGCAACACACCCCATGCCTGCGCTTCAACAGGTACTTTAAAAAAACGTGTCACCCCAAAAGCAGTCATGATAAGGGAGATATTTAATAATGCGGGCGTAAAAGCAGGCACCCAAAATTGTCCGTAACAATTCAAAGTCGCGCCCACTAATGCGGTTAATGAGATCAACATCAAGTATGGAAACGTTATCCTTAACATCTCTATTGCTAATTGAAAGCGATAAGGATCTAAGCCTGGTGCAAATACCGTCACTAAACCTTTACTACCTAAAACTCCTAGAATACAAATTCCTAATAAAATTAGGCCTAATGTACCCGCAACATACGCAACAAATTGTTGAACTTCTATTTGTGAACGAGTTTGCTTATATTCAGATAAAGTGGGAATAAAGGCGGCTGAAAAAGATCCTTCGGCAAATAATCCGCGCATAAAATTAGGAATTTTAAACGCAATATAAAAAGCATCGACTGCTGCTGTCGCGCCAAAAATTCTAGCGGCAACCATATCGCGAACAAAACCTAAAATCCGAGAAATCAAGGTCATAGAAGCGACGACAGAGGTTGACTTAAAAAGTGCCTTACTCATCGGTTCTCTAACCACATTTCAACGATTAATTGAGCGGCAAGACTATCGATAGATTTTTTTTTCAGGGCCTTATAGCCACCCACAGCAAAAAGCCGTGAGCGGGCCTCAACAGTTGTTAACCTTTCGTCAATAGGAAAAACTGGCATTTGAAAACGATCTTTTAATTCCATTAAAAAATTTCGCGCTAAATGGGTTATCGGTTGCTCTGATCCATCCATATTTAATGGGATACCTACTACTAAGACATCAGGAGACCAAACCTGTAACAACTGAGCAATTTCTTTCCAGGGAGGCTGGCCATTTTTCACGTTTAAACTTGTCAAAGGTTGAGCCAAAGAAGGCGATGTTTGCCCTACCGCCACACCAATATACTTAGAACCAAAATCAAACCCTATAACGGTCTTAATCTCAGGCATGACCACCCATATAAGCTAATTTAGTGACATCCACACCTAAGTGATTCATCGCTTTTAACCATCTTTGCTCGAAAGGAATATCAAACAATATATTAGGACTAGCTGGCAAAGTTAACCAAAAATTATTAACAATTTCTTGTTCCATTTGACCGGCTATCCAATTTGCATAGCCTAAAGAGAAAATAAACTTATCAGGCCCCTGCTGTTTCGCAATCGCGAGTAAAATATCCCTAGAAGTAGTTACGGAAATTTCACTGCTCATTTTAAGACTAGATTGCCATTCACCTTGAGGTGCATGTATCACAAAACCACGTTCCGGATGAACCGGCCCTCCACATAATATCGGAAAATCTGCCCCTGCAATGTTGTTAGCTGACTCCTCTGTCTTGCTATTCGTGATGTCTTGTAATATTTCTGAAAGATTAACCCGCAAGGATTGTAAGGGTTGATTAATAACAATACCCACTGCTCCCTTTTCTGTATGCTCACAAATATACACCACCGAACGATTAAAATAAGCATCCGTTAAAACGGGCATAGCCACTAAAAAGTAATTTGTAAAATAATGTGCTGTCTGTATCATTAAACCCTTCTCGACTAAAATCTGCTCGTTAATCATAGCATCTGCTTTCCTATCCAACCTAGTTTTTAAGTTAGAAGGCGCCTCTCTTATGTTCCCATGTTTAGGGTCTGAGAAATATCTGCCCATCATGATACGATACTAATCGTTATCGCGTTAAGCAAAAATTTGCATGAAGAAGAGGAATTTATGAGCATTAATTTTCGTGTAGGCCATGGTTACGATGTACATGCTTTTGAAACGGGAGACTATATAACGTTGGGAGGGGTCAACATTCCTTATCGAATGGGACTTAAAGCACACTCGGATGGTGATGTCGTCATTCATGCACTAGTGGATGCGTTACTAGGAGCCTGCGCTTTGGGTGATATAGGTCACCATTTTGCGGATACTGATGTGCGCTGGAAAAATAAAGATAGTCGGCTATTTCTACAAACAACCGTCCAAATGTTGGATGAAAAAAATTGGTCCATTAATAATGCGGATATTACGATCATCGCAGAAGCACCCAAGCTTAAGGATTATTTAGCAGCAATGCGGTTTAATTTAGCACAAGACATGAAAATCGATCTGGATCAGATCAATCTAAAAGCAACTACCACGGAAAAACTGGGATTTATTGGACGCCAAGAAGGAATCGCAGCAACTGCGATCACTCTTCTTCAAACCAGATAATTTTTATGGTACCGAGAGTGGGACTCGAACCCACACGATGTCACCATCACCGGATTTTGAGTCCGGCGCGTCTACCAATTCCGCCATCCCGGCAACAGCCGCCCAAGTATAACAAAGTATTTTTTAGGATCAATCTTTATTGATAAAGATTGATCCTAAAAAATACTTTCTATCAGTGCTCATTATTAATCAAAATAATAAATAAGTCTGAAATCCTATGGACTTGCAATCAAAATCTCGATCACTTATTGTTTTCTACTAAGACTTTAATATGTCGCGATATAATGCACAGAATAACGTTAACTTGATCTTTTAAAAAAAGCTATCAACAATAAGGTCATGAGGAACATGATCTAAGAGGTAAATAATGTACAATAATGAAGCGATAATGTCACAAGATGTGCCACAATCTTTAACCACTAAGAAACAATTATTCCTCGCTTCTGTTATTTGTATACTTGCTGCCATGTTCTATATGTACGAGTATACTTTGCAAGTATCTCCTGCGGTTATGACCAATGAGTTAATGCGAGACTTAGGTCTTAATGCGGCGAGTTTGGGTACTATGGCAGCCTTTTATTACTATTCTTATACGCCCATGCAATTACCTGCCGGCTTACTCTTTGATCGGTTTGGTCCGCGGCGTTTAATAACCTTAGCTATTTTAATATGCGCTCTAGGAGCATTCTTTTTCGGGATTACGCCAAATGCGGTAATGGCTTCGTTTGGCAGGTTCTTGATGGGTATAGGTTCTTCTTTTTCATTTATAGGTGCTTTACTCCTTGTATCACGTTGGTTCCCTCCCCAATACTTTGCTTTACTGACCGGCCTCGTTCAATTAATGAGTTCAGTAGGAGCAATTGCTGGTCAGGTTCCTTTAGTTACAGCTATCAACCATTGGGGGTGGCGATCTACTATTATCTCCTTAGCTATCGTAGGTTGCTTATTAGCCTTGCTGGTATGGACAGTAGTGCGAGATAGTCCGGAAGCTGTTTCAAAAGGGCATAAATTTCAATCTCCCCCTGAAAAAAATGAATTAAAACGACTCCAACAAGTCTGTACCAATAGACAAACTTGGTTGATAGCTTTGTATTCTTTTTCTATATGGGCACCTGTTACTGCATTTGCTGCCTTGTGGGGCATACCCTTTCTAGTGGCCAGTTATGGCATTACTACAGAAGCTGCTTCTGAGGCGAGCGCAATGATTTGGCTAGGTATTGGCCTGGGCAGTCCTTTAGCTGGTTGGTTCTCTGACAAAATCGGTTCTCGATCAAAACCACTCAGCTTTTCTGCTCTATTAGGAATAATTAGTCTTACTACTGTTATATATTGCCCTCCATTACCGTTGCCTTGGCTATATCCTATTTTATTTGTCTTTGGCTTGGCCGCATCAGGACAATCATTAGCCTTTGGAGTTGTCAAAGACAATAATACTTCTTGTGTAGTCGGCACAGCTATAGGTTTTAATAATATGGCCGTTGTTGCAGGAGGAGCTCTATTTCAACCTTTGATTGGAGTTTTGCTTTACGTCAACTGGGGGGGCATCATGCATAATGGCACCCCCTTTTATGGTATAGTAGATTATCAGAAGGCGCTTTTTGTGTTGCCTTTATGTTATATCGTTGCGCTTTTTGTAAGTCATTTTTTGCTTCGAGAAACTTATTGTAAACCACAGTATTCCAGTGAAACAGCCAGTGCTATTTAGGTTTTTCATTAGCATTGCCACTTTAATTCAAGCTTATGTCTAAAAATAACAATAATGATTTATCATCGCTTTCCTTAGCAAAGCAAAAACCAACTTTGCTCGCCGCTGTGATCTGTATTCTTGCTTCCTGTTTTTACATGTACGAATTCATATTGCAAGTTTCACCGGCAGTAATGACAAATCAGTTAATTAATGACTTAGGACTTAATGCCATTACCTTAGGAACAATGGCTGCCTTTTATTACTATTCCTATACCCCAATGCAACTCCCGGCAGGGTTTTTATTTGATCGGTTTGGTCCTCGACGCTTATTAACTGTAGCAGTTCTCACTTGTGCTGTAGGTGCTTTTTTGTTTGCCTCTACCACCAATATAGCTACCGCTTCCGCGGGACGATTTATGATGGGAATGGGCTCAGCTTTTTCATTTATAGGAACTTTAGTTCTTATCTCGCGCTGGTTCCCTTCCCGATATTTTGCTTTTTTAACAGGTTTAGTCGAGTTAATGAGCTGTGTAGGCGCTATTGTTGGCGAAACCCCGTTAACTATTGCTGTAGATCATTGGGGTTGGCGACAGACCATCATTTTTTTGGGTGTAATAGGCGTTATTTTAGCCCTGTTAATTTGGCTGGTAGTTAGAGATAGTCCAGAAGTTGTTTCAAAAGGACACAAATTTCAACCTACTTCCAAAAAAAGCATACTACAAAGCTTTCATCAAGTAGCCGCTAATAGTCAAACTTGGTTTATAGCATTATATTCTTTTATGGTATGGGCGCCTATCACCGCTTTTGCAGCATTATGGGGCGTACCCTTTCTGGTTGTCGCTTATGGTATAAGCACTAAAGCCGCCTCTACTGCCTGCACCATGATTTGGCTAGCTATAGGAATAGGCTGCCCATTATTAGGTTGGTGGTCAGATAAGGTAAACTTACGTGGGATGCCTCTAAAATTTGCTGCGAGCTTGGGTATTATTGGATTGATACCTGTTATTTATGTACCACATCTTCCCTTATTTTGGCTTTATATTTGTTTATTCTTATTTGGTCTTGCCGCTTCGGGGCAATCGCTCGCATTCGGAGTTGTCAAAGATAATAATCACTCTAGTGTAGCGGGAACAGCCATGGGTATTAATAACATGGCTACAGTGGCTGGAGGTGCTTTATTTCAACCGGTGATTGGTATATTTTTACATTTAAACTGGAATGGAAGCTATCATAATGGTAGTCCTTTTTATAGCGTCGAAAATTACCGAAAAGCCTTTATCATATTACCTTTCTGCTATCTGATAGCTTTATTAATTGGGAAATTCCTAATACGGGAAACCCACTGTCAACAACAACCCGATGTCCAGGAGTAAAAGTAGTCCTCGCTGGTTAAAGCAGCATTTTAGCGATCCGTATGTGATACGTGCTCAAAAAGAAGGACTGCGATCGCGTTCTGCATATAAGCTTCTAGAGATTCAAGAAAAAACCAAAGTGATCAAGCCTGGCATGACCATCGTTGATCTTGGAGCTGCGCCTGGAGGATGGTCCCAACTTGCCTCTGGAATAGTAGGAAGCACTGGAAAAGTCTATGCTTTAGATATTCTGCCAATGGAAGCTTTGAACCATGTGGAATTTCTTCAAGGGGACTTTCGAGAAGAATCTGTTATGCAACAATTCTTACAACGTGTACAATTAAAACCAATTGACCTTGTAATTTCTGATATGGCCCCCAACTTTAGTGGAATGCGCTGTGTTGACCAACCTAGATCCATTTATTTAGCTGAATTGGCCTTAGATTTTGCTCAGAAAGTATTAAAACCAAAAGGTTGTTTTATAGTAAAAACCTTTCAAGGAAAAGGATTCGAAGTTTTTCTAAAAGACTTAAGAAGCTTATTTGCAAAGGTTACTATCCGAAAACCTTCCGCTTCCAGAGGAAGCTCTGCAGAAGTTTATTTAGTAGCCATAGGTTATCGTAAGGGAAAATAAACTGTTGGCTTAATTTGGTCCTTTTTGAGGCTAGAGCACTGAAAAAGAGCTTAAAATAATCGAAACCCCAAAAATTTAGTATATAATGCCCTCTTTGTGAGAAATGCGAGGTAGTATAGCTTGAACGACATGCTGAAAAATCTTTTTTTATGGCTAATTATTGCCGTAATACTTATCTCGGTATTTAATAATCTCGAGCCACGTAATAACGGTGGCGACCGCTTAGCGTATTCTGAATTTTTGAAAGACGTTCAGCAAGGTAATGTGCAGTCTGTAACGATACAAAGCAACAAGGTTATAAAAGGACAATTAAATGGTGACAAATCTTTCACCAGTTACATGCCTATTCCTGATCAGTATTTACTCCCTGAGCTATTGAAAAATAAAGTTAATGTAAAAGGAGAACCGCCGCAACAGGAAAGTTTCTTGATGCGTATTTTTATTAATTGGTTCCCTATGCTCTTGCTCATCGGAGTATGGATATTTTTTATGCGCCAAATGGGCGGTGCCGGAGGAAAAGGTGCTTTATCTTTTGGTCGTAGTCGTGCGCGATTATTAGGGGAAGATCAGGTTAAAGTTACTTTTGCAGATGTGGCCGGCGCTGAAGAAGCAAAAGAAGAAGTCAGTGAATTAGTTGAGTTTTTAAAAGACCCGGCTAAATTCCAGAAATTAGGTGGGAAAATTCCACGCGGCGTTTTATTAATGGGCCCTCCTGGAACCGGAAAGACCCTCTTAGCTCGGGCTGTTGCTGGTGAAGCAAAAGTTCCTTTTTTCACAATCTCCGGATCTGATTTTGTCGAAATGTTTGTCGGTGTAGGGGCATCTCGTGTGAGGGATATGTTTGAGCAAGCTAAAAAGCAAGCGCCGTGTATCATTTTTATTGATGAAATAGATGCCGTCGGTCGCCACCGCGGTGCCGGCTTAGGTGGCGGACATGACGAACGCGAACAAACACTAAATCAATTACTAGTTGAAATGGACGGCTTTGAGGGCAATGAAGGTGTTATTGTTATAGCCGCTACTAATCGGCCAGATGTTTTAGATCCTGCCCTATTGCGTCCCGGTCGTTTTGATCGTCAAGTTATTGTGGGCTTACCTGATATACGTGGTAGAGAACAAATTCTAAAAGTTCATCTTAGAAAAGTTCCTTATGGAAAAGATGTTAAACCAGTGATTATAGCTAGAGGCACACCTGGCTTCTCCGGTGCAGACTTAGCTAATCTAGTCAATGAAGCGGCTTTATTTGCAGCACGCGAAAATAAATCTACTGTTGATATGGTTGACCTAGAAAAAGCCAAAGATAAAGTCATGATGGGAAGTGAAAGGCGTTCTATGGTAATGAATGAAAAAGAGAAAAAATTAACGGCTTACCATGAAGCGGGACATGCGATTGTTGGACGTTTAGTCCCTGACCATGATCCTGTTTATAAAGTTACTATAATTCCACGTGGTAAAGCCTTAGGCGTCACGATGTTCTTACCAGAAGAAGATCGTTATAGCTATACCAAACAACGCTTAGAAAGCCAGATTGCCAGTTTATTTGGCGGACGTATTGCGGAATATCTCATTTTTGGGCCAGAACAAATCACTACAGGTGCATCAAACGATATACAACGTGCCACTGAAATTGCCCGAAACATGATAACTAAATGGGGTTTATCCGAACGTCTTGGTCCTTTAACTTACAATCAAGAAAATGAAGAAGTATTTTTAGGCCACCAAATAGCTAAAAACACTAAATTTTCTGACGATACGGCTCAATTAATTGATGAGGAAAGCCGAAATATTATTGATCGTAATTACAAGCTTGCTGAAACGTTACTCCAAGAGAACATTGAAAAATTACACCTCATGGCAGAAGCCCTCATAAAATATGAAACCATCGATTCCAGCCAAATAAATGACATTATGGAGGGTAAACCTCCTAGAGAGCCCAAAGGCTGGAGTAATGGAAGTAAAAAAGATACAACTCCTTCTGAGGAAAAATCAGCTTCACAAAAGGACTCGACAGTAACTGATGGCGATCCAGCAGCAGATAGTCTGTAATTAATCGAATTATTCTTGGATTCATCATGACAAAAACCCGCAAATATTTTGGGACAGATGGTATTCGCGGAAAAGTAGGTGAAGATCCTATAACACCAGAATTTGTACTAAAACTAGGTTGGGCTGTAGGGAAAGTTCTAGCGAATGGGCGAAATAAGGTTCTAATTGGTAAGGATACGCGAATTTCTGGTTATATGCTTGAATCTGCCCTAGAAGCTGGTTTATCTGCTGCCGGCGTTGATGTACTTCTCTTGGGCCCTATTCCAACACCTGCTATTGCTTTTTTAACTTCTGACTTAGGTGCACAAGCAGGCATCGTAATTAGTGCATCACACAACCCTTATTATGACAATGGAATTAAATTTTTTTCGCATGATGGGACTAAATTAGCCGATAAGCTGGAATTACAAATTGAAACCCACCTTACTCAACCTATTCATACCGTTGATTCCGCTAAATTAGGAAAAGCGATTCGAGTAGAAGATGCAAAAGCCCGTTATGTTAATTTTTGCAAATCAACAATTCCAAAGTCTTTTCAATTAAACGGTTTAAAAATCGTTCTCGATTGTGCGAACGGTGCAACTTATAATATTGCCCCATCCTTATTTTCTGAATTAGGTGCAGACTTAACTGTGTTAGGTACAAAACCAAATGGCTTAAATATTAACAAAGACTGTGGATCAACTCATTTAGAACATTTGCAAAAAACTGTTTTATCGCAAAAAGCAGATTTAGGAATTGCCTTTGATGGTGATGGTGATCGAGTATTAATGGTAGATAATTTGGGTGAAATTGTTGATGGAGATGAATTACTATTTATATTAACCCAATATGGTGTTAAACAAGGTTACATTAAAGGTGGCATTGTAGGTACTGCTATGAGTAATCTCGGTTTAGAATTAGCTATAAAAGGATTAGGCCTAGCTTTTACTCGTACCTCAGTAGGTGACAGATATGTTAATGAAGCATTACAAAGCAAAAATTGGCAGTTAGGTGGAGAATCTTCTGGACATATTATTTCTCGTCGTTTAACTAAAACTGGAGACGGAATCATTATTGCCTTGCAAGTACTAGAGGCTATCCAAGCATCTGGCTCATCATTACATATTGCCAAAAAAGCGATGAAAAAGTTTCCGCAAATTTTAATCAACATCCCTGCTGAAAATCCTTTAGTTACGATGAACGATCCTAGTATAAAAAAAGCTGTGCATGAGGCAGAGTTTCTATTAAAAGATCGCGGCCGTGTCTTATTACGTCCCTCAGGAACAGAATCGGTTGTTCGTGTCATGGTTGAAGGTAGCGATTTATCCGAAGTACAAACTATTGCGAATAAATTAGCTAAAACTGTCAAAATGGGCAGCACGTAAACTATCGTTAATACCGCACTAAACTATCTCTTATTCTTTACTCATTCTCCGTTCGTGCAGACATGACCAAAATAATTTATGGCAATCTATTAAATTTTTTATCACCACTGAACCAGCAGCCTGCTCTAAATTGACTAATTAATCATCCTAGCTATTCGACAGTGACGGATTTCGCTAGATTGCGCGGCTGATCAACATCAGTACCTTTTAAAATAGCGACATGATAGGCTAAAAGTTGCAATGGGATTGCAAATATTAGCGGACTAATCATGTCGCTCGCCTTAGGTAACAAAATACTTTTGCTATCGGTTTCATTTATATTTAATTCCTCTTGTACAAACAAAATAAGCTGACCATTACGCGCATGCACTTCTTGGATATTTGACTTAAGTTTCTCTAGCAAAGCATTGGATGGCACTAAAACGACTACTGGCATATTACTGTCAACTAAAGCGAGCGGTCCATGTTTTAATTCACCGGCAGGATAGGCTTCGGCTTGGATATAAGAAATTTCCTTAAGTTTGAGAGCACCTTCTAGTGCCACTGGAAAATGAATTCCTCTGGCGATAAATAAGGCATGTTCTTTGTCGACAAACAATTTAGCCAACTTTTTTATCGCAGGATCTAATTTTAATGTTTGTTCTAAAAGTTTAGGTAAACTTCTTAACTCAGACTGACAAGCCACTTCTTGTTTTTCATCCCAGCCGTGGGATAAACCTAAAAAGGAGGTTAATAGTAATAAAACGGTTAGTTGGGTGGTAAACGCTTTAGTCGAAGCCACACCAATTTCAGGACCTGCTCGTGTTAATAATACAAAATCGGATTCACGTACCATAGTACTTCCAGGAACGTTACAAATCGTTAATGTGGCTGCATAGTTTTCAGTTTTAGCTTGTCTTAATGCCTCTAAAGTATCTGCGGTTTCTCCAGATTGAGATAAAGCAATGAACAAGGTATCTGGCTGAATGATATGCGGTCGATATCGAAACTCGCTAGCTACATCTACCTGACAAGGAATACCTACCCAGCGCTCTAACCATTGCGCTGTAATCAAGCCAGCATGATAGCTAGTCCCACAAGCCACAATTTGAACGTGCTTAATTAAGGAAAAACGTTGTATTGAATTAGCACCAAAAATTTCATCCCAGACTTCCAATTGGTTCACAAGACGGCCTTCAAGCGCAGCATTAACTGCGTTGGGCTGCTCAAAGATCTCCTTTTCCATAAAATGACGGTACTTACCTTTACTCACAACCTCATTTGGCAAATCGATAAAATGCTTAGGATGATGAACCTTCTTACCTTTACTATCGTAGATGCTGACTGTTTCAGCAGTGACTTCAGCAATATCACCTTCTTGTAAATAAATAAATTCCTGAGTAATTGGGAGTAATGCTAAATGATCTGAAGCAATAAAATTTTCACCTTGACCTAAACCGACCATTAAAGGACTGCCTTTACGAACGGCTATTAAAGATTTTGGTTCATTCTGATAGAGAAAAACAATTGCAAAAGCACCTTCTAAACGTATTACTGTTTTCTGAACAGCAGCTAAAAAATTATTGTTTTTTTTCAGCTCTTGATTTAGTAAATGCGCAATAATTTCGGTATCGGTCTCAGATTCAAAGGAATAACCCCCTTTTATCAGTTCTTGTCTTAGAGGCAAATAATTTTCAATAATACCATTGTGAACTATCGCGATATTGGCACCAGAAATATGCGGGTGAGCATTAGATTCACTAGGCTTCCCATGAGTGGCCCAACGCGTATGTGCAATACCAATATTACCTGATAAAGCTTCGGGTAGCATCGCTCTCTCTAGCACTTCAACTTTACCCACAGTACGTCGGCGCTGTAAATGTTGATTTAAATCCAATATGGCGATTCCCGCAGAATCATAACCACGATATTCAAGACGTTTCAAACCTTCAATAAGAATAGGAACTATATTACGTTGTGTTATGCCCGCTACAATTCCACACATACTTACACCTTTATATATGCTACTTCGGAAACTTACCGCTCGATATCTTTATTATACTCGCAGCAATTGGATTTTATGTGAATAGCCGCGTTGTGAGCAACCGGAGTATATTATAAGTTACATGAGGATTGCGAGTTGAGCACCAACACAGACATATCAAATGCGAAAAGTATAGATTAACAGGGATTTTAAATGATAAATATCAGTATATTACTAAAACAAATAAATAAAGGCATCACTCACTGCCTCTTTCCTTATCAATGCATTTTATGTAACGACAAAGCCAATAGAGAACTTGATTTATGTATTGAATGCGAAAAATCGTTACCTTGGTTAAAAAATGTCTGTTTTTATTGTGCCTCCCCTTTGGGTTTTACAACGCAATCGGCTTGCGGTGCTTGCCTAAAAAAGCCCTTACCCTTTTATAAGCTGTGCGTCCTTTTTTCTTACACGGAAATAATAAAAAAATTGGTTATTGGTCTTAAGTTCCAGCAACGATTAATTTATGCACATATTTTGGGTACTTTGTTAGCTGAAAAAATCAGCCCTCAGTACCAAACTGAAAAACTGCCAGATGTAATTATTCCAGTACCTTTACATAGAAGTAGACTGTATGAGCGAGGATTTAATCAAGCAATAGAATTAGCTCGACCTATTTCAAAAAAATTAAATATACCTATTGAGTATAAACGTTGTAAAAGATTGGTAAACACCACTGCCCAAAGCAAGCTACCTGCAAATCAGCGTGCGAATAACGTGAAAAATGCGTTTGTCGCACATCAGGATCTTGCCTACAAGCATATAGCGCTACTCGATGATGTAATGACCACTGGCCATACACTCATCGAGATGAGTCGCGCTTTATACTATGTGGGTGTAAAAAGAATAGATGTATGGTGTTGTGCCCGCACCTAACTTAGGCGGGGTTAAACCTACTTTCTATTATACTAAGCTACTAAACCTTAATACTGCTCTTCACGTTGCTCACGGCCACGATGATAACCACCACCATTGCCGCCGCCAGAACCGCCCATACCACCACGTCCACCACCGCCGCCAGTACGACGTCCGCTGCCAGCGCCGCCGCCAGTACGACGTCCACCGCCAGTACCGCCGCCTGCGCTAGAATCGGGTGGATTAGCTTCGGAAACTGTAATGGTACGTCTTTCATGGATACTACCATGTAAAGCATCTATAGCTTCTTTCGCTTCTTCAGGTGTAGACATTTCAACAAAACCAAAGCCCTTACTACGGCCACTATGGAAGTCTCGGATAACTTTAACAAAGTTTACTGTCCCAAAAGGGGTAAAAAGCTCTCTTAGTCCATCGTCATCGACGCTATAGCTTAAACCACCCACATACAATCTTTTATTCACGCAAAACCTCCAAAAGGCTAAAAATGGCCACTTCCAGGATATTGATCGTTTGCACGCTTCCTAATCCGGCAATGGCAGAGATAAACTAAACGCAATCATAGTAACACAGGACAATCCTCTAGGGTATATAGGATGGTAAAGTTGATCACAAACCTCTATTCTAAAAAGCTACGTAGCATCCAGGCATTTTTCTCATGGACTTCCATCCGGTCAGAAAGTAAGTCTACAGACACTTGATCATCAGCCTCTTCGGTCTCCGGTAACAATTCCCGAGCTAAACGAACCATGACTTCTTGATCGTGCACTAGCTGGCTAATCATATCCTTGGCCTTTATTGTTCGCGTACCCACTGCTTCTTTGATTTTGCTTAATTTTGCAAAGTCAGCATAACTGGCCGGCACAGGGAACCCTAGTGCCCGAACGCGTTCAGCAATGGTGTCTCCGGCATTCCATAAATCAATATATTGTCCTTCAAATACACTATGTAATGGTTGGAACATAGATCCTACAACATTCCAATGGAAATTATGTGTTTTTAAATATAAAACATAATTGTTTGCTAATAATTTAATCAATCCATCTGCAACTTTTTTTCTCTTAGCTTCAGTCAATCCACCATTAAGTACTTCTTTCATAAACCCTCCAAAATTAAAATTTATATTTTTAGGCTATTTTTAAATCCGACATCCAGGCAATATAATAAATGATGAGGAAAAACTTATAAAAGCTACTCCGGCATATCATCATTATCTTCATCATTATCCTCATCCGTTATTAGATTATTGTTTTCACGAATTAAATAATTTCTTCGTTGTAAATAAGCATTACGTTGGAATATATAGGGATCAAATGAAGCTTGCTTAATCGCCTGATCAAAGTCCAACAATTGTGCCCGAGCATTAATAAAACTCCCCCATGTTAAACCATTTCGCCAAGCTACATCATTAATATAGGGATAAACAGAGAAAACCCCATAGTTAATAGGCCAGGAAACTGCATCCCGCACGGTGCGTGGTCCTAAAATAGGAACTATAAAATAGGCTGAAGAGGTGTAGCCCCATTTAGCTAAGGTTAAACCAAAGTCTTGGTGATGTGCAGGTAAACCAATTCTACTGGCAACATCAACGAACCCTGCTACTCCTACTGTACTATTTATTAATAAACGCCAGGTATCGGAGGTTGCATCATAAAATTCACCTTGTAGTAAATCATTAATAATTGTAGGCACTTGCTCTAAATTACTAAAAAAATTACTGATACCTTTCGTTATAGGCCAAGGCAAAATAGTTTTATAAACAGTAGCAATGGGTTTAAAAAAAATTTTATCTAAAGTCTGATTAAGCTTAAAAGCATGTCGATTATAATTTTCATAAGGATCGTTATTTAAATCACTATCCGAATCAACTGCAAAAACGGGTGATGCCGCTAATAACAATAAGCAAAATCCTAATAATCTGTTACGCATTCACGATGCCTCGTTGTAATTTATAATTCTAATTAGAACCTTCACTCTCGCTCAAATATTTCTCAGCATCTAGTGCCGCCATGCAACCTGTACCCGCAGATGTAATGGCTTGGCGGTAAACAGAGTCAATGACATCACCGGAAGCGAAGACTCCTTTTACACTAGTTGCTGTTGCAAAACCCTTACTTCCTCCTCTCACTAAAATATAGTTATTTTCCATATCCAATTGATTTTTAAATATCTCAGTGTTGGGTGTATGACCAATTGCAATGAAAACACCCTGAATTTCTAATTGACTGATGGCCTTGGTTTTATTATTGATGAGCTTTAGACCATTAACTCCTTTCTCATCCCCTAAAATGCTGTCCACTTCAGTGTCTAATACTAAAGATATCTTTCCAGATTTGACCTTTACCATTAATTTATCTAACAGAATTTTTTCAGGTCGAAAAAACTCGCTACCTCTGTAAATTAGAGAAACATGATCGGCAATATTAGCCATATATAAGGACTCTTCTACAGCGGTATTACCACCGCCAACCACAGCTACCTTTTGACCCTTATAAAAAAAACCATCACAGGTGGCACACGCCGAAACCCCTTTACCCATAAACTCTTTTTCCGAAGGCAAACCTAAGTATTTAGCTGATGCACCGGTAGCAATGATCAACGCATCACAGTGATAAACTTCATCATCACCTTTTAAAACAAATGGTCTGCTGGCTAAATCAACTTTATTTATATGATCAAAAATAATTTTGCTTTTAAATCGCTCAACGTGATTATGCATACGTTCCATCAAAACTGGCCCTTGTAAACCTTCTACATCACCTGGCCAATTATCAACATCTGTAGTGGTCATTAATTGACCGCCTTTTTGTAA
>JBDKHQ010000107.1:0-23730 GCA_039797585.1 Pseudomonadota bacterium | reverse complement strand
CCATTTTTTTTATTTCTTCTTTTTCAGCACGTAATTCATTTAGGGTCAATTTAATTTTTTCCTGTCCAAATGAATTGTGCTGTAAACTATTCACTATGCTAAACTGACCATTATCAACCCGGCTAGGAAAAGAAAATATTAATCCTTTATCAACTCCATATTGCCCCATCGAACATGCAGCAACAGAAAAAAAATCATCTTTTTTTGTGTCATGTGTTAAATGATAGATACTACCCACTACTGCATTGGCGGCAGAGGCAGCCGAAGAGGCTCCTCTAGCCTTAATAACAGCGGCTCCTCGTTTCTGCACTAGTGGGATAAAGTCATTTTCTAGCCAATTTTTATCAGAAATAATTTCAACAACTGGCTTATTTGCGATTTTAGCGTTATAAAAATCGGGATATTGTGTTGATGAATGATTCCCCCAAATTGCCATTTGAGTCACTTCATCAACAGCAACTGCAGCTTTTTTAGCCAATTGAGCACGAGCTCGATTTTCATCTAATAAAGTCATGGCAAAAAAACGATCCTTAGGGATATCGGGGGCATGGTGCATAGCAATCAAACAATTGGTATTACAAGGATTACCTACCACAAAGACTTTTACATCCGCAGCAGCATGGTCGTTGATGGCCATTCCTTGCGGAGCAAATATACTACCATTTATTTTTAATAGATCCGCACGCTCCATTCCCTCTTTACGGGGCATGGAACCTACTAAAATGGCCCAATTAATATCCTTCATTGACTCGTTCAATTGACTGGTACAAACAATATTTTTTAATAAAGGAAAAGCACAATCATCAAGCTCCATGGCAATACCATGTAACACAGGAAGACTTTTTTCTAACTCTAATAAATGCAATCTGATAGGCTGATCAAGGCCAAACATTTGGCCTGATGCGATACGAAATAATAAAGCATAGCCTATTTGCCCAGCTGCTCCAGTAACGGCTATTTTAATCGGTTTTTTGTTCATATTAGATTCCTATAAAATTAATACTGTTTTACGATGATTTTAGATAATGTAACCAATGATGTCGTTTATCCGCTATAGCCAAGAAATTAGCTGTCTGCAGAGATGATGACATATTATATTGCAATTCCTGGCCTGTATTATCTACTACCAGTCCTCCTGCCTCATTAAGTATGCACTGCCCCGCTGCTGTATCCCATTCAAATGTAGGTGAAAAACGTGGATATATATCGGCTAATCCCTCAGCCACCCAACAAAATTTTAAGGCGCTTCCACAATTTAATAAATTTAAACGAGAAAATTGAGCTAAAAATTTCTTTAACTCTTCCATGCCATGTCGACGGCTAATCACCGCGGTGATCGGCTGCGCTTCCTTCCAAGCTCGGCTAAGTATTACTTCTGGCTGAGTTTGGCCTATTTGTTTATACGCTCCTTGCCCTCTCTGAGCAAAATAACAAATATTCGCAGATGGAACAAATATAACCCCCAAACTTGGTTTATGCTGCTCGATTAAGGCAATATTAATTGTAAACTCGCCATTTTTTTCTAAAAATTCTTTTGTTCCATCCAAAGGATCAATTAACCAATACTTTTCCCAAAATCGGCGCTTTTGAAAAGAAGCAGGTACAGACTCTTCAGAAATAATAGGTAAATCAGGGGTTAAAACGCTTAATCCTTGACAAAGGCACTCATGAGAGGCTAAATCTGCAACAGTTATAGGGGATTTATCTGTTTTATATTCAACAGTAAAATCACTTTGATAAATATTCAGAACTTGCTTCCCGGCTTGTTTAGCAAGGCTAACTACATCATTAAGCAAAGAATTCATAAGTTGGCAGTATACCGCTAGAGATATACTCACAGCAATTGAGTTTTTGGCAAGTGCCGCGAAGAGAATTTTGAGATCGCGGCAACACAGACAATCTCAAGTGCGAGAGTATGTATTAAAATGAAATATTCAACCAATTATTTTGCAATAGTCCCAGCCGCAGGGGTAGGTAATCGAATGCAAATTGATTTACCTAAACAATATATATCTATTAATGGAAAAAAAATACTTGAATACACGCTAACTACTTTACTGAACTATTCAAGATTTAAAAAATGTGTTGTGGTTATCAATAAAAAGGACAACCATTGGTCAGATCTTCAATTTAGTTCTCCTCATTTACTCACGGCATGGGGAGGAGATGAACGTTGTCATTCGGTATTTAATGGTTTGTTGGCTTTAAAAGCCTTTGCAAAAAAGAATGATTGGGTATTGGTACATGATGCAGTTCGGCCCCTTTTACATGAAAGTGATATTGATAAGCTTATTGCACACTTGGACGATCATCCTGTAGGTGGTCTATTAGGGCATCCGATAATAAATACAATTAAACAGCTAGATAATCAGCAATTTAAAACATTGGATCGGGAAAAATTATGGGCGGCGGTAACCCCACAAATGTTTCGTTATCATTTGCTGCTTAACGCGCTAGATTCTGCTATCAACAAAAAGCAATTTACCACAGACGAAGCTAATGCTATTGAGTTGTTCGGCCATCACCCTGAAATGATAGAAGGGCGTAAAGATAATATCAAAGTGACTGATAAAAATGATCTAAATTTACTTAATTATTATCTTTCTATTCGACCTGACCTTTGCCATTCATGAGTTTTAAATTCCCCGCTTTTGTCAACGTAACCTATTTAGCTTCTTTAAATAAATTATGCATGTATAAGACATAATCCAACTGACCAAAACTTTTGGCTATTTCTTCGCGATAATAATTTTGCTTAGCATCATTTAGTAGGGGTTGGTATTTTTCATCGTGAACTGCAATTAATCTGACCAATGCATAATCCCCATTTTCCAAACTAAAACCTTTCATCGATGACACAGTAGGAATATTTTTATTCGGCGGAATTAACGTAAATGCAGCTCTTACTATATCCTTATTTAATTTATTATCATGTCGATCCACTTGCTGAGCAAACTGCCATTGTAAATTTTTGCTATCTATATTTTTAGGACCAGAACCTGTTTTTTCTGAATTTTTGAGTAAATTCTCTCCAAATTTCTGTGCTTCAGAAATAGCCATTTGTTTATTCAAAACTTCTTTGATTTTCTCTTGCACAGCATTGAATGACTGTATACCAGCAGGCTGATATTTTTTGATTCGTAGAACAACAGCGGTATTCGGATTAATATTAATTACTGAACTATTATTTCCTTGCAAAACATCCTGACTGAATGCAGCAGCAATTATTTTTGGATTTTTAGTCAATCCTTCTTTACCACCAGACTTATCAAAAAAAGCTGTGGAGTGTATCGCTAGATCCAATTTCTTTGCTGCGATAGCTAAAGAATCAGGGTGAATGTAAGTTAAATTAGCTAATTTATCTCTATTTTCCAGGAATGCTTTTTCATCCTCAAAGGAAAGCTGGATATATTCAATTCTAGCTTGTTCTGGCTGGGTAAAATTTTGTTTATTTTGCAGATAATAAGCAAAAATTTTGGAATCCGGTAGCGTGAATTTCTGATGTAGAAATCTTGAATGCGGGATAATAAGATAAGCAAAATCTCTTTTTTGATGACTGTATTTTAGGTAATTATTGATTTCTTGGGGTAAAGCAAATGCGCTTTGTGTTATTCCTTGTTGCACCTGATTAATCAGCAATGTTTTTTTTATGTCCGTTAAAAACTGAAGCTTAGTATAATTTATAGCCTGTAACACAGCATAAAATTGTTCAACAGAAAAACGACCATCTGATTGAAACGCTGGAATTTGTAATAAAGCAGAATCTATTAGGGGCTGACTAATGCGGTATTTGGATTGTAAAGCCGCTTGAAATAAAACTTGTGTTGTTTCCCACTCCTGTAAAGTTTGTTGTCTCAATTGCTCAATGATTTCCTTATTATTAGAAAATTTTTTTCCTAAACGATCACGGGCTTGTTGATACACACGTTGATAGGCCTTATCAAAATCGCTTTGTAGTAATGTTTGTCCCGCGATCTTAGCAACCACCTTATTATTGCTTCCTGCATTTAGCTCTAAATATCCGTGTATACCCCATAGAGCAAAAACAATGATTAATAATCCGATTACTGTGCTGGTTATCCAGCCTTGTGTTTTATCACGAATGGATTGCAACATATTGAGAAAACTTAATTAAACCAATGTGGAAGAGTCTTAACAAATAATACAATTTATAGTTAAAAATTCTAGAGAACTGGCGGAGTGGACGGGACTCGAACCCGCGACCCCCGGCGTGACAGGCCGGTATTCTAACCAACTGAACTACCACTCCCGCAATATAGTATGGTGGGTGCTGTAGGGATCGAACCTACGACCCTCGCCTTGTAAGGGCGATGCTCTACCAACTGAGCTAAGCACCCTGTCGAAAGGGACGTCATTCTAAACTTATTTACGCGATATTGCTACTCTTTTTGCACAGCATCCTTAAGTGCCTTTCCTGACTTAAACGCTACCGCATTACTTGCCTTTATCTGTATGGATTCTCCTGATTTTGGGTTGCGTCCTGTACGTGCTTTACGATGACGAACACAAAGTGTACCAAATCCAACCAAACTAACATCTTCTCCCTTACACAAAGCTTTTGTAATAGACTCCAAAATTTTTTCTAAAGTCTTTCCAGCAACGTTTTTTGGAACTTGTGCTGCTTCCACAATAACATCAACTAAATCTGATTTATTCATATACCCTCACAACGGTAGAAATTAAGACTAATACCTTTAAATTAAATTTTAAGCGTCTTGCTATAGATTATAAGTGAACTGTTTATATCAATAGCGTGAATCCTCTGTCAAGGGAATAAGAGATATATACTCTTCCGCTCTTGAATTTTTTTCTGTGTTGCCGCTCAACTCGTAACCCTCATGTATCTTGAAGAAATGAAGGTTGCTCATTCTCGCGGCGCCTTGCTAAAAATCCAATTGCTCTGAGCTTGCTAACGAGTATCTGTCGTAGGATTAATTTTCGCTTGATTTTTTTTATCGACTAGCTTGATTGGTACAGTCATTTTTTTTTCATGTTTCTTTCTAGCATTAGACTTAACTGATCTCTTATCTGGATGTTGTAAAGCAATATCTAGAACTTGATCTATCCAACGAACAGGATGAATAATTAAACCTTCTTTAATATTTTTTGGAATTTCTTTGAGATCTCGTTTATTTTCTTCAGGGATAATAACCTCACGTATACCACCACGATGTGCCGCAAGTAACTTTTCTTTTAAACCACCAATCGGCAAAACTTCACCGCGTAGAGTTATTTCCCCTGTCATTGCGACATCAGCTCGTACGGGTACTTTAGTAATCGCAGAAACTAATGCAGTACACATACCAATCCCAGCACTAGGTCCATCTTTAGGCGTTGCTCCTTCAGGAACATGAACATGGATATCCTTTTTTTCATAAAAATGAATAGGAATACCTAAGACTTCAGCGCGACTTCGCACCACTGTTAATGCGGCTTGAATGGACTCCTGCATCACTTCGCCCAAATGACCTGTATAACTTGTTTTACCCTTTCCAGGCACAACTGCAGCTTCGATAGTCAATAAATCACCGCCAACCTCTGTCCATGCCAAGCCACTTACCTGTCCAATTTGATCATTGTGCTCAACTAATCCATATCGATAACGTCTTACGCCAAGATATTTTTCTAAATTATGACTAGTAACGGTAACTGCCTTTAAGCTAGGTTTACGTGCTATTTCTGTAACTACCTTCCGGCAAATTTTAGCAATCTCGCGTTCCAAACTACGAACCCCTGCTTCACGTGTATAATAACGAATGATGTCCTGCAGTGCAGTTTCCGCTAAAACTAACTCTTTATTTTTTAAACTAATTTTTAACCCGTTTTGAATAAGTTGCTTTGGTAATAAATGCTGTTTAGCAATATTAATCTTTTCGTCTTCGGTATAGCCGGGTATACGAATGACTTCCATACGATCCAATAAAGCTGGCGGAATATTCAAGGTATTCGCGGTTGCAATAAATAAAACCTCAGATAAGTCGTAACTTACTTCTAGATAATGATCATCAAAAGCGTGGTTTTGCTCAGGATCTAATACTTCGAGCAATGCCGATGCAGGATCACCTCTAAAATCCATAGCCATTTTATCGATTTCATCAAGCATAAACAGAGGATTCTTGACCCCAACTTTAGCCATTTTTTGCATAATTCGACCAGGCATCGAGCCAATATAGGTACGTCGATGTCCTCTAATTTCTGCTTCATCACGCACCCCACCCAATGACATGCGCACAAATTCACGTCCTATGGCCTCGGCAATGGATTGTCCTAAGGAAGTTTTTCCTACACCGGGTGGTCCAACCAAACATAAAATAGGACCCTTTAATTTTTTAACGCGCTGATGAACTGCTAGAAACTCAATAATTCGCTCTTTGACTTTTTCTAAACCATAATGCGCTTCTTGTAATACTTTTTGTGCTTTATCTAAATCGTAACGAACCTTACTGCGCTTATTCCAAGGAAGAGATAAAACCCAATCTAAATAATTTCGACTAACGGTCGCTTCTGCGGCCATAGGAGACATAGATTTTAATTTATTTAATTCAGAGATTGATTTATCCTTCACCTCTTTAGGCATTTTTGCTTTTTCGATACGTTTTGCAAGATCGTCTAGTTCATTTGTGACACCTTGAGATTCTCCCAATTCCTTTTGGATAGCTTTAACTTGTTCATTTAAATAATATTCGCGCTGGCTTCTTTCCATTTGTTTCTTAACGCGTCCGCGAATACGCTTTTGTATTTGCAAAAGATCAATTTCACTTTCGAGAAAAGCTAATAATCGTTCTAGACGTTTTTTTAATGGAAAAATCTCAAGTATCTCTTGTTTTTCTTGAATTCTTAGCGTCAAGTGTGCCGCAATCATATCGGCCAGTCGGCCTGGATTATCAATACTCGATAAGGTACTTAAAATTTCTAAGGGAATTTTTTTATTTAACTTAACGTATTGTTCGAATTGACTCAAAATTGTTCGTGTTAGAACCTCGATCTCTTGATCGGGCTCAACAGGAGGTATACCTACAACTTCAATTTCTGCCGCAATATAATCTTTCTCTTGGAAAAATTGTTTAACTTTACCCCGTTGCGAACCTTCAACCAACACTTTAACGGTGCCATCTTTCAGCTCTAGCAATTGTAAAATTGTGGCTATTGTTCCAACTTGGTAAAAACCTTCAATAGCAGGACTATCTTCAGCTGGGTTTTTTTGTGCAATGAGTAAAACCTTTTTCTCAGCACTAGATTCCGCCATGGCGGCTTCCAACGCTTTAATCGATTGCTTCCTACCCACAAAGAGTGGTATCACCATGTGAGGGTAAACTACAACATCCCGTAAAGGGAGCAGCGGAAGTTTCTCTGAAAGTTTAGAAGTCGTTGCCCCGCCGCCAATTAGTTGCTTTGCCATAAATTCAACCTTTGAAAGATTTACTCGCTACCCGCCGCCATTTCTTTATTGTCTAATTCGATTTCTTTTTCTTGTTTGTAAATCACCAAAGGTTTTGCTCCCTTGCTGACGGTGCTTGCTTCAATAACAATTTTATTTACGTTCTGCATAGAAGGTAATTCATACATCGTATCTAATAAAACGCTTTCCAAGATTGCACGTAAGCCTCTTGCGCCTGTTTTGCGCTCTAACGCTTTTTTTGCCACCATTTGTAAAGCATCTTCGCGGAATTCTAGATCGACGTTGTCCATCTTAAATAACTTGAGGTATTGTTTGATCAAAGCGTTCTTAGGTTCCTTTAAAATTTGAATCAGCATCTTTTCATCAAGTTCTTCTAACGTTGCAATAACAGGGAGACGACCTATTAGCTCGGGTATAATCCCATACTTAATTAAATCTTCTGACTCAAGCCGATTTAACAAAGTTGTTAAACTTCTTTTATCCCCTTTACTGCGTACATCAGCGGAGAATCCAATTCCAGTTTTCTCGGTACGTTCACGAATAATTTTCTCTAACCCTGAGAAAGTTCCTCCGCAAATAAATAGAATATTAGTAGTATCTATTTGTACTGTCTCTTGATTAGGGTGTTTACGTCCTCCTTGCAGAGGCACGGAAGCAACGGTACCTTCAAGTAATTTGAGTAACCCCTGCTGAACACCTTCACCTGAAACGTCTCGAGTAATAGAAGGGTTTTCAGCACGGCGACTAATTTTATCAATTTCATCGATATAGATAATTCCTAACTGCGCCTTTTCAATGTTTCCGTTAGCAGCTTGTAGTAATTTTTGTAATATATTTTCTACGTCATCCCCTACATAACCCGCTTCGGTTAAGGTTGTTGCATCTGCAATAGCAAAAGGTAAGTTAAAAAAGCGTGCTAAAGTTTTTGCTAATAAAGTTTTACCACTCCCGGTAGGACCTATAAGTAGCACATTACTCTTACTAAGTTCCGTATCATCTTTGACATTCAGCGGATGAAGACGAGCTTTTTTAATTAATTCTAGACGCTTATAATGGTTGTAAGCAGCTACAGATAATATTTTTTTGGCAAATTCTTGGCCTATAACAAACTCGTTAAATACATCATGAATCTCTGCAGGCTTAGGAATCGACATACCACCTTCCTGGCGCGGAACTTCCTGTTGAAACTCTTCTTGCAAAATATCACTACATAGTTGCACGCATTCATTACAAATAAAAATAGAAGGCCCTGCAATTAACTTTGGCACTTCATCCTGACTTTTACCGCAAAATGAACAGTGTAGAGGCCCAGAGGTTTTATCGTTTATGGAACTACTCATATTTATTACCTCAACAAACTATTATTCATATATTGATATTTAAACAAAATTTTCAAAACTTTCGAATAAAACCTACTTAATCAACTGATGAAGTAGCTAAAGATTCTTTGGTTTTCCCAGTTTCTGTACGCATTGTTAAAACTGCGTCGATTAAGCCATAATCTATGGCTTGTTGCGCTCCCATGAAATTATCACGATCAGTATCGCGCAAAATCTGTTCCGTATTTTTCCCTGTATGTTTAGCCATTATATTGTTAATTCTTTCTCTAACTAACAACATTTCACGAGTATGGATTTCAATATCCGTTGCTTGCCCTTGATAACCGCCTAATGGTTGGTGAATCATCATTCGTGCATGGGGTAAGCAATGACGTTTTCCTTTCGTCCCACCACAAAGTAACAAAGCGGCTGCGCTGGCTGCTTGGCCTATACACATCGTACTCACATCGGGCTTGATAAATTGCATGGTATCGTAAATAGCTAGACCTGATGTCACCACGCCGCCCGGTGAATTAATATAGAGTGAAATATCTTTGTCAGGATTTTCAGATTCTAAAAAAAGCATTTGCGCAATAATTAAATTAGCCATATGGTCTTCAATCGGACCCACAACAAAGATAATGCGATCCTTTAATAAACGAGAATAAATATCATAAGCCCTTTCTCCTCGGCCGGTTTGCTCAACGACCATAGGGACTAATAATGAATTCGTTATTTCCTTTGGTGAACTGCGTAAATACATAATTACTCTCTAAAGATAAAAATAAATTTTTGATTGTTACTAAGGTATAACATTTCTGTTACTTAAAAAGCCAATACCATTAACTAATTAAACGGTTACTTCCTCGGTATTACCCGTACGATTTTTCCCAGTGAGATTCATAATATCTGAATACTCAGCTACTTTTTCAGTGTATTCTACTTCTTCTAACAACTTATCAATGACCTGTTCTTCTAAAACCGAAGAACGAATGCTCATCATCATGTTCTTGTCTTTATACAGCTTATCCCGCACCATTTGATCAAATTGAAAAGCTCCCACTAGTTTATCGATATGCTGTTGGACTCGCGATTCGTCAACATGCAGATGATGCTTCTCAATAAGTGCGTTAAATAATAATCCAAGCGTAACTCGTCGGTGCGACATATGCATTAAATCTGCTTTTTCAATTTCCGATAAGCTTGCTTTTTCCTTACCCTGTTGTTTCTGTTGCCTGTAAACATCGTTTTCTAAACGCTGAAACTCTTGACTAAGTGCTCCCTGCGGTAATTCATTAATAGCGTGCATAGTAACCAATTTATCTATGGCCTGAGCTTTTAATTTTTCACGTAAAATTCTATCTAACTCTATCTGCATATGTTGTTTAACTTGATCTTTCAGTGCCTCGATAGTGCCCTCTTTAATATCCAAACGTTTTGCAAAAGCATTATCTAATTCAGGTAATTTTGCTTTAGCAACCTTTTTTACTTTTATTGTTGCTGAGTTAGCCTGTTCAGATCCTTGCTGTTTCGGGAGTGAAATCGATAAAGTGTCGCCAGCAACGCTAGATAGGAGAGCTGAAAACCCCTCGGGAATCTTATCTTCCTCTAGAACCCATTGTAAATCTTTACGCATTTTCTCTTCTGCATCCGCGAAAACGATATCGAAGCTCACCTGATCGCCATAACCAGCTTTATCAGGCACTTCAATCCATTCAGCATATTGCTTACGCATTTGCTCTAATACTTTATTTATATCTTCTTCGGTTATATCTACTTTATACCTTTCTAGGCTAGCACCTTTTAATGTGGGAACCTCTACTTGCGGATAAATTTCAAAGCTTGCTGTATAAGTAAGATCTGCACCTGGCTCTGCTTTTATGGATTCAATATGGGGCTGTCCTACTGGATTTAAAGTCTCTCGCTCTAGAGCGGTCGATAAACTAATTTGTAAAGACTTTTCGATGACCTCTTGCCATATGCTATTTCCATAGAGCTTCTCAATATGGCTTAGTGGAACTTTTCCGGGTCGGAACCCGTCTAAACGCGTCTTCTTAGCTAATTCAAGAAGATGGAGCTTCTTTCTCTCTTCTAACTGGCTGATGGGTACCATCACATTTAGACGTCGAGTAAAATTATCGACACTCTCTACCGAAACTTGCATTTCATTCATAAATTTTAAGGCTCTTATCGTTGTAAAATCCTAGGGGCCATGCTGGTGCGAAAGGAGAGACTCGAACTCTCAAGGGTTTAAACCCACTGGAACCTAAATCCAGCGCGTCTACCAATTTCGCCACTTTCGCAAAGGTCGTTAATTATACAGTATCTTATCATGAAAAAAATCAATCTTGTGAATTTGTCAGCCAACTAGCTGCTTGCTTGGCAAAATAGGTCAAAATACCATCAGCTCCGGCCCGTTTCATAGCCAAAAGACCCTCCAAAATACTCTCACGCTCATTTAGGTAGCCATGCTCAATAGCTACTTTTTGCATCGCATATTCGCCACTTACCTGATAAACAAAAGTGGGTACGCCAAATTGCTGCTTAATACGATAAAGAATATCTAAATAGGGCATTCCTGGCTTTACCATGACTATATCCGCTCCTTCGGCAAGGTCCAATGCTACCTCCTGTAGGGCCTCATTACTATTCGCAGGATCCATTTGGTATGTCTTTTTGTTAGCACTTTTTAACTGCCCTGACGTTCCTATTGCATCACGGAAAGGTCCATAAAAATGAGAAGCGTATTTGGCTGAATAGGCAATGATTTGGGTGTTAGGATAGCCGTGCTCCTCTAAAGCCTTGCGAATCCAACCAATTCTACCATCCATCATATCAGAAGGAGCGATGGCATCCACACCGGCCTTTGCATAGCACAGAGCCTGTTTAACCAATATCTCTATCGACTCATCATTTAAAATAACACCCTGTTCAGATAAAAGCCCGTCATGACCATGCGTTGTATAAGGGTCAAGTGCGACATCTGTAATAATCCCCATTTCTGGAAAATTCTTTTTCAATTCTCTTATTGCATGGGGAATTAAGCCCTCCCCATTATAGGCCTCACAAGCGCCCCAGGTTTTATCTTTTACAGGTATAACTGGGAACAAGGCAATAGCTGGTATTCGCAACTGCTGCAAAACTGCGACTTCATCCAATAAATAATCTAAGGTAAGCCGCTCTATCCCAGGCATAGCTGCTATCTTCTGCCTCTGATTTTCCCCTGGAAGCAGAAATAGTGGATAAATTAAATCATCGCAGCTAAGCCTAGTTTCGCGTATTAAGCGCCGACTAAATTGATTTTCTCTTAAACGACGTAAGCGCGTATGAGGAAACTGGCGCATAGAGTACCTGCCTATTTAAATTATTCTATGTTTTGGAGTACTTTAACTTATAAAACCACTTATTCAAAAATACTTAATGCTGTACTTGTATTGTTTGATTTGTTTTTGTTAGAATCACCGCCTCTACTCATAAGAGTAGTAATCGCATTTAGAGAGCTTCGGAGCTTCCCAGTTATGAAAACATTGATGGCCAAACCCGGCCTTGTTGAACAAAAATGGCTTTTAATTGACGCCTCAGGCAAAACCTTAGGTAACCTAGCTACTAAAATAGCCCACATTCTGCGCGGAAAGCATAAGCCAGAATTCACTCCTCATGTTGATACTGGGGATTATATCGTTGTTATTAATGCTGAAAAAGTGACTGTAACCGGCACGAAGGCTAAAAACAAACTATATGAGCGCTATACAGGTTATCCTGGCGGGCTAAAATCTATTTCTTTTGAAAAATTGCAAAAAGCTTTTCCTGCTCGAATTATTGAAAAAGCTGTTAAGGGCATGCTACCTAAAAATCCTTTAGGTTATGCCATGATAACTAAACTTAAAGTCTATGCTGGTTCTGCACATCCTCATAGCGCTCAAAATCCTGAACCAACTAGCATTGATAGGTTATAAACTATGGCACTAGAACAGAATTATGGTACGGGTCGCCGTAAAACAGCGACCGCTAGAGTATTCCTTAGAAAAGGTACTGGTATTATCCAAGTAAATGGCCGTACTTTAGAAAATTACTTTGGCCGCGAAACTGCTCAGATGGTTGTTAATCAGCCTCTAGAAGTCGTTGACCAAATGGGTAGATTTGATATCACAGTAACAGTTTCTGGTGGCGGAAGCAGCGGTCAAGCAGGCGCTGTTCGACACGGGATAAGTCGCGCTTTAATAAATTACGACGAATCGACTACTGTCAATACCGATGATACTGCCGGAAATGATGCTTCATTTCGTCGGTTATTGCGTCGCGCCGGGTTAGTTACTCGAGATGCAAGAAAAGTTGAACGAAAAAAAGTAGGTCGCCATAAAGCGCGTAAAGGAACTCAATATTCAAAACGATAATCGTCATATTATTTATTGGATTTTTTAGGTTAATTATATTTTTTAACGACGAAAAAAATGGAAGAAGATCGTCGCCTCTTGTTGGCTATTATAATAGCTACCATGGCTGGATTCGGTATAGCCGCTAGCGCTATACCTTTTTTGGCGTCTTTACAACCAACTGCCAAAACGCTCGCCCTAGCCTCTGATCCTGTTAAAGTTGATCTAAGTCATCTTGCTCCAGGAGAGTCCATGGTGGTTGCTTGGCAGAATAAGCCTGTTTGGATTATCCGGCGAACCCAAGCAATGTTAGATAATCTTCCGAAAATTCATTCCTTATTACGCGATCCAGATTCTTTAACAGAACAACAACCCGCTTATGCGCGTAATGAATATCGTTCTCTCAACCCCGAATACTTAATTCTTATTGGTTTATGCACTCATTTAGGGTGCTCTCCTCTATTTAAACCCATGCTAGGAGAATTAAATCGTAAATGGCCTGGAGGACTATATTGTCCCTGTCACGGATCTAAGTTTGATCTCGCTGGACGGGTTATGAAAGGGGTGCCCGCGCCCACTAACCTTAAAATTCCACCTTATCGTTTTACCGACGAACATACTGTAGTGATAGGTGAAAATCCAAGGTTAGTATAATGCAAAAATCGCTATTCGATTGGTTGTCTGAACGTTTGCCAATTAATGAATATATACGCCAACATTTGACACAATATTATCTACCGAAAAATCTCAATTTTTGGTATTTCTTTGGTTTTTTAAGTCTTTTCACTCTTTTTATACAAGTCTTGACCGGAATATGGTTAACCCTGTTTTACACCCCTACAGTTGAAGGAGCATTTAATTCAATCGAAATGATAATGCGAGATATACCGTACGGATGGTTATTACGTTATCTACATTCTAGTGGTGCTTCTGTTTTTTTTATTCTAATTTATGCGCATATCTTTCGTAGCCTTTTATATGGTTCCTATAAAAAACCTAGAGAGCTAGTTTGGCTATTAGGGGTATGTCTTTATATTATTTTGTTACTAGAGGCATTCCTCGGCTATTTACTCCCCTGGGGGCAAACATCTTATTGGGCCAGTCAAATCGGCACCTCATTGCTGGACACCATTCCAAAGATTGGGCCAACGTTAACACTTTGGATTCGTGGCAATAATGTGGTATCGGAAGAAACTTTACATCGTTTTTTTGCATTCCATGTAATAGCTATACCTTTATCATTGGTATTTCTAATTCGGTTACACCTTATTGCTTTACATAAAGTTGGCTGTAATAATCCTGAGGGAATTTCTATACCAGCAAAACCCTGCTTGCATAATAAAGCTGCCTTTAAAGTCCCTTTTCACCCTTATTATACGATCAAAGAATTGCATGCTTTACTAATTTTTTTGTTTATTTCTTCCATTATCGTATTTTTTTTCCCCGAAATGTATGGATATTTTCTTGAAACAAGTAATTTTATACCAGCAGACCCTTTACTAACTCCTAGCCATATTCGACCATTATGGTATTTAGCACCTTTTTATAGCGTATTATGTGTTATCCCTAATAAGTTATTGGGTATTTTAATTATGGGAGGGGGGCTTTTCATACTATTTTTGTTGCCATGGCTAGACCGCAACCCAGTTCGATCAATGCGTTACCGGGGAAATTATTCTCGCTTTGCTTTGGGAATTTTTATATTAAGTTTTGGCTTACTTAGTTATATCAGTACGACCATACTTACACCCAATAAGATACTTTTCGTACAAATTTTATTACTAATCTATTTTCTTTTTTTTCTACTCATGCCCTTCTATACAAAATACGAAAAAAACAAACCTTTACCACAATGCATATGTGGAAAATAAGTACATTTTTTCTATTTATCTTGATATTTTGGCTTACGCTAGCAAATTCTTTTGAAAATAAGCGAGCAAAATTCTCATCATCTGATATGGCCTCCTTGCAACGTGGAGCAAAATATTTTATGAATTACTGCTCAGGGTGTCATTCACTCCAATATATGAGTTATAATCGACTTGGAATCGATCTGCAAATTGACGGTAAATTCAACTCGTCCAACCAACAGCGATTGAAAGATAATCTCGTTTTTACTCAAGCTAAAACTAGCGATACAATAAAATCAAACTTACAAAAAAAAGAAGGTTTCTTATGGTTTGGAAAGCCTCCTCCAGATCTTTCTTTGAGTATTCGGGCAAGAAATGCTGATTGGGTGTATAATTACTTACTTAGCTTTTATTTAGATGATACGAGGCCTTTTGGAGTTAACAATAGTTTCATTAAAAACACCGCAATGCCGGATCCATTAGCGACAATACGTATGGATACCCCTACTTATCATAATTTAAAGAATACTAACGATCGGATATCCCTAAAAAATAGTAATCGTGCAATTTACTCACATTCTAATAAAAGTAGATCAAAAATCCCTACATTAGAAGAAGTAGTCATTGATTTAGTTAATTTTTTAGCTTATATAGCCGACCCTACAAAAAATAATCGTCAATCGTTGGGAAAAAAAGTATGCGCATTCTTGTTGGTATTAACTTATTTTGTTTATATTTTAAAAAAGCAAATTTGGGGAAATATAAAAAAATAAACTATTTTCATAAACCATGAAAAATGTTTTAAATTAATTAATATGGAGAACCTTTTATATGGCACAACCTGCCGGTAAACGTTCAACGATGAGTTTATATGCAAATATCAATGACCCCTATAGCCATAGGGTACGTATTGTTTTGGCAGAAAAAGGAATTAGTGCAGAAATTATAGAAGTATCGCCTACAGATTTACCTGAAGGATTGTTGCAACACAACCCCTATGGCACTGTTCCTACTATTATTGATCGAGATCTCGTCCTTTACGAAACAAATATTATTACCGAATATTTAGATGAGCGCTTTCCCCATCCTCCTTTATTACCGGTTTATCCGGTTGCTCGCGCTAAAAGTAGACAAATGATCTATAGAATTGAACGGGATTGGTACCCTTTATTACAGCAGATTGAAAGCGGATTAAATAATGCTAAAGTAACCAAGTCCACAGATTCTATGCATGCCGCTCAAAAAAAATTGGAAGGTAGTTTGGCTAGTCTAGCTCCTATATTTGCTGGCAAGTCATTTTTCTTGAGTGACGAATTTACTTTAGTCGATTGTTGCATGGCACCGTTATTATGGCGTTTACAGCGTTTAGATATTAAACTAGCACCTATGCCAAGTGCTATCAAAGAATACGAAGAGCGCTTGTTTAAACGCCCCTCATTTAAAGCCACTTTAAATGAGGTCGAATTTGGAGTAAAAATTTAAAATGATGACCTCAAATCGTTCCTATTTATTACGCGCATTTTATGATTGGATTATCGACAATCAATTAACACCCTATATTCTTTTAGATACTGAATTGCCACACGTAGAAGTACCAAAGCAATGTATAAAAGATGGTAAAATTACTTTAAATATATCCAATGATGCTATATTAAATTTAAAAATAGATACTCAAGCTATACAATTTGAGGCAAGTTTTAATGGTCAATCGATGCTTATTTACGCCCCGATTCAAGCGGTATTAGCCATCTATACACGGGAAAATGGTCAAGGAATGGTATTTACAGAAGAAGAAAGCGGTGACGAGGGTGGAAATCCTACTCCTCCTCGGGTTAGACCAGGAACAAAACCCAAACTTTCTATTGTTAAATAGAATGTCATCATCAATCATAATTGGATGGAGAGAATTCGTATCTCTACCTGAATTGGGTATTCCTCGTTTGAAGACCAAAGTAGATACCGGCGCACGAACCTCAGCTTTACATGCTTGTTGTGTAGAAGTTATTGAAAAAACTCCCCATCAAAAGCAAGTCCGTTTTATCATACATCCCCAACCCAAACGCTTCCCTGAAAAATCTATTAAATGCATTGCCGACTTAATCGATATACGTGAAATTACTGACTCTGGTGGCCACAAAGAAAGTCGATGTGTTATTCAAACCTCCATCGTTATCGGCACCCAATGCTGGCCGATCGAAATTACTTTGACCAGTCGAGATAATATGCGCTTTAGAATGCTATTAGGTCGAACTGCTTTAAAACAACGTTTTCTCGTTGATCCAACACATTCTTATTTATACAGTAAAAAAACTATAATCCCATGAAAATTGCAATTTTGTCTCGTCGTCCAAAACTCTACTCTACGCGCCGTTTAGAAGAAGAAGCTAAGAAAAGAGGACATCAGGTTAAAATTATAGATACGTTGCGATGCTATATGAACATCACAACGCAAAACCCATATATACACTACAAAGGAAAAATTCTTGATAAATTCGATGCAATTATTCCAAGAATTGGAGCTTCGATTACCTTTTATGGCGCCGCGTTGGTCAGACAATTTGAAATGATGGGTATTTTTGTTGCTAATAACTCAATTTCAATTACTAGAGCTCAAGATAAACTCCGTTCCTTACAAATTCTATCTCGAAAAGGAGTAGGTTTACCTATTACGGGATTTGCTTATTCTCCTGATGATATTCAAGATCTAATCAGCATGGTAGGTGGCCCACCTTTAGTCATCAAAATTTTAGAAGGCACACAAGGTATTGGGGTAGTATTAGCAGAGACTCAGCAGGCGGCGATTAGTGTTATTGAAGCTTTTTTAGATTTACAAGCCCATATTATGGTTCAAGAATACATCAAAGAAGCTAAAGCTGCGGATATTCGTTGCTTTGTAGTCAATGGCAAAGTCATTGCAGCTATGGAACGACAAGCAAAACTAGGCGAGTTTCGCTCTAATATCCATCGTGGAGGGACCGTCAGACTTGCTAAATTAACCGCTGAAGAACGAGCAACGGCGGTTCGAGCTGCTAAAGTTATTGGTCTAAATATTGCGGGAGTTGACTTATTGCGCTCCAATAGAGGCCCTTTGGTAATGGAAGTGAATTCATCTCCTGGATTAGAGGGAATAGAAAAGGCTACACAAAAAAATGTTGCCGAAATCATTATTAAATCTATCGAAAAAAGATCCAATAAGCATTAATCATTATTGCGAAGAGTCTAGTTGACTCTAGAATGTTGTCGTCGTATAAATTAAGGTATGACGACTAATGCATATCCTTTTTCACCTTTGGCAACGCGCTTACGTCCTCAACATATAGATGAGTTTTTTGGCCAAACTCATTTATTGGGGCCCCAAAAGACTTTGCGCCTAGCCATATTAAACAGTCAATTACATTCCATGATCCTGTGGGGACCTCCTGGAACAGGAAAAACAACTTTAGGCTCTTTAATAGCAAATCACATTCAAGCCAGATTTGTATCTTTATCCGCATTACAATCCGGTGTTAAAGAAATAAGAAAGCTTGCTGAGGATACAAAAGCTCAACTCGATCCGAAATCACCCAAAAAGACTATCTGTTTTATAGATGAAATTCATCGCTTCAACAAATCTCAACAAGACTCACTTTTGCCTTTTGTTGAATCGGGACTCTTCATATTAATTGGCGCTACGACGGAAAACCCCTCTTTTGAAATAAACAACGCCTTACTTTCGCGAACTCGAGTGTATGTACTAAAAAAATTAAGTACAGAAGAAATTATTCAGATCATTGATCGTGCTTTAAGTAATGTTGAAAATGGATTAGGTAAAAGAAATTTAAAGATGGAAACTTCTGTAAAAAAACAATTAGCACAAATTGGTGATGGAGACGCACGTCAGGTTTTAAATCTTCTGGAAATTGCCGCAGACCTAGCAGAAAATAATATAATAGACGAGAATATCTTAAAAATAGTCACTCAAACTAATCTACGTCGTTTTGATAAAGGTGGCGAGATTTTTCATGATCAAATCTCTGCTTTACATAAGTCAGTGCGTGGCTCGGATCCAGATGCTGCGCTATACTGGCTTGCACGTATGCTCGATGGTGGCTGCGATCCTTTATATATTGCGCGGCGTATACTCCGTATGGCAAGTGAAGATATCGGCAATGCTGATCCACGAGGCTTACAGCTAGCTTTAGGGGCATGGGAAGTACAAGAACGTTTAGGTAGCCCTGAAGGAGAACTGGCTTTAGCTCAAGCTGTAGTTTATTTGTCCTGCACTGCAAAAAGTAATGCCGTTTATACTGCATTTAACGCGGCTATGAAAGATGCTCAAGAAAAAGGTACGCTGGAAGTCCCTCTACATTTACGTAATGCCCCAACCCAATTAATGCGCAAATTAGATTATGGAAAAAACTATCGTTACGCCCATGATGAACCTAACGCTTACGCCGATGGGGAACACTATTTTCCTGAAGAATTAAAGGATCGGCAATATTATTTTCCTGTTCCTCGAGGCCTGGAACTTAAAATTGCAGAAAAACTTACACGTTTAAAAAAATCAGAAAAAATATAAAAAATTCTAATTCAAGACTGTTCTTCTAGCCAAATTTTAACACCTATGTAATTTACCTTACCGCTACCTAATAATGGCATACTATCAATAAAATATAATCTTCGCGGTAAACTTAATTCAGAAAATCCCTTTTCTTTGAATGCTTTAATAAGCATAGGTCGAGTTGCCAATTTATAATCTGTAACTAAAACAATTTGCTCCCCTTTTTTAGCGTCGGGAACGCTTAATATGGCATGGTGTTTATCAGGCCATAAGTCATAAATTATATTCTCTATTGCTGTTAAAGAAACCATTTCACCACTAATTTTTGCAAAGCGTTTCGCCCTATCTTTTATGGACAGGTATCCTTCGTCATCTACCTCCACAATATCTCCCGTATCATACCAACCATGGCTGGGAGGAATAATTTCGCCAATTTGTTCTTTGCTTAGGTAACCTAACATTACATTAGGGCCTGATATCAATAAACGTCCTCCCTGCTTAATTTCAGGAACAGGTTCTATTTCATAACGAATACCTGGTAAAAAATTACCTACGGTACCAGGTTTATTTTGCATCGGTGTATTCACACTAATAACTGGAGATGCTTCCGTCACACCATAACCTTCAAAAATACGAATTCCAAATTTTTCCATCCATAGTTTACGTGTTTTTTCTTTTAATTTTTCTGCACCCGCAAAAACATAACGAATGCTATAAAAATCATAGGGATGGGCATAACGACCATAGCCGGCTAAAAAAGTATCTGCTCCAAACATGATAGTTGCATTACATTCATAAATCATATTAGGAACTTTACGATAATGTAAAGGAGATGGATAAATAAAGGTTTTTATTCCATGATAGATGGGTAGAATGATGCATGCAGTTAATCCAAAAGCATGAAAAAATGGTAATGAGCTAAAGAAAATATCTCGCTGATTAAAATCGACCTGAGTAGTCACTTGAGCAAGATTTGCTTGTATATTTTTATGGCTGAGAACCACTCCCTTAGGTTCACCCTCTGATCCGGAAGTAAATAGAATAACTGCTGGATCTTGTGGGTTAGTCCCTTTTTTTAATTTTTTATAATAATAATACTGAGGAAATCGGCTTAGTAAACTTGCTCGAAGCTTGTCTTTCCAATTAATTTCTTCTTTTACATCTTCTAAATAAATAATTTGAATAGAAGTTTCATTTAGTCGATTAATGAGTTCAAACAGATTGCCCACTTCAATAAATTTTCTGGAAGTGAATATACAATGAACCTGAGCAATCTTACAAGCTGATTCTATTTGCGCAAAACCTGCTGTGTAATTCAATAAAGCAGGTACTCTACCGTAAGCTTGTAATGCAAAAAAACTAACAACTGCGGTCACCATATTAGGCAATAATAGTCCTACCGATTCCTGATACTTAGTATGACGACAAATGGAAGAGCCTAAAATAAAACAACGGGTTATTAATTGATTATAGTTAATAGGTACTCGTGTAATATCTTCTAGTATTTTTGTAGGACCCTTATGAATTGATTTCGCTTCTAATAAAGATTGAAATAGGGTTTTATTATAATCTGTGCTTCGAAATAACATCTCCACCATCATGTCATAAAGCTGATTACTAATAACTTGTCTTCTTTTTCGACTACTCATTGTAGGATCAACAATAAACTTTCTGGGTGGTAAAATTGAAATATAAATTTTAGGAAACCAACGGATTTGGACTTTCCCCCGTAAGCGGGAAAAAGGAGTATATTGCGCACCTTGTAAACGAATAGGCAGTAAATTAACTTTTGCATGATCCGCTATTAACCCCGGCCCTTCATAAAGCTTCATCAACGCACCGGTGGTGGTAATTCTTCCTTCAGGAAAAATTACACATTTTTGTCCTTTTTTTACCTCCTTAATTAAAGTCTTGATAGCTAAAGGATTTAAAGGGTCTAACTCAAAAACTTTAGAAAAATATAAAAAGGGTCGTATCCACCAAACACGTGATGTAAAACTATTAATCGCGAATAAAAGCTCGTCGGGTAAAAATGCATACAGTAGGACGACATCTAGAAAAGAAGTATGGTTCGCTACAATAACTACACTTTCACCTGCCTCTTTATAATGCTCAAAACCATTTAACTTCACATCATAAAGACATCGCAATATTTTTCGTAAAATTGGTTTAATCAATCCTTGTGGTATTAATCGTGTGGCATATATGGCCAATCCTGTATTAATGACCCCTAATAGTAAAAAAATCTGTGTAACACTTAAATCAACTTTAAGTAAAAAAACAATAATGATACTGGAGAGGACTATAAATAAAGAATTAATAATATTAGTCGCCCCTATTGTCCGGGCACGATGTTCGGTAGCAGTATCCGTTTGAATTAAAGTATACAGAGGCACAGCATACATACCCCCACTCACTGATAAACCTAACAAGTCTATACAAATTCGCCAATGTGTTAAGGAATTAAAAAAGCTAGAGAAATTAATCAGTTCTTGTAGATTATAGATTGAATGCTTGGACGCAAAATAAAGATCAATCATAAAAATACTCATCAACCAAAGGCTAATGGGTATCCACTTCATACTTATTCTACGTTTTAATAATCGATTACAAAGTAATGAACCACAAGCAACACCTACTGTAAAAATAGCTAAAAAAAGTGTCACCACACTCGCATCTGCATGCAAGATATTCTTGGTAAAACTAGGAAATTGCGTTAAAAATGTAGCGCCTATTACCCAAAACCAAGAAATAGCGAGTATTGCTAAAAAAACCTTTTTTTCAGTTTTTACTTGTTGAATAATTTTTATTGAAGACTGAATAAAATTTAAATTTAATTTTAAATTTGGGTTTGCTTTAGTGGTTACTGGGATATAAAAACTAGCGAATAACCCCAAACCTGCAATAGAAATTATTATGGTTGAGATCCATCTTAAATCCGTATGATTGGCTATTAATAAACCACCTAATAGTGTCCCTATCAAAATAGCAATAAATGTGCTTGCTTCTACCAATGCATTGCCAGCAATTAATTCATTTTTTTCTAATAAATCAGGTAAAATGGCGTATTTAATAGGGCCAAAAAAAGTTGAATGCGTCCCCATAAAAAATAGAACTAACATCAACAGACTTACTGAATGGAGGTAAAAACCTAAGCTTGCCAGTAACATAAAAATGCATTCGAAGCCTTTAATAATAATCGTCAAATATCTTCGGCTTAGCTTATCGGCTAACTGTCCAGCGAATGCTGAGAAAAGAAAAAAAGGTAAAATAAACAACCCAGCCGCTAGAGTGACTGAAAGCTGCTGCAACAATAGGGATTGTGTGATGAGTTGATAAGTAATTAAGATAATTAATGCGTTTTTAAAGACATTATCATTAAATGCCCCCAAGAATTGAACTAACAATAAGGGCACAAATCGTCGATTTTTTAGCAAAGAAAACTGCGTAAATACGGGCATAAACCCTCTCATGAGGCCGGGTAAACGCCCCATTTAAAAAATTTTACCAGTATAACATACGAAAATTGCCTACTTTTAAACCTATTTTTCTAAATTCTGATAGAAAATTTCAATCCAATTTAATAAAATTATATGGACTAAGGAACAAAACTGAATAAATAGCTTAGAAAAGTTTGGGATGTAAGACTTAGCTGTTATGAATAGAGCAGTTGATATTAATTGATTGCGCAGGTATTATCCTTACCCGAAGTTGGCCCAAGTTTTGCTCTTAGAGCGGCTTAATATGCCAACTCCTAATCATAAGTTTGGTGGAATACGGGGTATAGCGCAGTCTGGTAGCGCGCCTGCTTTGGGAGCAGGATGTCGGGGGTTCGAATCCCTCTACCCCGACCAATTATTTATACTTAGTTTTGCTCATTAACTAGTAAAGTATATTATATAATTTTTGATCTTAACATCCAAAGGTATATTAATTTAGGTAAAATTAGCTTTTGATCAGGATATGAACCCTGTTATTTAAACTTTTATTAAGATGGTAATTTTTCAGGAATAGCGCCTGTAGCTCATCTGGATAGAGCATCGGCCTTCTAAGCCGAGGGTAGCAGGTTCGAGTCCTGCCAGGCGCACCAATTCATAATTGCGCTCTTATGTTTAATGGTGGACGTAGCTCAGTTGGTAGAGCCCCGGATTGTGATTCCGGTTGTCGTGGGTTCGATCCCCATCGTTCACCCCATTTTTGGGCCGTTAGCTCAGCTGGTAGAGCAGTA